>NZ_CP132910.1:4675000-4975000 GCF_030846775.1 Geothrix sp. 21YS21S-2
GCATCCAGTTCACCCCCGACCTGCTGCCCTCGGACATCACCGGCGTCTCGGTGTTCGAGCCGCAGACCGGGGACTTCGCCTTCCGCCCGGGGCCCCTCTTCGCCCACGTCGTGCTGGCCGACGAGATCAACCGCACCTCCCCCAAGGTGCAGGCGGCGATGCTGGAGGCCATGGCCGAAAAGCAGGTGACCGTGGACAACGTCACGCGGCCCCTGGACACGCTGTTCTTCGTCATCGCCACCCAGAACCCCCGGGACGTGGCCGGCACCTACCCCCTGCCGCTGCCCCAGCTGGACCGCTTCCTCTTCAAGATCCGCATGGACCACATCTCGCGGGACGCCGAGCTGGCGGTACTCGCCACGCGCCTGGCCCGCAGGGCCGAACCCGCGAGCCCCCCCGTCACCCGCGCCGAGCTCCTGGACGCGCGGGAGCAGGTGGAGGCCGGCGTCTTCGTGGCGGATCCGGTGAACCACTGCCTGGTGGACCTGGCCCGGGCGCTGCGGAGCCATCCCCAGGTGGTGCAGGGCGTCTCCACCCGCAGCCTGGTGCTGCTGGTGCCCGCGCTCAAGGCCGCCGCGGCGCTGCGCGGAAGGGACTTCGTCTCCGGCGAGGACGTGGCGTGGCTGGCGCCCCTGGTCTTCGGGCACCGCATGGAGCTGGGCCCGGGAGCTCCCGCCGCCGCCGAGGTGGTGCGGGCCTGCCTGGCTGAACCCATGGAGGCGCTGAGCCGCGCGACGCTGCGGGGGAGGGCCTGATGCTCCGCTCCCTGGCGGCGGTCCTGGTGGCGTGCGCGGCCTTCGCCGCGCCGTACCGGCCCGCCCCCGGGGAGGCGCGCTTCGCGGAGATGCTGGACAGGGAGCGCCACCCCCTGGAGGCCCGGGAGGCCGCCAAGGCCTACCTGGCCGCGCATCCGGATTCCTGGCTGGCCTGCGAGGTCATCGGCATGGTCAGCCTCAACACCGACGGGGACCTGCCCCGGGCGCTGTACTGGTTCACCCGGGCCCGCAAGCTCCTGGAAGCCCGCTACGGAGGCGCCTGGGGGCCCGAGGCGCCCACGGGCTACTACAGCTCCGTGCTGGGCTTCCAGGCCTCCGCCCAGTACCGCATGGAGCGCTACGAGGACGCCCTGCGCACCCTCGACGCCCACGACCGGCTCTTCCTCAAGCAGCGCCCGGTGGACCACGCCTGGCCCCTCATGAAGCTGGGCCGCTTCCGGGAGGCCCGCCGCAAGATCGACGAGGCCGTGGCCGGGGGCGATCCGCGCGACGCCGCCACGGCGCTCAACACGCTCGCGGCCATGGAGGCCGAGTCGGACCGCCCCGAGGAGGCCTTCGCCACCCAGATGCGCGTGTACGCGCTGGATCTCCTCCGGGGGAAGGACCGGGACTGCACCCTCATCCGCAACGCGGCCGACGGGGCCTGGCACCTGGGCCTCCTGGCCCGGGCCGAGCAGCTCCTCCTGGAGGCCGCGGAGCACTTCCAGCCCGGGAGCGTCACCAACCCCTGGGGCGACCTGGCCTTCCTCTACCTTCAGGAGCAGCGGCTCCCCGAGGCCATGGACGCCGTCAAGCGCATGCACCAGTGGGCCTTCCGCACCCTGCCGCTGCCCGCCGAGACCCACTGGAACACCCGCCAGACCCTCACCGGCGGCCTCCTGCTCTCCTGCGGGGCCACCGACGAGGCCCTGGCCATCGCGCGGCGCGTGCGGGAACGCCCCGACCGCCACGCCACGGGTTCGGCCCGGGACGGCCAGCGGGAGGCGGGCACCCAGGTGTTCCTCTACCAGGCCCTCCTCGACGCCCTTGCGCGGGACGGGGAGGAGCTCAGCTTCGCCCCCTGGAAGCGCCGCCCCGCCATCCTCCTGCGCATGGCCCGCCACCAGGTGGAGGCCGCCCTGGCCCGCCGGCGGGCCGGGACCCTCCTGATGGGGAACCGGGAGCGCCTGGGGCAGTCCCTTCGCGTGCTGGCCCCCCAGGCCGTTGCCGAGCTGCCCGGCTCCGAGGTGCTCCTGCCGCGCATCGCCGGAGCCGGCGTCGCCGAGGCCGAGGCCCTGCGGCTCCTGGCCCGCACCGGCCCCGCCGCGGACCGGGAACGTGGCTTCCTCCTCCTGGGCCTGGGGGCCGCGCGCCTGGAGCGGGGCGACGCGGGGAGCGCCCTCGAGGCCCTGGCCGCGGCCGAGCCCGTCCTGCCCGCCGAGTTCGCCGTGCTCCACACCCAGCTCCTGGCCCTGCGGGCCAAGGCCCAGGCCGCCCGGGGGGACCGGGCGGGGGCCCTGGCCTCCCTGGCCGCCGTCCTGCAGCGGGACGGCGGAGAACTCCGGCGGGCGGGCCTGCGAATCCCCTGCCGCATCCAGACGTCCGGCCCCATGGCCGCCGAAGCCGCCGGCCTCCTGGCCTCGTCCCCGCGCCTGGAACCGGACCCCCGCGGGTTCCGGGTGGTGGTGGAGCAGACCGGGGCCGGGGGGCTCCAGGGGGGCCTGGACGGCCCCCAGGGCACCGTCCTGTGCCGGTTCCAGGTGGCGCCGGGCGCCGACCGGGACGCCACCGTGCGGGAGTTCTGCCGGCAGTTCCACCGCAAGGCCTTCGGGCCCCGCATCGATCTGTCCCAGCAGCAGATCCGGTCCCTCGAAGGCAGCACCCTCTCCTCCCAGAGCGCGGAGGAGCAGCTCAAGGGAATCCTGGGCAATTGACTTTGAGACTAGGTAATCCAGCGTACGGACAGCTACCGGCCGATGGCCTAGTCTTGGATGCAAGGGTTTCTTCGGGAACACCTAAGATGATCTGGTTGTAGTAAATGAGTTGTTAATTGAGCTTTTCAAGTCCCCTCCGAATCTTGTAATGCTCAATAGACCGCCACCCGATGGATGGTCTGCAACCCGCCTTTCCTGGACCTGGGCCCGCTGGCCGCAGGCCTGTCCTCTGCTGCGTTCTGAAAGGAGCCACATGCCCAACCTCGCCAGAATCGCCTCCGCCTCCCCGGGCCGGCCTCCCTTCCGGTGGCTGCTCCTCCTCTGCCTGACCCTGGCGGGCGCCTCGCCCGTTCTGGCGGGGCCGGCCCCCACCTTGAAGTTCAAGGGGATGGCCCAGGCGACCCCCACCGGTTCCCTCACCCTCAACGGCCCGGCGGGCCTGGCCGTGGCGCCCAACGGCACGACCTTCATCGCCGACACCGCCAACGGGCGGATCATCAAGGTCGATCCCACGGGGGCCGCCTCCGTCCTGGGCGTCAGCGGCCTGGGCACCGCCCTGGCAGGTCCCACCGCCCTGGCCCTGGACGTCCCGGGCAACCTCTACATCGCCGACACCGGCAACGCACGGGTGGTGAAGGTCGCCACGAACGGGACCGCCACCGTCGTCGGCACGGGGTCCGTGACCCTCGCTTCGCCCCAGGGCGTGGCGGTGGACGCCTCCGGCAACCTCTTCATCGCCGACGCGGGCGCCAACGCCATCGTCGAAGTGACCACGGGCGGATCGGCCGCCGGCCTCGCCATCAACGTCTCTCCAGGGGCGCCGAACCTGGCTTCGCCCAAGGGCCTCGCCTTCGACGCCGCCGGGAAGCTCCACATCGCCGACGCGGGCAACAACCGCATCGTCGCCGTGGCCGCCGGCTCCACCACGGGTGGGGTGGTCGCCCCGACCTGGGCCGGGAGTCCCGCCTCCTTCTCCGGCCCCAGCGCCGTCGCCTTCGACCGGGTGGGCAACCTGTTCGTCGCCGACACGGGCAACAACCGGATCGTCGTGATGGATACCGCCCTCAACGCGCAGAACCTGAACACCGGCAACTGGGGCCTGCCCTCGGCCGCGCCCGCCGGCGTGGCGGTGGACATCTTCGGAACCGTCCACATCGCCGACACCGGGAACAGCCAGGTGGTGGAGGCGACGCTGCCCCTGACCGCCAATTCCGCCGACTCCACCTACAGCAGCTCCTTCAACCGCACCGCCGTCAATTTCGGCCACGCGACCCTGGGCGCCGCTGCGCCGGTCACCCTGACCCTCCCGGTCCAGACCATGGCCAGCCCCGCTTACGGATCACTCAAGGTCCTCACCGCCGGCGTCCAGAACCTCGACTTCACGCTCGGCGCCGGCACCACCATCGCCGCCGGCGTCCCCGGGTCCGCGGTCATCGAGGTCAAGTTCCTCCCCACGGCCTCCGGCCAGCGCACCGGCGCCGTCGTGCTCTACGACGACGCGACCCCCGCCAACATCATCATGACCATCCCCCTCGTGGGCTTCGCCGACGCCCCTGTGGCCGCCGTGTCCCCCAACGTGGGCACGGTCGTCGCCACCGGCGGCCTGCCCATGGCCAACCCCTACCAGGTGGCCCTGGACGGCGCGGGCAACCTCTACTGCGGCGTCTACAGCAGCAGCGTCGTCCGCATCCCCGCGGGCGGCGGCAGCGCCGCGGCGGTGCCCCTGGGCACCCCCGGCGGCCTCGCCAACCTGAACATCACCGGCGTGGCCCTGGACGGGGCCGGCAACCTCTTCGTCGGCGACCACCAGCGCAGCCGCATCCTCGTGGTCACGCCCGACGGCGTGGTCTCGGTGCTGGCCATCAGCGGCCTTCCCACCGCCCTGGGCTTCCCCACCGCCCTCGCCTTCGACGGCGCCGGCAACCTCCTGATCGCGGACTTCACCAACGGGCGGATCCTCCGGGTGTCCAGCCTGAAGGTCACCGGCAGCACCGCCTCGGGCCTGGGCGCGGTGCTCGGCACCGGCGCCTTCACGTTCGCCGGCAGCACCGTCACCGGCATGACCGTGGACCCGTTCGGATCCTGCTACATCGCCGCCCGCACCCAGAACAGCAGCTCCATCGTCAAGGTCACGGCCGCGGGGGCCGCGTCCGCGCTGGCCCTGCCCGGCATCACCATCAGCAATCCCCAGGGCGTGTCCTCCGACGCCTTCGGCAACATCTACGTGGTGGACACAGGCAACAGCCGGATCGTCAAGGTCACCACCGCCGGCCTCGCTTCGGCCGTGGCCCTCTCCGGCCTGCCCGCGCCGGCGACCCTGGGCTCCCTGCTCTTCGGCGTCACCGCGGATCCCGCCGGCAACCTCTACATCCCCGACTGGACCAACGGCCGCATCGTCTACGCCAACGTCTCCGGCGGGGCGCTGTCCTTCGCCGCGACCAAGCAGGGCTTCACCTCCACCGACAGCCCGAAGACGGCCACGGTGGCGAACCTGGGCAACCAGGACCTGGCCTTCAGCGCCGACCCCACCTTCACGGGCGACTTCAGCGGCAACCCCGCCGGCACGAACCCCGTCACCTCCGCCACGGTCCTGGCTCCGGGCACCAGCGCCAACGTCTCGGTGATGTTCACGCCCCAGTCCGTGGGCAGCCTCAGCGCCGCCATCACCCTCACCGACAACTCCCTCAACGTGGCAGGCACCACCCAGGCGTTCGCCGCCACCGGCACCGGCACCAACCCGGGCGACACCACCAGCACCACCGTCACCCTCGCGCCCTCCTCCCTCACCAACGGCCAGGCCGTGACCCTCACCGCCACCCTGGCCGACACCACCGCCGGCCACACCGCCACCCTTCCCACCGGCACGGTGACCTTCACGGACACCGTGGGCGGCACCACCACCAGCCTCAACAACGGCGCCTCCGTCACCGTCAGCGCCGGCAAGGCCGTCCTCTCCGGCGTCGTCCTCACGGGGATCGGTTCGCACACCATCACCGCCTCCTACGCCGGCGTCACGGGCGCCTTCCTCGCCAGCTCGGGCACCTCGACCGTGGCCCTGGCCAAGGCCCCCGTGGCCCTGCTCGGACCCGCGACCACCCCCACCGCCACGCTGTTCGACACCGCCGCCCTCACCGCGACGGCCACCGGCCCCTACACGACCATCGCCCGTCCCACGGGCACCCTCGCCTGGTCCATCCTGAACGCCTCCAGCACCAGCGTGGCCTCCGGGACCGCGGCCCTGACGGCCGGCTCCACCTCGAGCTCCGCCGCCTGGAGCGTCTCCGCCGCGACCCTGGGCGTGGGCACCTACACCGTCAGCTTCACCTACGGCGGCGACGCCAACTACCTGCCCGTCGCCACCGCCGCCACCTACCCGCTGGTGATCGCCAAGGCGGCCCCCGCGGTGGCCCTGGCCTCCTCCGCCACTCCCTCCCTCGGCCTGGCGCCGGTCACCTTCACGGCCACCGCCACCGGCACGGGCGGCACGCCCACCGGCAGCGTCGGCTTCTATGACGGCGCGACCCTCCTGGGCACGGCCACCCTCGCTTCCGGCACCGCCTCCTACACCACCTCGGCCCTGGCGCCCGGCACCCATGCCGTCACCGCCGTCTACGCCGGCGACGGGAACTTCGCCGCCATCACCAGCGCCGCCCTGTCCCAGGTGGTCCAGCAGCTCGCCTCCACCGTGACCCTGACCCGCTCCAGCACCACGGGCTCGGATCCCTTCGGCGTCTCCGTGACCTTCACCGCCGCCGTCGCCAACGCCGGCGGCATCACCCCCACCGGCACGGTCACGTTCCTGGACGGCACCACGGCCCTGGCCACGGTGGCCCTCTCGGGCGGGACGGCCTCCTACGCCACGTCCGCCCTGGCCCTGGGCACCCACAGCATCACGGCCTCCTACGCCGGCGACGGCGCGAACACGGCCGGCGTCTCCTCCGCGGTGACCGAAACCACCACCACCCCCTCGGTCGTCATCCCCACGCCGCCGGCGCCCGTCACCGTCGCCGACGGCGGCACCGCCACCACCCAGCTCACCCTGGCCAGCATGGGCGCACTCGGCGCGCCGGTCACCCTGGCCGTCACCGGCCTGCCCGCGGGCGCCGCCTGCACCTTCGACCATCCCAGCTTCGCCGTCACCGGCACCCCCGTGGTCGTCACCGCCACCTTCACGACCACCCCCAGGCTCCAGATCATCGGCAGCGTCCGGGACCACCTGCCCCTGGGCGGCGTGGGCGCGGGCGCCCTGCTCCTGGGCGGCCTCTTCGCGGTGCCTTCCCGGCGCCGCAAGCGGGCGGGGCTCGTCCTGTCGACCCTGGCGCTGCTCCTCGTGGGCGGCCTGACGGCCTGCGGCGGCGGCACCAGCTCCGCCAAGGGCATCACCACCGGCACGTCCGGCACCCCCGCGGGCTCCTACGCCGTCACGATCACCGCCAGCTCCCAGGGCGCGGTCCAGGCGACGTCCACCTTCACCCTGACCGTCAACTGAGCGAGGCACGCATGCATCGGGAATTCCTGCACCGACTCTTCACCGCGGCCGCCCTGCTCTGCGCCCTGCCGGCCCTGGCCCAGGCCCCCGCGCCGGAAGCGACGCTCGGCTACTCCGCCTTCCACGAGCGTCCTTCCTCGGGCCTCGACCAGCGGCTCAACGGTTTCTCCCTGGGCTTCCGGCACAGCTTCGACCGCACCTGGAGCCTGGAGGCGGCCTTCAACCGCCAGACCGGCACCGAAGGCGGCTCCGTGAGCATGCGCCAGCTGGGCCTCATGGCCGGGCCGCGCTACTCCCGCACCCTCGCCCCCCGTTGGCAGGCCTTCGCCCACGTCCTGGCCGGCTTCCAGCAACTGTCGGCCTGGGAGGGCGCCGCCTCCGACAAGAAGAACTCCCTGGCCCTCGCGCCGGGCGCGGGGGTGGACTTCGCCCTCAACCGCAACGTCTCGCTGCGGGCCCAGGAGGAGTTCGTGTTCACGCGGTTCGCGGGCAAGGGGCAGAACAACGTGGCCTTCTACCTGGGCGTGGTCCTCCGGAAATAGCTGAACGTCAACCGGGCAAGGCCCCCCGCCCGGGGGGCCTTGCCTATTTCAGGGCCTCGGCGAGCGCCCCGGCCTCCATGCCCACGATGAGGTCCCGCTCGCCGCCGGGCAGGTCCATGACGGCCCTCACGCCTGCGGCCTCCAGGGCTTTGGGGTCCAGGTCCGGGTCAGCCAGGCGCACCCGCAGGCGCGTTGCCGCCACCGGGTCCAGGGCGAGGATGTTCCCGGGGCCCTTGAGGGCCTCCAGGAGCCGCAGGGCCCGGCCTTCGGGGCGGGCGCCGCCCCTGAGGTGCAGCTCCATGTCGGTCTTCAGGTTCTCCGACAGGGGCCCGAAGATGGCCTGGACGCTCTTGCCCACGTGCACCACGCCCGAGGCGCCCAGGGCCTTGAGGGCGGCGTCGTCCACCCGGGCCGCGTCGCGCACCGCCACCCGCAGGCGGGTGATGCAGGCGTCGAGGCTGGCGATGTTCTCCCGCCCCCCGAAGGCCGCCACCAGGTCCCCGGCGCGCCCGCCGGCGCCGAGGCCGGCCCGGGCAGGGGCCGCCTCGTCCTCCCGGCCCGGCGTCCGGAGGTCGAAGCGCAGGATCACCCAGCGGAAGATCCCGTAGTAGGCCAGGCCGTACGCGGGGCCGAGCAGGAGCACCAGCCACCAGTTCTGGGCGAAACGGCCCAGCGCGTTGAACATGAGGAAGTCGATGCCGCCCTGGGAGAAGGTGAAGCCCATGTGCATGCCCAGGGTGTTGGCCACGAACTGGGTGGAGGCCGCCAGCACGGCGTGGACCAGGTACAGCGCCGGCGCCACGAACATGAAGGCGAACTCGATGGGTTCGGTGATGCCCGTGAGGAACGAGGTGAGCGCGGCCGACACCATGATGCCGCCCACCTTCACGCGGTTCTCGGGCCGGGCCGTGTGCCAGATGGCGATGGCCGCCCCGGGCAGGCCGAACATCTTGAAGAGGAAGGCGCCGGAAAGGATCCCGGCGGTGGGGTCGCCCGCGAAGAAGCGGTTGATGTCCCCGCTCACGGCCTTGCCCGCGGCGTCGGTGTAGGATCCCATCTCGAAGAAGAAGGGCACGTTCCAGATGTGGTGGAGGCCGAAGGGCAGCAGCAGCCGCTCCACGAGGCCATAGAGGGTGGCGGCGGTGCGGGGGCTGCCCACGGCGGCCCAGTGGGAGAGGCCGTTGATCCCGCCCTGCACCGGCGGCCAGATGACGGAGAGCAGGACGCCCAGGAGGATCGCCCCCAGGGCGGTGATGATGGGCACGAAGCGCTTGCCGCCGAAGAACCCCAGGTAGTCCGGCAGCGAGATGCGATAGAAGCGGTTGAACATGAAGGCCGCGAGGCCCCCCGCAAGGATGCCGCCGAAGACGCCGGTCTGCATGGAGGGGATGCCCATGACGGTCTTCGGGGGCACGTGGAAGAGGCCGGCCATGACGCCCAGGGTGGCCGTCATCACCAGGAAGCCGATGGCCGCGGCGACGGCGGAGACGCCGTCGTTGTCCGTGAAGCCCAGCGCCACGCCGATGGCGAAGATGAGCGGCAGGCTGCCGAAGATGACGTCGCCCGACTCCTTCATGATGATGGAGGCCGGGGCGGGGATGAAGGAGAAGTGGGCCGCGCCGATGCCCAGGAGCAGCCCCGCCACGGGCAGCACGGCAACGGGGAGCATCAGGGCCTTGCCGACCTTCTGGAGGAAACCGAACGGATTGAGGTTCATGGCGGACTCCGGTCAGTCGGCCATGGAGGCCAGGCGCGCCCGGACCTCCATCGCGGTGGGAAGGGTGAGCATCTCCCGTGCCAGGGCCTCGCACTCGGTGCGGGCCAGCCGCGAGAGCCGGCACTTGACGGCCCCGATGGAGGGGACGTCCACGCTCAGCTCGTCGACCCCCAGACCCAGGAGGGCGGGCAGGGCGAGCAGGTCGGAGGCGAGTCCGCCGCAGACGCCCACCCACTTGCCGTGGCGGTGCGCGGCCTCCACGGTGAGGGCGATGAGCCGGAGCACCGCGGGGTGCAGGGCGTCGGCCTGCCGCGCCAGCCTGGGGTGGCCGCGGTCCATGGCCAGGCAGTACTGGGTGAGGTCGTTGGTGCCGATGGAGAAGAAGTCCACCTCCCGGGCCAGGGCGTCGGCGATGAGCGCGGCGGAGGGAACCTCGATCATCACGCCCACCTTCACGGCGGGGTACTGGGTCCCCGCCTCCTCCGCGAGGATGGCCTTGGCGGCCCGCAGCTCCTCCAGGGTGGCCACCATGGGGAACATGATGTGGAGGTCGCCCAGGTGCGCCGCCCGCAGCAGGGACCGCAGCTGGGCGCGGAAGAGCCCGGGCCGGTCCAGGCTCACGCGGATGCCGCGCAGGCCCAGGAAGGGGTTGTCCTCCCGGGGCAGGGGCTGGTAGGCCAGGGGCTTGTCCCCGCCCACGTCCAGGGTGCGCACCACGAGCCTGCGGCCCGGGCCCAGGGCCGCCGCGCAGGCGCCGTACTCCTCGGCCTGGGCGTCCTCGGTCGGAGCTTCGGGCCGGTCGTGGAAGAGGAACTCGCTGCGCAGGAGGCCCACCGCCTGGGCCCCCGCGGCCACGGCCTCCCGGGCGTCGGCGGCGTTGCGGATGTTGGCGGCGACCTCCACCGGGAAGCCGTCGGCGGTGACGGCCGGTTTCTGCGCCGCCTCGCGCTCCAGGGCCCGCTGGGAGGCCTGGCGGTCGATGCGGGCCAGGGCCTGCACCAGGTCGGCCTCGCCCAGGTCCGGGCGCAGGACCCCCAGGGTGCCGTCCAGCACCGCCAGGGTGCCGCCGGCCAGGTCCAGGACGGCCTCGTCGATGCCGCAGACGGCCGGGATCCCCAGGGACCGCGCCAGGATCGCCACGTGGCCCGTGGGCCCGCCGGTGGTGGTGCACAGGCCCAGCACCCTCGTGCGGTCCAGCTGGGCCGCCTCGGAGGGCGAGAGCTCCTCCGCCACGAGGATGGTGTCCTCCGGCGCCTCCAGCCGGCCCGGGCCGGCGCCGGCGAGCAGGGCCAGCACCCGGCGACCCACGTCCCGGATGTCGCCGGCCCGCTCCCTCAGCAGGGGCGAGTCCAGGCCCGCCAGGAGCGTCGCGTGGCGGGTGAAGGCGGCGCGCCATGCGTAGGCCGCGCTCCGGCCGGCGGCGATGCCCTCGAGGGCAAGGTCCGCCAGGTCGGGGTCCGCCAGGAGCTCCCGGTGGGCCGACAGGATCTCCCGGCGGGGCGAGCCCGGGGCCGCGCCGGCGACGATGGCGTCCAGCGCGAGTCCCGCCTCCCCCAGGGCGGCCTCCAGGCGGGAGCGCTCCAGGGCTGGGCCCCGGCCCTCCTCGGCCACCGGAGGCGGCTCCGGCCGGTATTGGAAGATGCGCCCCACCGCGAAGCCCGGCGAGGCCGGCACCCCTGCCAGTTCTCCCGAGCCCGCCGAGGCCCGCGGCGCCGCCGCGGGGCTCTCCACGGAAGCGTCGCCGCAGCCCGCGGCCAGGAGCGCGGCCAGGGCCGCCGCGGCTTCGGCGGCGCCTGCCCCGGTGGCGCGCACGCGCAGGGCGTCCCCGCCCTTGGCGCCCAGGCCCAGGATGGCCACCACGGACTTGGCGTTCACCTCCGTGCCGCCCTTCACGAGCCGGACGGCGGCCCCGAAGCGCTTGGCCTCGGCCGCGAGGAGCGCTGCGGGGCGGGCGTGCAGCCCCGCGGGGTTGGGCAGGACGACCGCATCCGATTCCACCGTGACCCCCGCGTTCCCCGCGGCGCCGTCCTGCTGCTCCCGCAGGGTGAGCGCGAAGGCCAGGTCCCGCCCGGCCACCACCAGGCCCGAGGCCGGACGCAGGGAGGCCACCCGGGCGCCGTCCGGGATGACCATCAGGGTGAGGAGGCTCCGGGCCCTGCGGCCCACCAGGGCCGCGTCGAAGGCGACGAGGGGCTGGCCCGCGGCCACCCGGTCCCCCATGCGCACCTTGGCCTGGAAGCCCTCGCCCTTGAGTTCCACCGTGTCGAGCCCGATGTGCAGGAGCACCTCCACCCCCGAGGCGGAGGTGATGGCCAGGGCGTGGTGGGCGGCGTGCAGCTGGGTGACGGTGCCCGCCAGCGGGGCCACCAGGACGGAGGAGGTGGGGTCGATGGCGATCCCGTCCCCCACCAGCCTCCCGGCGAAGACGGGATCGGGCACCTCGTCCAGGGGGACCAGGATGCCAGAAAGGGGAGCGCGCAGCTCCAGTTGGACGGCCGCGGGCGTGGATACGACCATGGGGACTCCTTCCGGGGATTGTGCCGTCAGTGTGGCACCTCGGCCCGGGAATAGGAAAAAACAATTAATAGTGGGCGATCGGCCGACTCAGGCCTGCGGCATCAGCCAGTGTCCCCGCGTGGCCGCCACGGGCCGCTGGGGGTCCTCCTGCCAGAGGTTGGCCTGGACCAGGGAGACGCGGTTGCCCAGGCGGATCGTGATGCCCTGCCCGTAGGTGTCCACCGGACGGGCCGGCCGCAGGTAGTCGATGGAGAAGTCCACCGCCTTGGGAATGGCCGGGGTCATGGGCGCGTTGGTGGCGACCAGGTGCATGAACATCACCGTCTCCGCGAAGCCCGCGAGCACGCCGCCGTGGATGGCCGGCAGCCGGGGGTTGCCGATGAGCTCGCCGCGGTAGGGCAGGCGGAGGATGGGGCCGGCCTCCACCTGGGGGTGCATCACCACCCCCAGGAAGTCCACGTAGGGCGACCGGCCTTCGGGGATGGCGGGGTGGGTGGCCTGGGACGCGGCCTCGTGGGCCTCGGGCGACACCTGGTGCAGGGCGGGGTCCGGGATGAGCGCCTTGCGCGGCCCGCTCCCGGAGGTTCCCGCCGTGCGCATGAAGGTGGCGTTCACCAGCGCGATCACCTCGCCGCTGCCCGGCTGCCGGACCTCCCCGGTCACGAAGGCCACGCTGCGGGACACCCGGTGGCAGTGCGCGTGGGCCGTGAGGTCCCCGCCCGCGTCCGCGGAGCGCAGGTAGTCCATGCGCAGGTCCAGCGTCGCGAAGTTCCCGGCCTCGCCGATGGCCGCCCCCACCGCGAACCCGCACGCCGTGTCCGCCAGCGCGCAGATGCACCCCGTGTGGATGCGGTTGCGCGTCACGTCTCCGCTCCATTCGGGCCGGACCGGCTGGTGGAGGGTCACGCCGTCCGCGTCCACGCCGGCGATGGTCATGCCCGCCATGCGGGAGTAGGGGATGATGGCCATGCGCTGGTCGAACCGCTGGCGGAGGTCGGGGGCGGGGCTTGGGGGCTTCGTCATCAGAAACATTCTAGGCTGGCTTCCGCGGCAGGACTGATTTCTTCATCGCAGGAACGCCCATGACCGGGCGTATCCCCTCAGCCACCCCCATCCATCCGAAAATGCTGATCCGCAAAAAGTGCATTGACCCAAGTGCTCTCCATGCAGGAGTGGCGGGAATCCTGAAGATTCCAACGGTTCGTGATGGCCTCCGGCCCGGCGCCCTACCTCGAAGCCGCGGTGATGGCCAGGCCGTCGCCGTCGCGCGTCACCATGGCCGTCCCGCCGTCCTTCAGCGCCCCGAACAGGATCTCGTTGGCCAGCGGCTTCTTCAGGTGCTCCTCCACCACCCGCGCCATGGGGCGGGCGCCGAAGGCGGGGTCGTAGCCCTTCTCGGCCAGCCACTCCCTGGCGGGCTTCGCGACCTCCAGCACCACGTTCTTCTCGTCCAGGAGCCCCTGCAGCTCCTTCAGGTTCTTGTCCACCACCTTGAGGATCTCGGGCCTGCCCAGGGGGCCGAAGGTGACGATGGCGTCCAGGCGGTTGCGGAACTCGGGGCTGAAGGCCTTTTCCAGCGCCCCCCGGGCGCTGCCGCCGGTGCCGGCGTCGGCGAAGCCCACCTTGCGCTGGCTGAGGTTCCTCGCGCCGGCGTTGGTGGTCATGATCAGGGCGGCGTGGCGGAAGTCGGCCTTGCGGCCGTGGTTGTCGGTGAGGGTGGCGTGGTCCATGACCTGGAGGAGGATGGCGTAGATGTCGGGGTGGGCCTTCTCGATCTCGTCCAGGAGGACCACCGCGTGGGGGTTCCTGCGCACGGCGTCCACCAGGAGGCCGCCGTCCTCGAAGCCCACGTAGCCGGGAGGGGCGCCGATGAGGCGGCTCACGGCGTGCTTCTCCATGTACTCGGACATGTCGAAGCGGATGAACTCCACGTCCAGGATCTTCGCCAGCTGCCGGGCCAGCTCGGTCTTGCCCACGCCGGTGGGGCCCGCGAAGAGGAACGAGCCCACGGGACGCTCGAAGCCGCGCAGGCCGGAACGGGAGAGGCGGATGGCGCCGCACACCTTGGCGATGGCCTCGTCCTGGCCGAAGAGCACGGCCTTGAGGCCGTCCTCGAGGCCGGCGAGCTTCTCCCGGTCGTCGGCGTTCACCGCCTGCAGGGGCATGCGCGCCATGCGGGCCACGACGGTCTCCACGTCGGCCTCGGTGACGGTCTTGCGGCGCCTGCGGCCGGGGAGGAGCTTCAGGGCCGCGCCGGCCTCGTCCAGCACGTCGATGGCCTTGTCGGGCAGGGCCAGGTCCCGCAGGTAGCGGCTGGAGAGGCGCACGGCGGCCTCCAGCGCGGCGTCGGCGTACTTCACGCCGTGGTGCTCTTCGTACTTCGGGCGCAGTCCCTTGAGGATGGCCACGCTGTCGGCCTCCGTGGGCTCGTTGATCTCAACCTTCTGGAAGCGCCGCGACAGGGGGCGGTCCCGGTCCAGGGAACTCTTGGCCTCCTGGAAGGTGGTGGCGCCGATGCAGCGCAGCTCGCCGCTGGCCAGCACCGGCTTGAGGAGGTTGGAGGCGTCCATGGCGCCGCCGCTCACCGCGCCCGCGCCCACCAGGGTGTGGATCTCGTCGATGAAGAGCAGGCTCCCGGGATGGGCCGCCAGGGCCGCCAGCACGGCCTTCACGCGCTCCTCGAAGTCGCCCCGGTAGCGGGTGCCGGCCAGGAGCGAGCCCATGTCCAGCGAGAAGAACCGCGCGCCCTTGAGGGCGTCGGGCACCTTGCCCTCGTGGATGCGCAGGGCCAGTCCCTCGGCCACGGCCGTCTTGCCCACGCCGGCCTCGCCCACGAGCAGCGGGTTGTTCTTCCTGCGGCGGCTCAGCACGTGGATGATGCGGTCCATCTCCTCGTCGCGTCCGATGAGGGGATCGATCCGTCCCTCCGCCGCGCGCGCCACCAGGTCGGTGGCATAGGCCTTGAGGGGATCCTTGGCCGGGGCCTCCTCCTCGGCCTCGGGACTTTCCGCCGGGGCGGTGCCGGAGCCGGCCTTGGCGCCGCCGTGGGAGAGGTGCTTCAGGAGGGGCAGGCGGTTGATGCCCTGGCGCTTCAGGAGGTAGGCGGCCTGGGACTCCTTCTCGGCCAGGAGGGCCACCAGCACCGCCCCGCTGTCCACGGTGGAGCGCTCCGACGAGATGGTGTGGAGGATGGCCTGTTCCATGACGCGGTTGAAGCCCATGGTGGGGATCGGGTTGAAGGCGGCCCCCGGCGGGAGGACCTCGAGGTTCGCCTCCAGCCAAACGCGCAGCTCCGTCCCCAGCTTCGAGGCGTCCCCGCCGCAGGCGGCCACGGCGGCCGCCACCTGGGGGTCCGCCTGGAGGGCCAGGAGCAGGTGCTCCAGGGTCAGGTACTCGTGCCGGGCCTCTCGGGCGGAGGCAAAGGCCGCCTGGATGCAGCGGTTCAACGCGGGGGCGATCGTCGGGGTGGGCACGGCCATGTCAGGCCTCCGGTTCGAGGGTGCACAGCAGCGGGAACTCCTTCTCCTCGGCCAGGGCGCGCACCTGGGCCACCTTCGTGTCGGCCACGTCGAAGGGATACACGCCCGCCACGCCCGTGCCCCGGCGGTGGACGTCCAGCATGATGCGCACGGCCTCGGCCTCCGGCTTGCGGAAGACCGTCTCCAGGATCATCACCACGAATTCCCGGGTGGTGAAGTCGTCGTTGTGGAGGATGACCTTCCACAGCACCGGGGGGGTGAGCTTGAGGCGCGTGCGGGGGGCGGTGCGGGTGCCCGCACCGCCTTGGCTGTCCCTGGAATCGTCTGAGAAAGGTTTGGCCATGTCGCGGAGGTTTCCCAGGACCATTCTAGGGCATAACCCGCTCGCTGTCCCAGGAACCCCGCGGCTGGGCGTGGAGCTCCCAGAAGCACGCGGCGACGGCCTCAGGGCTCAGCTCCGTCCCCGCCCGCACGAAGCCGCGAACCGTCACGATGGCCGCGTGGACGCCCTCGGGCTCCAGCTCCTCGGCGAAGCTGAGGGCCAGGCTGCGCAGGGCGGCCTTGCCCAGGGACCCCGAGGCAAGGCCCCGCTGGGGCTTGAGGCCGATGCCGCCGCCGGTGAAGAGCAGGGTGCCTTTCCCCTCGGCCCGCATGGAGGGCAGGGCCCACCGTGCCCCGGCCAGGGCCGCGGCCACGTTCACCCGGAGGTCGGCCAGGGCCTGTTCGGGCGTCAGTTCCGCCGCAGGTCCCGCGGCGCCCGCGGAGGCGTTGTACAGCAGCACCCGGGGGAAGCCCCCCCAGGCCTCGATGGCGGCCGTGGGGACGCCTCCGGCCAGGTCCGCGCCCAGGACGAGGCCCCCGTCCAGGGCCTTCCCGAAACCCTCCAGGTCGTCGCCGGGCCGGGCCACCATGGCCACCCGGAAGCCCTCCCGCCGGAAGCGGAGGGCGGCGGCGAGGCCGATGCCCGGCCCGGCCCCAAGGATCACTGCAAGTGGATTCGCCATGGCTCCATCCTACCGGATGATGGGGGTCACAACGCCCCGGGGCCGCCGGAGGGCCGTTGTACACTTGCCGCGAAGCCATGAACGCAACGACACCGGAGGTCCCGATGCCCATCACCCGTCTCGAACAGATGCTCGAAGCCGTCAAGTCCAGGCCCCGCAGGCGCCTGGTGGCCGCCTACGCCAACGACGCCCACACCATCGAGGCGGTGCACGACGCGGTGGAGCGCGGCATCGTCGAGGCCACGCTGGTGGGCGACGAGGCCGTGATGCGCCAGGTGTGCGCCGACCACGGCTTCGACCCCGCCCGGTTCACCTTCGTGCACGAGCCCGTGGACACCCGGGCCGCCGCCAAGGCCGTGGCCCTGGTGAAGAGCGCCGGCGGCCAGATCCTCATGAAGGGCCTGGTGAGCACGGACAAGTACATGCGCGCGATCCTCAACAAGGAGACGGGCCTCATGGATTCCGGCGCCATCCTCTCCCACGTCTCGGTGATCGAGTACGCGAGCTACCCCAAGCTCATCGTCTGCGGCGACGTGGCCGTTCTGCCCTATCCGGACCTCCGGGAGAAGGTGGCCATCACGAACTACGTCATCGGCGTGGCCCAGGCCCTGGGCATCGCCAGGCCCAAGGTGGCCCTCATCGCCGCCTCCGAGCAGGTGCTGCCCAAGGTGCAGGCCACCATGGACGCGGCGGTCATCGCCAAGATGGCGGAGCGGGGGCAGATCAAGGGCGCCTTCGTGGACGGCCCCATGGCCCTGGACGTGGCCGTGGACGCGGAGTCCGCCGCCACCAAGGGCATCGCCGGGGACGTGGCCGGGGACGCGGACTGCCTGGTGTTCCCCAACATCGACGCCGGCAACGTGTTCTACAAGACCAGCAGCAAGCTCGCCGGGTGCGAACTGGCGGCCATGGTGGCGGGGGCCCAGGCGCCCTGCATCCTCAGCTCCCGGGGCGACAGCGTCCTGACCAAGCTCTACTCCATCACCCTGGCGGCGCTCACCGCCAAGTGACCCTTCCCCCGCGGGGCCGGCAGCACAATCCCCCCTCAGGAGCCGCCGGCCCCGAAACTCAGATCCACCAGGGTCCCGTCCACCGCCGCATGAACCAGCAGGCGATGGAGCCGGACCCAGGTATCCCCGAACCGGGCATCCGCCAGCCAGCCGATCGAATCATCGATCTCCTGGGGCAGTTGCAGGTTGGGAATGCCACGGGTGATTTCGAACCCCTCCTTCATGAGAACGGTCAGGAAGTCCTGCTGGAACGGAGGAGCGATGCCCTGGAGCAACGTCTCCAGGCCCAGCACGTTCATCGTGGTTCCATCGGACACGGCCACCTCCCGCCACGCGGGTCCCGTCTCGACCGGGGATATCAAGATAGGGTGATCCCCGGAATTAGCAACCTGCTGGCGGAAGCTTAATCCCGGGGCAAGAACTATCAATATTTAATTTGAGCCGAACAAGATATGCCTATTTTTTGGGCAAATATTAATTCATTGAATTGGAGGCGGCGCATGCATGCCGATGGGGGATTTTAGGCTCGCCCGGTATAAGTTTTCGCGGTTTCCTTCCCGGCCAGGACCCGGAGGGCCCCCTTGGCAAGGGCGGCCATTTCATTTTCTCCGGGGTAGACGGTGACACCGCAGCCCAGGGCCGCGATGGCCTTGCGGATGTAGTCCACGGTGGGCCGGCAGCGGGCCATGCCGCCGGTGAGGAGCACCCGGTCCACCGGCTGGCCCTTGAACGCCGGCAGGAGGGAGGTGATCCACTTGGCGATCTGGTAGGCCATGGCGTCCATCACCAGCACCACCTCGGCCTCCCCGGCCAGGTAGCGGGCCTCCAGGGCCCTCAGGTCGGCGGTGCCCAGGAGGTCGATGAGGCCGCCCCGGCCCTTGTTGAGGCGCTTGAGCTCGTCCCGGGTGAGCTCTCCCGAGAAGCACAGGTCGATGAGCTGGCCCACGGGCAGGGACCCCGAGCGCTGGGGGGTGAAGGGGCCCTCCCCGTCCAGGGCGTTGTTCACGTCCACATAGCGGCCCTTGCAGTGGGCGCCCACGGAAATGCCGCCGCCCAGGTGGGCCACGACGACGTTGATGCGCTCGTAGAAGGTCTCCTGCTCCTCCGCATAGCGGCGGGCCGTGGCGATCTGGTTCAGGGCGTGGCTGATGACGACCCGGCGGATGCGCTTGACGCCGGTGATCCGGGCGACCTCGTCCACTTCGTCCACCACCACGGGGTCCACGATGAAGGCGGGCCGGGCGGAGCCGGCCACCAGCTCCCGGGCGATGAGGCCGCCGAGGTTGGAGGCGTGGTCGCCCTGGACGCCGTCCAGGAGGTCCCGGGCCATGGCCTCGTTGACGGTGAAGGTGCCGTGGGACATGGGCCACAGGAGCCCGCCCCGGCCCGCCACGGCGTCCAGGCCGTCCACCGTCAGGCCGCTGTCGGCCAGGAACTTCAGGATGGCCTCCTTGCGGAAGGCGAACTGGGCCGTGATGCTCATGCCGTCGAAGGGCGCCAGCTCCTCGGCGGTATGCTGCAGCTCCTGGGTGAAGCGCTCCGTGTCCCCCTCGAAGAAGGCGATCTTGGTGGAGGTGGAGCCGGGGTTGATGGCCAGCACCCGGTAGCGGCGGAAGAAGGTGTCCTTCGGCGTCTCGTCCCAGACGCCGTACTTGAGCATGCGCAGCACGGAGGCCTTGACCGCGAGGCGGATGTCCTCGGGCGTGCAGTCCATGGCCAGGTCCACGCCCTTGAAGCGCAGGCCGAAGAGGACGGGGAACTTCTTGGCGTCGGGAAAGCGGGTGGCGTAGAGGTGGTAGAGCAGGTTGCCCATGTCGAGGTTGGGGCAGATGATCACGTTGGCCGAGCCCGGCCATTTCACGTCCTTGCCGCCCTGGTAGTAGGTGGCCGAACGCTGGGAGAGGGCCACGCTCACCTTCACCTCGCCCTCGATCCGGATGGACCGGTAGCGCTCGCCGCGCTGGACGCGCTGTTCCAGCAGGGCCGGCACCAGGGCGGTGGCCTGGCGCACCAGGTCGGGGCCGGGGCCCTCGTCGGAGCCGCGGTTGGAGTAGGAGACGATGGCGCCGTGGATCACGGGGAGCACGGACTCGGGGATGAGGTCGCGGGCGATGGCGCAGGTGCCCACGGCCGCGGCCGCCAGGGCCTCGGGGGTCATGACGGCGTTGACGCCCACGTCCCCGAACACGACGATATTCTCGTTCATGATGTCCCTGGGATGCTCGTCGGGAAGGACGAAGATCCCCGCCTCGCAGCAGTGCTCCTGGGCCCGGAGCGCCTTGAGCATGGGCCGGAAGAACTGCTTCTCCCCGGTGGCCACGCCTCCCACCACGGTGTCCGCGTGGCCCTGGGCCACGGCGCAGATGCCGAAGTTCACGGGCACCGAGGCCCAGCACATGGCGTCGAAGAGGTTCACCTCCCGGCCCTCGGCGCGCTGCTCCTCCTGGTGGAGCCGCGCGAACTCCCCGACCAGGTCGGGGCGCTTGCCGATGTCCACGAAGGCGCTCTCGGAGAGGGCGAACGCCACCCGGGTGGGATCCAGGTGCGCCAGGTCCTTCGCGATGACCTCCCGCACCTCGCCCTCGGTGGCCAGGAAAACGGGCCGGGCGAAGCGGGTGAGGTTGCAGGCCGCCTCGATGATCCGCGGATCCAGGGCCTCGGGGAAGATCACGGCCGGCCGCGTCCGGCCCTCGGCGAGGATCTGCTGGTCCATGGACCCTTCGATGTCGAACATGCGAGCCTCCGGCGATTCCAACCATTCAGGACAGTGGATTGTAGCGAGGGGGCCATGCAAGTCGATCACAACTGGGGTATCCTGGGCGGCAAAGGAGACTCCCATGGGAACGCGCGGAACCTCGATCGTCGGCATGGACGTCAACGAACTTCTGAAGCTCCTCAATGCCGCCTACGCCAGCGAGTGGCTGGCCTACTACCAGTACTGGCTGGGCGCCAAGCTCATCAAGGGCCCCATGAAGGACGCGGTGGCCGCCGAGCTGAACCTCCACGCCACCGAGGAGCTGGGCCACGCCCTGCTGCTGAGCAACCGCATCATCCAGCTGGGCGGCACGCCGGTCCTGGCCCCCTCCCAGTGGGCCGAGTTCAGCCCCTGCGCCTACGACGCCCCGGCGGACCCCTACGTGGGCACGCTGCTGGACCAGAACATCGCCGGGGAGCAGTGCGCCATCTCGGTCTACAAGAACCTGATGGACATCACCCGCGAGGCCGACCCCGTCACCTACAACATCGCCCTGACCATCCTCACCCAGGAGGTCGAGCACGAGGAGGATCTCCAGGGTCTCAAGGAGGACCTGGACCTCATGTTCCGGACGCGATGACCGATACCTCCCGGGTGGCGGAGGAGACCACGTAGCACCGTTCGTTGTTGCTGCGCTGGTCCGCCGGCAGGATGAAGAAGCCCTTGCGCTCGGGGTGGTAGCCCTGGGCATGCCCCAGGAGAACTTCCCCGTCCTTGAACACCACCCGGATCTTCTTGCCTGGCGTCAGGTTGGTGGGCTCGAAGATGTTGCGCTTCACATGGGCGGGATTGCCCTGCAGGTTCTTGACGAAGAAGATGCCCTTGAGATCGTGCACGTCGATCTCGAGAGGCCGGGAACCGGGGTACGATCCGGCCGGGAAGAGGTGGAAGCGGTCGCTGGTGGGGAGGAAATCGACCGTGTGGCCCTTGAGGAGGTGGCCATCCAGGTACCGGGCGACGACTTGGTTCATTTCTTCCTCCTGATCCCCACTGTCCGTCCGGTCGGGCAGAATAGTGGACCTCATGGGAAAGATAAGCCTATATATGGATTTTGGAAGCACTTATTTCAGGGGGTTAAAATAATACAAGCTTATATAACTCCTTTGGGTTCAAGACTAAAATTCAATCAATTCAGTATTTCAATTTTTAATGCCAAGGTGAATTTCCAAGGCGCTCAGGCTCCCGCCCGGCGGGAATGGTCGTCGATGTCCTCGGCGTCCCAGGGGTAGACCACCCAGATGTCCTCCAGGTGCTGTCCGGCCCAGTAGCGGGTCACCTGGGGCGGGATCTGGTCCAGCTTCGCCTTGTCCTTGCAGTGCAGCACGGCCACGGCGATCTCCGCGGGCTGGTGGGAGAGGAGCTCGCGCAGGCAGTAGGCCAGGGTGGTGCGCGTGTCGTCCACCTCGTCGATGAGCAGGACCCTGCGGCCCTTCAGCTTGCGCTCCACCTCGTCGATCCACTGGACCTTGGAGGGGCCGCCCTCGATGGTGTTGTCGTCCCCGTAGAGCTTCACGCCCACCGTGAGGATGGGCTTCTTCAGATAGGTCTTGAGGATGCGGGCGGGAATGAAGCCGCCGGTGCCGATGGCCACGGTGACGTCGGGGTCGAAGCCGCTGGCCAGGATCTCCCTGGACAGGTCGGCCACGGTGCGGTGGATCTCGTTGTAGCTGAAATAGCGCTTCTCGGCCATGTCCGTCCCCTACTGGAGCAGTTTGTGGGGAAGGCTCTCCACGCGCGAGGCGGGGGAGACGACCATGTAGTTGAGCTTGCGCTGCAGTTCCCGGATGGTGTTGGCGCCGGCGTAGGTGAGGCCGGAGCGGAGGCCGCCGACGATGTCGGCGATGATCTCCTCCTCGTCCTCCCGGTAGGGGACCTTGGTGGCCACCCCTTCGGCGGTCTTCCAGCCGGTCAGGCCGCCCAGGTGGTCATCGGCCGCTTCCTTGCTGGCCATGCCCCGGTAGCTCTTGTGGGTGGGCTCGCCCTTGTCGTTGAGGATGGGGTCGCCGGGGGTGGGCCGGGTGCCGGCCAGCATGCCGCCCACCATGACGAAGTCGGCGCCGAAGGCCAGGGCCTTGACGATGTCGCCGGGGTAGCGGATGCCGCCGTCGGCCACGATGGACCGGTCGGCCCGGGCGCACTCCTGGATGGCGGTGACCTGGGGGACGCCGAAGCCGGTCTTGATGCGGGTGGTGCAGACGCTGCCCGGCCCGATGCCCACCTTGATGATGTCGGCCTTCACCGAGGCCAGGTAGTCGGCGCCGGCGTAGGTGGCCACGTTGCCCGCCATGATGCACTCATTCGGAAGCATCTGGCGCATGCGCTTGATCATCTTGCCCACGTACTTGGCGTGCCCGTGGGCCACGTCCACGCAGAAGTACTGGGCCCCCGCGTCCTTGAGGGCCTCCACCCGCTCCATCTCCTTTTCCGAGGTGCCCACCGAGCAGAACACCTTGGTCTTGCAGCGCAGGAACATGGCCACGTTCTCCTCGACCGTGCAGAACCGGTGGAGGGTGCCGATGCCGCCCCGCCCGCCGATGAAGTCGGCCATGGCGTCCTCGGTGATGGTGTCCATATTGGCCGTCATGATGGGGAGTTCCAGCGTCAGCTTGCCGCTCTTGTCGGTCATGCTGATGTCCACGATCCTGCGGGACTCGTGGTGGTTGTACGCCGGTATCATCAGGACGTCGTCGAACGTAATGGCGGTTTCGGGCATGGGCCTCTCCGTTTCATCTCCAGATTATCCGAAAAGGACGGACCTCACCCGGCAGCGGGATCGTTAGCAAAATCAAGGAGAAACGGTTGACCAACCTGGTCTGGTTCAGGGAGAAGGACCTGCGCGTGGCGGACCACGGGCCCCTGGCGGAGGCGGGCGGCGGGGCCGTTCCGGTCTTCCTGGGCCCGGTTTCGGAGCGGCTCGCCCCCCGCCTGGGGGATCTTGCCGCCCGGCTGGAGGCCCTGGGGTCCGGCCTCGCGTGGGTGCCCGGGGACCCCCTGGAGGAGCTGCCGCGCCTGGCCGCAATGCTGGGCGCGGAGGCCGTGCTGGCCCACGGCTTCACGGAACCCGCCGCCCGGCTGTTGGAAACCCGCATGGCCGGGGCGCTCCCGTGCCCCCTGCGGCTCTTTTCCGGGGAAACCCTCGCCGGCCCCCTGGGCCGCCACCGGGTCTTCTCGGCCTTCTACCGCTCCTTTCAGCAGGAAGCCCGCCTGGAGGCCCCCTCGGCGACGCCGCAACGTCTGCCCGCCCTGCCCGAACTGCCCCGCTGGCCCGCCGGGCCCCTGCTTCCGGACCTGCTGGCGCCCTTCCTGGAGAACCGCCTGGCGGATTATGCCCAGGGCCGGGACCGCATGGACCGGGACGGCACCTCCCTGCTTTCCGCGGACCTCCACTTCGGCCGGGTGAGCGCCGCCTCCTGCTGGGCCGCGGCGTCCGGCCGCCCCGGTGCCGAAGCCTGGCAGCGGCAGCTGGTCTGGCGGGACTTCGCCCATCACCTCCTGCGGGAGTGGCCCGCCGTCCTGGAGGGCCCCTTCCAGGCCGGCTTCCGGGACTTCCCCTGGCGCAGCGACCCGGCCCTGCTCGAGGCCTGGGTGGAGGGCCGCACGGGCTACCCCCTCGTGGACGCCGCCGCCCGGCAGCTGATGGCCACGGGCTATGTGCACAACCGCGCCCGCATGGTGGCCGCCAGCTTCCTGGCCAAGCACCTGCTCCTGGACTACCGCCTGGGCGAGGCCCACTACCTGGCCCGCCTCCAGGACGCGGACCTGGCCAACAACTCCATGGGCTGGCAGTGGAGCGCCGGCTGCGGCTGCGACGCCCAGCCCTGGTTCCGGGTGTTCAACCCGGTGCTCCAGGGCCGGCGCTTCGACCCGGACGGCGCCTACGTGCGCGCCTGGGTCCCCGAGCTGGCGGCGGTGCCCGCGAGGACCATCCACAGCCCCTGGGAGGGGAGCCTGCCGGCGGGCTACCCGCCGCCCATCGTGGACCACGCCCAGGCCCGGGAGCGGTTCCTGAGCCTGGCCAAGGCCCACCTCAGGCGAAGTTCCTCGGGCTCGTGAGCCGGTCCAGGACCTGGGAAGAAAGGCCTTCCAGCGCCCCCAGGAACCAGTCCTCGGACACGTCGGCGGCGGCGGCCTTCTTGGCCAGGGGGGCGAACCGCAGATCCACGTGGCGCAGTTCCACCTCCACCCGGTTCACCCCCTGGATGGCGGTGAGGACGAGGTGGTAGTCCCCGCCGCGGTAGGCGAAACGGCGCACGGCCGAGGTGTGGTTCACCTCCCAGCCCGCCGTGCCGCCGGGGTCGATGGCCTCCACCACCCGGGGGCCCAGGGCGGCGTCGGCCTTGCCGGCCATGGCCAGCGTGTAGGCGCGCTGCTCTTCGTCCCGCTCCCGCTTCCGGAGGCTGATCAGCTCGTCGAGGTTCGAAACGGTCACGACCATGGGCGGCTCCCGTGGTGAAAGGCCCATGATGTCACGGATGGGCAGAAAATATACAACCCCCATCCAGGGCGGATGGGGGTTGCTTTTGGTGCAGCCGGCGCGACTCGAACGCGCGACCCTTGGCTTCGGAGGCCAATACTCTATCCAACTGAGCTACGGCTGCCAGAACGTCCATCATGACGCCCCCCGGGGCCTGGCGCAAGGGCCGGGCAATTTGGGATAGCCTTGCCGGGGGATTTATGGTGAATTGGGGTGTATGGATACCCAAGAGTTTCGACGCTTAGGCCATGAGATGGTCGAGTGGATTGCGGCCTACCGGGAGCGGATGCCGGAGCTTCCCGTGATGAGCCCCCTGGGTCCCGGAGACGTCAAGCGCCTCCTTCCCGCCACGCCTCCCCAGAAGGGCGGAGGGCTCGACGCCGTCACGGGGGACCTGGACCGCATCGTCCTGCCGGGCATCACCCACTGGAACCACCCGGGATTCTTCGCCTACTTCCCCTCCAATTCCGACCTGGCCTCGGTGCTGGCCGACATGGCCTGCGCGGGCCTGGGGGCCCAGGGCATGAGCTGGCAGACCAGCCCCGCCGCCACGGAGGTGGAGGAAGTGGTCATGGACTGGCTCCGGCAGATGCTGGGGCTCGGGCCCGAGTTCACCGGGGTCATCCAGGACACGGCCTCGACGGCCACCTTCTGCGCGCTGCTGTGCGCCCGGGAATGGTCCTGCGCCTTCGGCCAGAGCCGGGGCGGGTTCCAGGCCGAGGAGGCGCCCCTGGTGGTGTACGCCTCCGACCAGGCCCACAGCTCCATCGAGAAGGCCGCGCTTCTGGCGGGCTTCGGCCGGGACAACCTGCGGCTGATTCCCACGGACGCCAATCACGCCCTGCGCCTGGACCTTCTGGAGAAGGCCATTCTCGAGGACCTGGCCGCGGGGCGCCGGCCCTGCGCCATGGTGGCGGCCATCGGCACCACCGCCACCACGGCCGTGGACCCGCTCGCGGGCATGGCCAGGCTTTCGGCCCGCCACGGCATCTGGCTCCACGTGGACGCGGCCATGGCCGGCACGGCCATGATCTGCCCCGAGTGCCGGGTCATGTGGGAGGGCATCGAGAGCGCGGACTCCCTCGTGCTGAACCCCCACAAGTGGATGGGCACCGGCTTCGACCTCTCCGCCTACTTCGTCAAGGACCCCGAGCACCTCATCCGGGTCATGAGCACCAACCCCAGCTACCTGCACACCGACCAGGACGGCCAGGTGAAGAACCTGCGCGACTGGGGCATCCCCCTGGGCCGGCGCTTCCGGGCCCTGAAGCTGTGGTTCCTGGTGCGCTCCCAGGGCGTCGAGGGCCTCCAGGCCCGGGTGCGCCGGGACCTGGCCAACGCCCAGTGGCTCAAGGCCCAGGTGCAGGCCACCGGCGGCTGGGAGCTCATGGCCCCCGTGAGCCTCCAGACCGTGTGCGTGCGCCACGTCCCCGAGGGCATGACGGACGAGGCCGAGCTGCGGGCCCACAACCTCGCCCTTCTCGGGGCGGTCAACAAGTCGGGGAAGTACTACCTCACGCCCTCCGTCCTGAAGGGCCGCCAGATCATCCGGGTCTCCATCGGCAGTTCGGCCACGGAGCTCGCCGACGTGGAGGGGCTCTGGGAGGCGCTCATCGAGGCTTCCATGCGCGCCGCGGGGTGACCCTTGGACGCGCCGCTCTCCGTCAAACGGCTGCTTGAGCAGATCAAGACGCGGATCGAGCCCCCCTTCGCCGCCGTGTGCGTGGCCGGGGAGGTCTCCAACGCCCGCACCTCGGGGCGCCACTGGTACTTCACCCTCAAGGAGGAGGGCGCGGCGCTCTCCTGCGCGGTGTGGGCCAGCCAGCAGCGCTTCCTGAAGGCCGCGCCCAGGGACGGCGACCGCGTGGTGGTCAAGGGCTCCCTGAACCTCTACGTGGCCGGGGGCACCCTCTCCCTGGCCGTCACCCACTGCGAGCCCGCCGGCAAGGGCGACCTCCAGGCCCGGCTGCGCCAGCTGGAGGCCGACCTGCGCGCCCAGGGCGTCTTCGACCGGCCCCGGCGCCCCCTGCCGGCCTCCCCCCGGAAGCTGGGCATCGTGGCCGCCCTGGGCGGCGCGGCCCTGCGGGACGTCCTGGAGGTGACCCTGCGCCGGGCCCCCGGGGTGGACCTGCTCATCGCCCCCGCCGCGGCCCAGGGGGACCGCTCGGTGCCGGAGAACCTCCTCGCCCTGCAGGAGATCCAGGACGCCTTCTGGGGCTGCGACGCCATCCTCATGGTGCGGGGCGGCGGCAGCCTGGAGGACCTTTGGTCCTTCAACGACCCAGACCTGGTGAAGGCCGTGGCCGCGTGCCGGCTGCCCATCGTCACCGGCGTGGGGCACGAGATCGACACCACCCTGGTGGACCTGGCCGCGGACCGCCGCGCCGCCACGCCCAGCCAGGCCGCGGAATTGGCAACTCCCGACCGCGCGGCGCTGGCCAGCGAGCTGCGCCGACGCACCGAGGCCCTGGTGGCGCGCATGGCCTGGCGCCTGCGGGGCCTGGAGAGCACCCTGAACCTCCTCTCGGACAGCCGGGGCATGCATGCGGTTCCGGATCGCCTCCAGCGCGCCGGGGAACGCCTCGCGGCCCTCCACCACCGCCTCCAGCTGGCCGGCACCGGCGCCTTCCCCCGGTTCCAGGCCCTGGTCCAGCGCCTCCACCTGGCCCATCCCCAGCGGCGCCTGGACAAGGCCGGGGCCCGCCTGGACCTCCTGCGCCAGCGCCTCGCCCCCGCCGCCGACGGCGGCCTGCGCCGGCGCGCCCACCGCCTGGAGGTCCTGGGGGCCCGGCTCGGGCCCATGGATCCCCGGGGGCCCCTGGAGCGGGGCTTCGTGCTGGTCAAGGATGCCCGGGGGCGGGTCGTCACCCGCGCCGCCCAGGCCGGGCCGAAGGCCCAGGTGGAGCTGCAGTGGCAGGACGGGGTGCGGGGGGCGGAACTGGACCCTGGCCCTTGACAACTTGATCGGATGGTTTAACCATATGGTTTAACTTTTTGGTTAACCCATGTCCGCCCCCCGTACCGATGCCACCCGCAGCGCCATCCTGAAGGCCGCCATGGCGGAATTCGCCCGGGAAGGGGAGGCCGGGGCCCGCACCGAGGCCATCGCCAAGGCCGCCGGCTTGAACAAGGCCTTGATCCACTATTATTTTGGAACCAAGGAAGGACTCTACGGCGCCGTGCTGGACGAGGTCTTCACCGGGCTGGTGGAGAGCTTCCTCAGGAACCTCCAGGGGCCGGGGACCCCGGGGGAGCGGCTGCTGCGGCACTTCCTGGCCCACTTCGACCACCTGGCTTCGGCGGGGGCCTTCACGCGGCTCCTGGGGCACGAGATGATGCGGGCCCGGTCGGGCCAGGCCACCCGGATCTCGCGCATCGTCGACATCGCCTTCCGGCCCCTGCACGCCGCCCTGGCCGCGGTGCTGGACGAGGGCGCCCGCAGCGGCGAGCTGCGGCCCCTGGACCCGGAGCCCGTCCTCGTCTCCCTCACGGGGGCGAACACGTTCTACTTCATTTCCGCGCCCATCTACCGGGAGATCACCGGGGAGGACCCGCGGGACCCGGCGCGGCTGGCCCGGCAGCGGGAAGCGCTGCTGGACTTCGCCGCGAGCATCCTCTTCTCCGAACCCTCCCAGGGCCGCCTCGCGGCCGCCCGGATCCTGTCCGAACCTCGAGGTGAACAGCCGTGAATCCCCGCTACCGCATCTTCGCGCTCCTGGGAGCGCTCCTCCTGGTGGCCCTGGGCTACTTCTACGCCACCACCGACCACTCCCCGGACCTGGCGCTCATGGGCACCGTGGACGCCAACCAGGTGGTGGTCAGCGCCCAGATCCTGGGCCGCATCGAGAAGCTGGCCGTCACCGAGGGCCAGGACGTCAAGGCCGGCGACCTCGTCGCCCTCCTCGACCCGGGCGAGCTGGCAGCGGCCAAGGGCGCCTCCGAGGCCCAGTACGGCGCCATGAAGGCCACGGCCGAGAGCACCCGGGGGGATACGGACCAGGCTGTGGCCAGCGCCCGCGCCTCGCGCAGCGCCGCCGCCGCCAGCCTCGCCGAGGCTGCGGCCAACCGCGAGAACCAGGAGAACCTGACCCGGCGCACCGTGGCCCTGGCCGGCCAGGGGATCCTCAGCGCGCAGGACCGGGACTCGGCCGTGCAGGCCCTCAAGGCCGCCCTGGCCCGGGAGCATGCGGCCCGCGAACAGGCCGCGGCCGCCGAGGCCGCCCTCGGGGCCGCCCAGGCCCGCACCCGCCAGGCGGTGGCGGCCGCGGAGAACGCGGCCTCCGCCCGTGCCCAGGATTCCCTGGCCGGGGCGCGCCTGGGCTACACCCGCATCGTGGCCCCCGTGTCCGGGAAGGTGGGGATCTGGGCGGCCCGGCAGGGCGAAGTGGTCGCCGCGGGCGCGCCCATCGTGACCATCGTGGACCTGGGTCAGACCTGGGTCTACGCGGCCGTGGCCGAGACCGAGGCCGACGCCGTGCAGCTGGGGGACGCCCTGAAGGTGCGCATGCCGGGCGGGGCCCTGGTGCAGGGGACCGTGCTCCTGAAGGCCGCCGAGGGCGACTTCGCCACCCAGCGGGACGTGAGCCGGCGCAAGCGCGACATCAAGACCATCCGCATCAAGCTCCTCATTCCCAACCCCGGGGAGCGCTACGTGCCCGGCATGACCGCCGAGGTGCTGGTTCCCAAGGCCAGGCTGGTGCGCCGGTGAAGCCGAATCCCGACAAGGACCTGTCCGGGGCGGCCATCCGGGTGGAGAACGTCGTCAAGCGCTTCGGCGACTTCGAGGCCGTCAGGGGCATCAGCCTGGACGTGCGCCCCGGCGAGACCTTCGGGCTCCTGGGCCCCAACGGGGCCGGGAAGAGCACCCTCATCCGCATGATGACGACCCTCATCCCCATCACCTCGGGCCGCGCCTGGATCGAGGGCCACGACGTGGCCGGGGAGGCCGACGCCGCGCGGCACTGCATGGGCGTCATCCCCCAGGCCCTCACCAGCGACATCAACCTGACCGTGGAGGAGAACCTCTCCATCTACGCCAAGCTCTACAACGTGCCCCGGGCCGAGCGGCGCGCCAACATCGAGGAGCTCCTGGAGGCGGTGGACCTGGTGAAGTGGCGGGACGCCGAGACCAAGACGCTTTCCGGAGGCATGCGCCGGCGCCTGGAGATCGCCCGCGGCCTGGTGCACAACCCCCGCATCTTCTTCCTCGACGAGCCCACCACCGGCCTCGACCCCGTGTCCCGGGTGGCGGTGTGGGAGATGCTCAACAAGCTCAAGGCCCGCAAGCAGCTCACCATCCTCATCACCACCCACTACATGGACGAGGCGGACCGCCTCTGCGACCGCATCGCCATCGTGGACCACGGAAGGCTCGTGGCCCTGGACACGCCGGCGAAGCTCAAGCAGAGCGTGCCCGGGAACAACGTGATCGAGGCCCAGTTCCAGGAGCCGCCGGAGGACTGGGAGGCCCGGCTGGGCGCCCTCGGGGAGGTCACCAGCGTCCAGGCCGAGGGCGCCGGGATGTTCCGGGTGCTCACCACCAACGGCTCCCGCACCACCACCGAACTGGTGGAGCTGGCCGTGCGCAACGGCATCGCCATCCGCACCCTCACGGTGCAGAACACCACCCTGGACGACGTCTTCGTGCACTACACGGGCCGCCAGCTGCGGGACACCCAGGTCAAGACCTACACGGCCTTCCTGCCGCCCAGGCCGGGGATGCAGCCATGACGCGCCTGCTCGCAATCGTCGAACGGGAGCTGCGCAAGTTCTTCCGCTCCCCCTCGCTCATGCTCACCGCCATGGTGTTCCCCCTCATCCAGCTGGTGATCCTCGGCAACGCCTTCGGCGGCAAGATCACCGACGCCCGGGTGGGCGTGGTGGACTACGACGGCGGCCCCCAGGCCCTGCGGGTCCACGAGGCCTTCGATTCCGTGGCCGCCAACATCCGCACCTTCCGCACCATCCCCTACGACAGCGACAAGCGGGCCCAGGAGGACGTGCGCTCCGGGCGCCTGGACGCGGCCGTGGTCATCCCCCCGCAGTACTCGCGCAGGGTGCTCAACGGGGAGAACCCCGCCATCGGGTTCGTGGTGGACAACTCAGACCAGTTCCTCAGCGGGAGCCTCACCGCGGAGATGCAGGCCCTGACCGAATCGCTGAACCGTCCCAGGGTGGACCAGCGGGTGGTGAACTCCGTGGCGCTTCGCATCGTGGAGCTGTATCCCTTCGTCGAGTACATGAAATACCTGCTCCCGGGCTCGATCACCCTGGCCATGTTCGTCTCCGTCATGATCGGCGGCGGCATGCTCTACATCGACGACAAGGCCCGGGGCGTGCACGAGGGCTTCCTGGTCACGCCGATCACCAAGCTGGAACTGGTCCTGGGCCTGGTGGCCTCGGGGGCGATCAAGGCGATCCTGGCGGGGTTCGTGCTGACCATCCTGGGCAGCCTCATCGCGGGGATGGACGTCATCTTCCACCCCGCGCTCCTGCTGCAGCTGCTGCTGATGATCGTGGCGACGTCCTTCGCCTTCAACGCCCTGATGTTCCTCCTGATGGTGCGGGTGGAGGACCCCCTGGTGCCCCGGGCGATGTTCGGCATCCTGAACACGCTCCTCTACTTCCCCAGCGGCGCCATCTACCCCATCGCGGCCTTCCCCGCCTGGCTGCGGGCCATCGCCAGGGTGGATCCCTTCACCTACGCGGTGCACGGGTTCAAGGCCGTGCTCCTGAAGGACGCGGGCTTCGCGGCGCTGGCGCCGGACCTGGCCTACCTGGGCCTCATCGGAACGCTGGCGCTGGTGCTCGCGACCCGGCTCTTCAAGCGGACCCTCTAGCCGGTTCCTCACGGATCAGTGTGAAGACCTCGAACCACCCTCACGATGACACCGCCAACGCCCCTGCCCGGAGTCCCCATGCCGAACTGGCGTACCCTCACGTGCCTGGCCGCCCTCGCGGCCCCCTCCCTCTCCGGCCAGGCGCCTCCCCCGGACCCCGCCGACACCCTGGCCACGGCGAGACGCCACCTCCAGGAATGGCGCAGGTCCATCCAGGCCGAGCTGATGGATGACTGGGGCCAGCTGGCGCGCTACCGGGACGCCAACGCCAGGCTCAAGGCGCCCCGCCCCGGGGAGGACCGCGTGGTGTTCCTGGGCGACTCCATCACGGACATATGGGACCTGGCGGCGAGCTTTCCAGGGCGGCCCTACGTGAACCGCGGCATCAGCGGACAGACCACGGGCCAGATGCTCCTGCGCTTTCGCCAGGACGTGGTGGCCCTGCACCCCCGTGCGGTCGTCATCCTCGCGGGGACCAACGACATCGCCGGAAACACGGGTCCCATCGCCCTCGAGGACATCGAGGCCAATCTCGCCTCCATGGCCGACCTGGCCGTGGCCAACGGGATCCGCCCCGTCCTTTGCACCGTCCTGCCCGTCCACAACGACACCGAGGCCTCCCGGGACTACTTCGTCACGCGGCCCCTGGACCGCATCCAGGCCCTGGACCGGTGGATCCGGTCCCACTGCGAGCACAAGCACCTGGAGCTGGCGGATCTCCATGCGGCCACCGTGGACGGCCGCGGCCAGCTCAAGCGCGCCCTGGCCGACGACGGGCTCCACCCGAACGCCGCGGGCTACGCCGTCGTGGCGCCCCTGGTGGAAGCCGCCCTGCGCAGGGCCCTGGCCCGCTGAGGGGACAGGGCGCCGGCGGCCGGTGCATCCGCGCGCCGGCGAAGTCACTCTCCCCACGCGAGGGCAAGGATCAGCCCTTCCGCCAGCCCCCCTCCGTCCGACACGTGCACGTGCCAGCCCTCCGGCGGGGATGGGCACCCCAGGACGCGGGACGGCCTGAGGCCCTCCCCGTCGGGCTCCAGCTCCACCGCCCCGGGATCCAGGGAGAGGCCCATGCCCAGGGCCTTCAGGAGCGCCTCCCGGCAGGCCCACACCTGGAAGAGCCGCCGGCGCCTGGACGCCTCGGGCACGCTTTCCAGCCAGGCCCGCTCCCCGGGGGACGCGAGATCCAGGAGGCCCCGGGTGGGGATCCCGGAGCGGGGATCCACCAGGTCCACCCCCACCCGCCCCGTGAGCCGCAGGGCCACGGCGGCCACCGCGCCGCAGCGGCCGAGGCTGACCTGCACCGGGACCCCGCCGGCCTCGGCCCGGGGCCGGCCGTGGGCGTCGTGGCCGGAGAAGGCCGCGGGGACGGCCAGACCCAGCTCCCGGGCGAGCCCGGGCAGGGCGGCGGCCTCGGAAAAGGCGGGGGTGCACGCGAAGGCGGGCCTCACCCGACCCTCCGCGCGGGGCTGCCGTGCCAGCGGCTGCCCGCGGGCAGGACCTCGCCCTTCATCAGAAGGGAGAGATCCCCCAGGTGCGAGCCGGGCTCCATGCGGGTGCCGTAGAGGACCACGGCGTCGGTGCCCACGGAACAGCCCGCGCCCAGGTCGATGGTGGACATCTTCATGACCCGGTCCTCGAAGAGGTGGGTCTGGATGGTGCAGTCCGGGCCCAGGCAGGCGCCGTCGCCGATGCGCACCAGGTCGAACTCCGTCATCCAGATGCTCTCCATGTGCACGCCCCGGCCGATGCGGGCGCCCAGGAGGCGGAAATAGAGGGGCAGAAGGGCGGTGCCCTGGCAGAGGTTCAGCAGCCAGGAGGCGGCCAGGTTCTCGTGGAGCGCCGACACCAGCTCGGTGCGCCACACGAAGCCGCACCAGAGGGGTTTCTCGCAGGGGCGGTAGCGGCCGATGAGGAGCCATTTCATGCCCACGGCGAACGCGCACGCCGCCACGCCCGCGGCGAAGTACAGGAACGGGAAGAGGAGGATCGCGGCCGCGATGCCGAAGCCCTCCTCCAGGAGGGTCAGCGTGGTGAGCATCAGGCAGGTGAGGAGGGCATAGGCCATGGCGGGCAGCGTCACCCGGAAGAACTCGATGCAGAGGCGCAGGGCCACCAGCCTCCGGCCGGGGGTGAAGGTCCGGTCGTCGCCGAACCCCTCGGCGTGGTGGCGCCTGGGGAGGTAGATGGCGGGGGAGCCCAGCCAGGAGGCGTCGACCCGCGCGGCCTCGGCGGGGTCCAGGGGCGGAACGGACAGGACGCCCACCAGGGCGAGGTCGCCCAGCGCCGTGCCCCCGGGCACGGCGGAACTGTTGCCCACGAAGGCGCGCCGGCCCACCCGGGTCGGCGCCAGGGTGACGCGGCCCAGGTCGTAGCGGGGCGTGCCCAGGGAGGCGGCGTCGGCGATGAAGGTCTCCTCCCCGATGTCCAGGAGGTCCGGCGTGGCCGCGCCCGCGGTGGAGATCTCGGCGCGCCGGCCGATCCTCGCGCCCAGGGCCCGGAACCAGGGGTTCAGGTAGAGGGTGGCGTAGAGGGGTCCCAGCAGGTCCAGGGAGACTTCCATCAGCTGGTCGACGAACCACTTCCGGAGGTAGTAGGCGGAGGTGAGGTCGTAGGTGCCGGCCCGCACCCTGCCGATGACCAGGCGCTTGACGCCGATGATGATCAGGGCCAGGAGCAGCACGTAGGAGATGGCCGCCAGGGGGACCGCCCACAGGTAGCCGAAGTACCCGGGGATGTCGACCCACAGCTCGTTCAGGAGCATCATGCCGGGAAGGATGGAGCACAGGAAGACCACCGGCACCATGAAGGCCGCCAGGCCCTGGGCCACCGCCATGGCCAGGATGCGGGGGCGCCCCGGCCGGGACGGGGCCAGGCCGGCGCGGTCGGGCCCCGGCAGGGGCAGGGCGGGGGAGCCCACCCAGTGCCGGTCGGCGGGGATGCGGCCGCCTTCGGGGAGCATGCTCAGGTCGCCCAGCTCCGAGCCGTCCTCCATGACCGTGCCCGGGGCCAGCACGGCCCGGGCGCCCACGCAGCAGCGGGAGCCGACCTTGATGGGGCCCAGGCGCAGGGCGCCGTCCTCGATGACGTAGGCTTCCAGCCGGGCCTCCACGCCGATGCAGGTGTCCGAGCCCACCTCGAGGAGGTCGAAGCCCCGGACGCAGTCCGTGGCGAAGTGGGTGTGCCGGCCCACCCGGGCCCCCATGAGGCGCAGGTAGGCGCGCATCCACGGCGTGCCCACCAGGTAGCCCGTGGGGGTCGCGGCCTGGATGCGGGTCGCCAGCCACCAGCGCAGGTGGTAGGCGCCCCAGAGCGGGTGGGTTCCCGCCCGCACCCGGCCCAGGAGGAGCCACTTGGCGGCGATGGACAGGAGGAACATGGCGGGGTTCAGGAGCAGGATGACTCCGGTGGCCGCGGCCAGGGCCGGGCCCCGGTCGTGGTCGTGGTCGATGAGCCAGCTGTAGGTGAGGTAGGGAGCCAGCCACTGGAGTCCGAAGTAGCCCAGGAGGGGGAAGAGCCCGGCGGCCTGGGCCCCCTGGCAGAGCCACCTTGCGAAGCGGGGCCTCGGGGCGGTCACGGCCGCCGGCGCCTGGGGTCCGGGGCTGCGGGCGTCCATTTCCCTCGCCAGGAGGCGCACCGTGGGGAAGGCGTACACGTCGGGCACGGAGAGCCCCAGGAAGTCGCCGGCCCTGCGCAGCTCGGAGACCATGACGGCCGCCAGCAGGGAGTGGCCCCCCAGGTCCGTGAAGAAGTCCTGGTCCAGGCCCACCGCGTCCAGCTGGAAGAGCCGGCCCCAGGCTTCGGCCAGGGCCCGCTCCCGGCTCGAGCCGGGGGCCTCCGGTGCCCGGGCGGCGGCGGCCCGGGGCGGGGGCGCCGGCAGGGCCTTGCGGTCGAGCTTGCCGCTGGGCAGGGTGGGCAGGGCCTCCAGGGCGACGATGCGGGCCGGGATCATGTAGGGGGGGAGGGTCCTGCGCAGGGCGGCCCGGAGCCCGTCCTCGTCGGCCGGGCCCGGGACCACGTAGCCCACGAGCTGGTCGGGCCCGTCCCCGCCCAGCACCGCCGCGGCCGCCGCCAGCACGCCGGGCGCGGCGCGCAGGGCGGCCTCGATCTCGCCCAGCTCAACCCGGAAGCCGCGGAGCTTGACCTGGTCGTCGAAGCGCCCCAGGAACACCAGGTCGCCGTTGGCGTCCAGGCGCACCCTGTCGCCGGTGCGGTAGAGGCGCTCCGTGCCGGGGCCGTCCGCATAGGGGTTGGGCGGGAAGCGCTCCGCGGTGAGGTCCGGCAGGCCCAGGTAGCCGATGGCCAGGCCGATGCCCGAGAGGCACAGCTCCCCTTCGTCCGCGGGGCCCAGCTCCCCGTCCAGGACGTAGGTCCGCATGTTGGGGATGGCCTTGCCGATGGTGACGGGCCGGTCCGGGGACAGATCGGTCCAGGTGGCGATGACGCAGGCCTCCGTGGGTCCGTAGGTGTTCACCATGCGCCGCGAGGTCGCCCAGCGCCGCACCAGGTCCCGGGGGCAGGCCTCGCCGCCCAGGATGAGGAGCCGCAGGGAAGGCACATCCTCGTCGAAGGTGCCCAGGAGGGTGGGGACGGTGGAGACCACCGTGACGCCCCGCTCCCTCAGCCAGGAGGGAAGGGCGGGGCCGCTCTTGACCACCGCGGCGCCCGCGGCCACCAGGGCCGCGCCCGCGTGCCAGGCCAGCCAGACCTCCTCCACCGAGGCGTCGAAGGCCAGGGAGAAGCCCTGGAAGACCCGGTCCTCGGCGGTCACCCCGAAGATCCGGCCTTCGGCGCGCACCAGGTTGCACACGGCGCGGTGCGCCACGGCCACACCCTTGGGGCGGCCCGTGGACCCGCTGGTGAAGATGGCGTAGCAGGGATCGGAGGGCCGCGCCCTCCGGGGGGGCCGGGTGGAGGGCAGCGCCGCCAGGGCCCCGGCCTCCTCCTCCAGGAGGACCGGCGTCCAGGGCCCTTCGGCGATCTGGGCGGCGGGGCCCATGGAGGTCACCAGGAGGCGGGCCCCGGAATCCAGGAGGATGGCCCGCACGCGGTCGGGGGGATAGTCCGGGTCCAGGGGCACGTAGGCCGCCCCGGCCTTGAGAACGGCCAGCAGGGCGGTGAGGGCCTCGGCTCCCCGGGGCAGGAGGAGGGCCACGTAGGTCCCGGGCCCCGCCCCCCGCTCCATGAGGAGGCGGGCGAGGCGGTTGGCCCGGGCGTCCAGCTCCCGGTAGGAGAGGCTGCGGCCCTCGAACTCCACGGCCGTGCGATCCCCCCACCGGTCCGCGGTGGCTTCGAAGAGTTCCGGGAGCAGCTCGTCCCTCACGAGATCCGGGGCGGCTGGCATCTGGGGGGTTGGCACAGCGGACCTCGGGGGCTGGGGGGCGTCCCTGGAGTGACCCGGCGAACCCTCCGGGCGTTTAGGCTAGGGCATCAACATGCCGCCGTTCACGCTGAGCACCTGGCCGGTCATGTACTCCGCCTCGTCGGAAGCCAGGAAGGAGACGGCGTTCGCGATGTCGGCGGGGGTGCCCATGCGGCCCAGGGGGATCTGGCGGTTGAACTCGGCCTTCACGTCCTCGGGGAGCTTGTCGGTCATGGCGGTGGCGATGTAGCCGGGGGCCACGGCGTTGCAGGTGATGTTGCGGCTCGCGAACTCCCGGGCCACGGTCTTGGTGAGGCCGATCAGGCCCGCCTTGGAGGCCACGTAGTTGCTCTGGCCGGCGTTGCCCATCTGGCCCACCACGGAGACGATGTTGATGATCCGGCCCCAGCGCTGCTTCATCATCGCCTTGGCCACGGCCTGGGTGGCCAGCCAGGAGCCCTTGAGGTTGATGTCGAGCACCAGCTCGAACTCCTCCTCCTTCATCTGGATCATCAGCTTGTCCTTGGTGATGCCGGCGTTGTTCACCAGGATGTGGAGGGCGCCGTGGCGCTCGAGGACGGTGGCGACGGCGGCGCGGATGCTCTCCCCGTCCCGCATGTCCAGGAGGACGTAGTCGGCCTGGCCGCCCTGGGCCTGGATGCCGGCGACGACCTGCTTGAGGTCCTCCTCGGTGGAGGGCAGGCTGGCGCACACGGCGAAGGCGCCCTGGCGGGCCAGATTCCGGGCGATGGTCTCGCCGATGCCCTGGCTGGCGCCGGTGATGAGGGCGATCTTGCCTTTGAGTTCGAACATGGGGACTCCGTAAACGATAGTTGGAAAGTCTAGCACCCGGGACCGGCCTTTGCTCAGAAGGCGTAGGATGGGAGGGACACCCGGAGCCCCCATGCGCCTCGCCCTGTATCTGCCCCTCGCCCTGGCCCTGGGCGCCCAGGTCCCGACCCCCCCCACGGCCAAGGACATGGCGGGCCACGTGGAGTCGGCCCGCCTGCGCCGGACCGTGGAACGGCTGGCGGCCTTCGGCACCCGGCATTCCCTCTCGAAGAGCTCCACCGAGGCCCATGGCATCGTCGCGGCCCGGAACTGGCTCATCGGCGAGACCCGGAACCTCGCCATGCTGCCGGGCTCCCGCCTCATCCCCTTCGAGGACCGCTTCGTCCAGGAGCCCGGGCCCCGGGTCCCCAAGGCCACCGAGATGGTCAACGTCGGGGTCCTGTTGCCGGCCCTGGATCCCTCCCGGGTGAAGGACGCCCTGGTGGTGTGCGGCCACTACGACAGCCGCGCCTCGGACGTCATGGACGCCGAGACCGACGCCCCCGGGGCCGTGGACAACGCCAGCGGCGTGGCGCTGACCCTGGAGATGGCCTACGTCATGGCCGCCGACCGCACCGCCATCAACATCTACTTCGTGGCCACCGCCGGCGAGGAGCAGGGCCTGCTGGGCGCGGCCCACCTGGCGAAACGGCTCAAGGCCGAGGGCGTCAACGTCATCGCCATGCTGGCCGCGGACACCGTGGGCAACACCTCCGGTCCCGGTGGCGCCAAGATCAACACCACCGTCCGCGTCTTCTCCGAGGGCGTGCCCACCGCGGAGACCGAGGCCCAGAAGCAGGCCCGGGAGTCCCTGGGCGGCGAGAACGACTCCCCGAGCCGGGAGTTCGCGCGGTACCTCAAACGGTTCGGGGAGCGCTTCGCGGACCAGCTGGAGATGAAGGTGATGCTGAGGCGGGACCGGGTGGGCCGGGGCGGCGACCATCTCGCCTTCAACCGGGAAGGGTTCCCCGCGGCCCGGGTCACCGAGACCCAGGAGAACTTCGACCGCCAGCACCAGAACCCCCGCATCGAGGGCGGGCGCACCTACGGGGACTCCCCGGCCTTTTTCGACCCGGGCTACTGCGCCAAGATCACCCGCGAGATGGTGGGCGCCTTCCACGGGCTGGCCCTGGCTCCCGAGGCACCGCGGGACGTCGTCCTCTCCGGCGCGGCGACGAACGACGCCCGGCTGAGCTGGGCCCCCGTCACCGACCCCCGCGTGGCCTCCATCGTGGTCTACCGGCGCAACGCCGACGGCGTGGTCTGGCAGGAAGGCATGCCCGTGCCCATCGGGAACAGCACGGTCCTGCCCGGCGTGGGCACGGACAACTACTTTTTCGCCGTGGCCACCCGGGACCGGGACGGCAACGAATCCCTGCCCGTCGCGCCTTCCCGGGCGCAGTGAATCAACGTTCAACCCGGGCCCCGCTCGCCTGGTCAAAGGCTCAACGAAAGGGATACCATGCGCGTCCTCCTTCCCTGCCTCGCGATCCTGGCCCTGTCCCTGGGGTGCGCGGGCCCCGAGCTTCACTTCGACTACGACGTCAAGGCCAACTACCAGGCCTATCACGCCTACGACTGGTACGCCGCCTCCAAGGCCGCCCCGGGGAACCCCCTCCTGGACAACCGGGTGCGGCGGGCCGTGGAGGCCGAACTGGCCCTGCGCGGCTTCAAGCGCGAGACCACGGCCGATCCCGAGTTCCTGGTCACCTACTACCCCGTCCTCACCGCCCGCGGGCGGTCCAGGGGCGCCTTCAGCATCGGCCTGGGCATGGGCGGGCCCGTGGGCCTGGGGCTGGGCCTCGCAGCTCCCCTGACGGCCCGGCCGTCCGGCCAGATCACGTCCATCGTATTGGAAATCAAAGACTTCAAGACCCAGCAGCTGGTCTGGAAGGCGGCTGCCGGGGAGGTCCTGGACGGATCCGAGACCCCCGAGGAAGCCGATGCCGCCGTCACGGACGCCGTGAAGAAGCTGCTGAAGCGCTTCCCCCCTACTTCAAACTCCTGATCCAGGCCGAGATGGGGGACAGGTCGGCCAGTGGCCTGTCGTCCCGGTAGCCCTCCAGGGCGCTGGCGCCGTCCAGCTCGGCCCGGGGACGGGGCTCAAGGCGGAAGGCGTGGTTCGCGTCGGGCACCTCGAGCACCGTCCCCTTGTAGGGGGCGGGGATCTGGGCCGGCTTCCAGGTCTGGACATCCTTCCCGCCCCAGGCCACCGCCACGGGAACCGCCACACGAGCGGCCATGGTCCAGGGGTCCAGGTCAAGGGTATCTCTGACAAAGGAAAGGGTTTCAGGGGCCATGAGGCCCTTGGCCAGCTGGGCCAGGGCGGGCAGGACGTCGGGGCCGGGAGCCGGGGTGGGGCGGCCGGTTCGGATGGCCTGGAAGACGGCCTGGAGGTAGGCGCGGTTGGGCGCGGCCTGGCTGGCCGGCAATTGGAGGGCGATCTGTTCGGCGAGGGCCTTGCCCATGGGCAGGCTCGGCATGGCCAGGAGGAGCAGGGCGTCGGCTTGCCGGGCCACCAGGAGGCTCAGGAGGGCGCCTTCCCCATGGCCCACCAGCAGGATCCGCCGGTTCCGGGCCTCGGGCAGGGCCCGGGCGGCGGCCACGGCGGCCTCGATGTCTCCGGACTGGGCGTCCAGGGAGGCGTTCAGCTTGGGGTCCCGGCTGAGGGCGATGCGCTTGTCGAAACGCAGGGAGCCCACCCCCTGGCCCTGGAGCCACTCCGCCAGGGCCCGGCCCGTGTGGGCGGGCAGCCGGGGCTGGCTCCAGTCCCGGTCCAGGGGGCCCGAATCGCCCACCAGCACCGCGAACCAGGGGCCTTCGGCCGGCAGGACGCTCCCCTTCAGGGGGAGCCCGTTGAATCCGGCGAAGGCCGCCTCCCGGGGGGCGGGGGCCTCCTGGACCTGGGCGGGGGGGAAAGGGATCATGGGCGCTCCTGGAACTTCAGTGCTAGCAGGGGTGTGATGGTTTCAACAAGCCGGAGGACATGCCTCGCTTTGTGATGCGGCATTGATATGATGGGGGCTTGTTCCCAACCGAAAGGACGCCCATGAAGTCCCTGTTCCGAACCCTGACGGCCGCTTCGGTGGTCCTGGTCTCCAGCCTCGCACAGCCCCTGGCGGCCTGCACCAACATCCTGGTCACCAAGGGGGCCAGCAAGGACGGCTCCACCATGATCACGTACGCCGCCGACAGCCACACCCTCTACGGCGAGCTGTACTTCAAGGCCGGCGCCCAGCACCTCCCCACCGAGCAGCGGGACATCGTGGAGTGGGACACGGGCAAGTTCCTGGGCCGCATCAAGGAGGCCCCCGTCACCTACAGCCGCGTGGGCAACATGAACGAGTTCCAGGTGGTCATCGGCGAGACCACCTTCGGCGGCCGCCAGGAGCTGCAGGTGCCCGCGGGCGTCGTGGACTACGGCAGCCTGATGTACATCGCCCTTGAGCGCTCGAAGACGGCCCGGGAGGCCGTGCAGGTCATGGGCGACCTGGTGGCCCAGTACGGCTACGCCAGCGAGGGCGAGTCCATCTCCGTGGGCGACCCCAACGAGGCCTGGATCTTCGAGATCATCGGCAAGGGCAAGGGCCAGAAGGGCGCCGTGTGGGTGGCCGTGAAGGTTCCCGACGGCACGATCTCGGCCCACGCCAACCACGCCCGAATCAGCCGCTTCCCCCTGAACGACCCCAGGACCTGCGTCTATTCCAAGGACGTCATCTCCTTCGCCCGGGACAAGGGCTACTTCAAGGGCGAGGACAAGGACTTCAGCTTCACCGACGTCTACGCCCCCGCCGATTTCGGCGCCCTGCGCTTCTGCGAGGCGCGGGTGTGGAGCGTCTTCAACCGCGCCGCCCCCTCCCTCAAGATCCCCATCGACATCGCCAAGGGCACCCCCGGCGCCAGGCCCATGCCCCTGTGCATCACCCCCGACCACAAGCTGAGCGTGCGCGACGTCATGGAGCTCATGCGGGACCACTACGAGGGCACCGAGCTGGACATGACCAAGGACGTGGGCGCGGGCCCCTACCACACCCCCTACCGCTGGCGGCCCATGGAGTGGAAGGTGGACGGCAAGCAGTACCTGCACGAGCGCGCCATCTCCACCCAGCAGACCGGCTGGTCCTACGTGAGCCAGTCCCGGTCCTGGCTGCCCGACGCCATCGGCGGCGTGCTGTGGTTCGGCATGGACGACACCTACTCCACCGTCTACGTGCCCATGTACTGCGCCATCAAGGCCGTGCCCAGGAGCTTCGCCGAGGGCACCGGGTCCTGGAACGAGTTCAGCTGGGACAGCGCCTTCTGGACCTTCAACTTCGTGGCCAACTACGCCTACAGCCGCTACGACGAGATGATCGTCGACGTGCAGAAGGTCCAGCGCGAGCTCGAGGGCGGCTTCCTGGCCCACCAGCCCGAGGTGGAGGCCCACGCCAAGGTCCTCTACCAGCAGTCTCCCGAACTGGCCAAGGCCTTCCTCACCGACTACTCCTGCCGCCAGGGCGACCTGGTCACCGCCCGCTGGCGCAAGCTGGGCGAGATGCTCATCTGGAAGTACCTGGACGGCAACGTGCGGGACGCCAAGGGCGAAGTGACCCACCCGGCCTACAACCCCGACTGGTACCGCACCATCGTCCGGGAGAAGGGCGACGCCATCCGGATCCCCGAGGAGAAGACGGGACACTGAGCGGCAGGCAAATAAGGGAGGGGGCCGGGAAACCGGCCCCTTCTTTTTCACACCTTGGGGGTAGGATGGTTCCATCCCACCGGGAGAACCCATGAAGCTGACCCTGCTCGGTCTCGCTCTTTCCGTGCCCGTACTGGCCCAGGCGCCGCAGCCGGCGCTGCTCAATCCCGCCTTCCTCGAAGGCGCCCCCGGCGAGATCCCCAAGGGCTGGTTCTTTCCCAAATCCGGCGCCGACGCGGGCTTCCATGCCGGGATCGAGGAGGACCCGGCCCTCCCCGGGGGGCGGTGCGTGGCGATCCGCCGGGAGACGGGCTCCGGGGCCTTCGGCAACCTGATGCAGGTGGTGGACGCGGGGCCCTTCCGGGGCAAGCGGATCCGGCTGCGCACCCGGATGAAGGTGGACCCGGGGACGGGGGGCGCGGGGCAGGCCTGGCTTCGGGTGGACCGGGAGGACGGGTCCATGGGGTTCTTCGACAACATGCAGGACAGGGCCGTGACCGCCACCGCGTGGACGGAGGGGACGATCGTGGGCGACGTGGCCCCGAACGCGAAGACCGTCAACCTCGGCGCCTTCTTCGTGGGCGGCCGCGGCGTCCTCCGGGTGGCGCCCTTCACCCTGGAGGTCCTGGGCGACACGCCGGTGGTACCCGCCCAGGCCGCCCGGGCCCTCACGGAGCGGGGCCTGGCGAACCTGGCGGCCTTCACCCGGGCCTTCGGCTACATCCGGTTCTTCCACCCCTCCGACGCGGCCGCCTCCGCGGACTGGGAGCGGATCGCCATCCTGGGAGCGCGCGCCGCGGAGGGCGCGACGTCCGCCACGGACCTGGCCTCGCGCCTCCAGAAGTTCTTCGGTCCCTGGGCCCCCACGGCGCGCTTCCTGCCCCCCGGCGCCGCGCCCGCGCCGGTGAGGGCCCCCTCCGGGGCCACCCAGGCGGTGCGGTGGGTCCACACGGGGTTCGGCCAGGGCGCGGGCCACGGCGTCTACCACAGCGAACGGCACTACCTGCCGCTGGCCCAGGCGAAGGCCCAGGGCTGGGAGGACCCGGCGCGGGGCCGGGTCCTGGCCCTGGGCGCCGGGGTCCGCCTCATGCTTCCCACGGTGTGCTACGCGGACGCCGGCGGGGCCACCTTCCGGGGCCCGGTCACCGCCGTTCCCAGGGCCCGCATGCCCGAACCCACGATGGGCGCGGGCGACGGCAACGACCGCGGCACGCGGCTGGGGGACGTGGCCCTGGCGTGGGGCGTGTTCCGCCACTTCTACCCCTACTTCGACGTGGCCGGAGGCTCCTGGGACGCCGAGCTGCCGCGTGCCCTGTCCGCGGCGGCGCTGGATCCGGACGCCGGGGCCTTCACCCGCACCCTGCGCCGGCTCACCGCGGCCCTCCAGGACGGACACATCCATGTCGAGGGACCCGGAAGGGACCAGGCCTGCCCCGCCCTGGCGCTGGAGATGATCGACGGCTGGCCCGTGGTGAAGGCCGCGGGGGAGGGCGCCAAGGCTGTCCCCGCGGGGAGCCGGATCCTCACCGTGGACGGGGAGCCCGCCGGCAGGCGCATCAAGCTCCTCGCCGAGGAGATCTCGTCGGCCTCCAACGGCTGGCTGGACCGCCAGGTGAGCCGGGAGTTCCTGGCCGGGCCCCACGGCCAGCCCGCCCGGATCACCTACGTCACGGCCGGAGGCGTGGCCGGGGAGGCCTCGCTCCCCCGTGACGCGAGCCCCTGGAACCTCCCCGCGGGCCCGTTGCCCCCCAAGGTGGGCGAGCTGCGTCCCGGCATCTGGTACGTGGACCTGGACCGGGCCACGGACCCGGAATTCCAGGCCGCCCTGCCCAGCCTGGCCGCGGCCAGGGGCGTGATCTTCGACCTGCGCGGCTACCCGAAGGTGCGCCCGGGCTTCCTCCAGCACCTCACGGACAAGCCCCTCGCCAGCGCCCGGTGGAACAAGCCCGTCGTCACCCTCCCCGACGGCGAGGCCTGGACCTGGGACACCGGCGGCCGGTGGGACCTGGAGCCCAAGACCCCCCGCATAAAGGGCAAGGTGGTCTTCCTCACCGGGGGTGGGGCCATCAGTTACGCGGAGTCCTGCCTGGGCATCGTGGAGGCCTACAGGCTGGGCGAGATCGTGGGCGCCCCCACCGCCGGCACCAACGGCAACATCTGCGGCCTCACCCTCCCGGGCGGCTACCACCTGGCCTTCACCGGCATGAAGGTCCTCAAGCACGACGGCACCCGCCACCACGGGGTGGGCATCCTGCCCACGGTTCCCGTGCGGCCCACCCCGGAAGGGCTCGCAGCGGGCCGGGACGAGGTGCTGGAGAAGGGACTGGCCCTCATGGCCCCCTGACCACCTCGAAATCGCCAAACCCATGCCGCTTTGCATCACCCCCGGGCTACAACCCCGACTGGTACCGCACCCTAGTCCGGCATCGCGGTGATCTGGACATTGCACACCTTCCAGCGCCCGTCTTTCAGAACATAGGTATCGACATACCGGTAGTGGGATCGGAAAGGGGAGCCCTTGTAGGAGCCTGTCATATTGGTCCTTCCGCAAATCAAAGCGCAGGTTCCATAGATTCGAATATCCAGGTCTTCAACGGTGTAGGGATTGATGACCAGGTCGGCGGAGACGATCCCTTGGAGGAATGCCGTCTTATCTGAAATGACACCTTTGTTGCTGATGTGCCGGAAGTCTTCACTCATGTTGTCGGAAATGGCGGGCCGGTTCTTCAGAATGATGTCCTGGTCCCAGCGATCCGCTTGTTGCTTCAATAATGCTGCTACCGAGAGCGGGTCCGACGGCGAAACCCCATGGCGGCATGAAATCTGGGCGGGAATCAGGCTCAGCATCGCCAGGGCGGCGAATGAAATTCTTGATGACGGTTGCCAGGTTCTCAATTCCGACCTCCATGCCAGGTGGGTTCATGCGGGATTTGGAAGCATCCTAACTGGAAATCGGTGAACCGCCCCAACCCCAGCGACCGCATCTGGAGAAAACGGCCTCACCCACCCGGGGGCAGGCTCCCCTGCTACCTCGAAATGTGATCCACAAGCCGCCGTCCCCGGTGGATAATGACCGGACCCCTTGGAACTTCCGATCGCCCTCGCGAAAATCCAACTCCAGCCCTTCCACGAGGAACGTCCATGCCCCGCCTCGATCCCCATTCGTACTACGACGACCGCCAGCCCCGCACGGACCGTTGGCACCTGCGCTTCCTGGTGGACTTCGACCGCCGCGTCCTGAACGGCGAGGCCACGCTGGTGTTCAAGGCCCCCGCCGGGGGGACCCTGGACCTGGACACCAAGGGGCTGACCGTCTTCCGGGCCTGGGTGCCGGCCCTGGACCAGGACGTGCCCTTCGAACTGGGCGCGGAGGACCCCATCCTGGGGCGCCGCCTGCGCCTGGAGCTTCCACCGGGCACCGGGGCGGTGGTCCTCGCCTACGAGACGAGCCCCGAGGCCATCGGCCTCCAGTGGCTGGAGCCGGCCCAGACCGAGGGCGGCAGGCACCCCTTCCTCTTCAGCCAGTGCCAGGCGATCCACGCCCGCACCCTCGTGCCCTGCCAGGACTCGGCCTACGCCCGGGTCAGCTATGACGCCGAAGTGGTCGTGCCCGAGGGCCTTTCCGCGGTCATGTCCGCCGGGCCCGCCTGGGACGGCGCCGGCGAGGTGCCCGGCACGCGCGTGTTCCGCTTCTCCATGCCCCAGCCCATCCCCCCCTACCTCCTGGCCCTGGCCGTGGGCGAGCTGGAGAGCCGCGACCTGAGCCGGCGCGCCCGGGTGTGGGCGGAACCCGCCACGATCGAGAAGGCCGCCTGGGAATTCGCCGGCGTGGAGGACATGATCGTGCGCGCCGAGGGGCTCTTCGGGCCCTACGACTGGGACCGCTACGACATGCTCGTGCTGCCCCCCTCCTTCCCCTACGGCGGGATGGAGAATCCCCGGATGACCTTCCTCACCCCCACGCTCCTGGCCGGGGACCGCTCCCTGGTGGACGTGGTGGCCCATGAGCTGGCCCACAGCTGGACGGGGAACCTCGTCACCAACGCCACCGCCGAGCACTTCTGGCTCAACGAGGGCTTCACCGTCTGGGCCGAGCGCCGCATCCTCGAGGCCATCCGCGGGCCCGAAGCCGCCGCCATGGGCTGGGCCATCGGCCAGAAGGCCCTGGACGAATCCCTCGCGCGGTTCAAGGACCAGCCCGAACTCACCGTGCTCCGCACCCACCTCGAGGGCGTGGACCCCGACGACGCCTTCTCCAGCATCCCCTACGAGAAGGGCGCGCGCCTGGTGGCGCTGCTGGAGGCCGACCTCGGCCGGCCCGCCATGGACGCCTTCGTGCTGGCCTACATGAGGCGCTTCCGCTTCACCTCCATCACCACCGAGATGTTCTGCGCCTTCGCCGAGGAGGTCCACCCGGGGCTCCTGGCCAGGGTGGACGCCGACGCGTGGCTCCATCGGCCCGGCATGCCCGCCAACGCCCCCGTGTTCCGTTCCGCGGCCCTGGAGGCGCTGGAAGCCCTGGGCAAGGCCTGCGCCCGGCCGGAGAAGGCGGTCATGGACGCCTGGAGCCCCACCGAGCTGCTGGTCTACCTCCAGAACCTCCCCCGCGCCCTCCCCCAGGCCGACTGCGCCTGGCTGGACGGGACCCTGGGCCTCACCGGCCGGGGCAACTACGAGATCCTGGTGGAGTGGCTGACGATCGCCGCCGGTTCCGGCTACGAGCCGGCCTTCCCCCGCATCCGGGAGGTGCTCCTCCGGGTGGGCCGCATGAAGTACCTCCGGCCCCTCTACTCCGCGCTGGGCGCCACCCCCGCCACGCGCGCCCTGGCCAGGGAGATCTTCGCCCAGGCCTCCAAGGGCTACCACGGCCTTTCGCGCCGGGTCGTCCAGGGCGTCCTCGACAAGCATCCCGCCTGACCTTCCAAGGAGAACCGATGTCCGATGCCACCGAATCGACGCCCATCAAGGGGCTGCCGGAGAACTACCGGCGCGTCCTGGAACCCGGGGAGGACTACGTCCCGCTGGTGCCCCAGGACGGCGTACTGGAGGTCACCACCCGGAGCGTGATGTACGGGATGCTCTTCTGCGCGATCTTCTCCATGGCCGCGGCCTACCTGGCGCTGCGGGTGGGGCAGGGCATCGAGGCGGCCATTCCCATCAGCATCCTGGCCATCGGCATCTCCCGGTTCTACCTGCGCCGCAGCACGATCCTGGAGAACGTGATCATCACCAGCATCGGCGCCAACTCCGGCCACGTGGTGGCGGGCGCGGTGTTCACCATTCCCGCCCTCTACATGCTCGCGGGCGTCCCGGGCTCCAACGTGCCCTACCCGCAGCTGTGGCAGGTGGTCATCGTCTCCTTCCTGGGCGGGTGCCTGGGCATCCTGTTCCTCATCCCCCTGCGCCACAACTTCATGGTGGACAACCACGGCGTGTTCCCCTGGCCCGAGGCCACCGCCACCGCCGAGATCCTCGCCAGCGGCGAGAGCGTGGGCAACCAGGCCAAGATCCTGGCCGGGTCCGCCGCGCTGGGCATGCTCTACGACGGCGCCTCCTCGCTGTTCCGGGCCATGTCCGAGACCATCACCCTCCGGCACGCGTACGTGGGCGCCAAGCTGCGCGAGCAGTTCATGGCCTTCAACATGCTCAACAGCGCGGCCACCATGTCCATCGGCTACATCATCGGCCTGCGCTACTCGGCCGTCATCGCCGCCGGCAGCATCCTCTCCACCTTCGTGCTGGTGCCCATGATCCACGCCATCGGCCAGCACGTGCCCGGGGTCCTGCCGCCGGGGACGATGCCCATCGCCCAGATGGCCCCTGAGATGATCTTCAAGAACTACGTCCGCATCATGGGCATCGGCGCCATCGCGGGCGCGGGCATCATGGGCGTCCTGGCCGGCATGCCCGCCATGATCAGGTCCATCGGCAAGAACATCGCCGGCCTGCGCAGCACCGAGAAGGTGGAGGTCTCCAGCCACGTGCCGCGGCCCGCGCGCACCCTGCCCAATTCCTTCGTGGGAGTGGGCCTGCTCATCTTCTGCCTGTGCTCCTTCCTCTTCTTCTCCTTCGGCGTGGGCATGAAGGGGGCCTTCTTCGCCGCCTTCGTCGGCACCGTCGTGGTCATGGTCATCGCGTTCCTCTTCGCGCCCGTGGCCGCCCGCGCCATCGCCACCATCGGCACCAACCCCATCAGCGGCATGACCATGCTCACCCTCATCATCACGGGCCTCGTGATGCTCAAGCTGGGCTTCGGCGGCGGGGTGGGCATGTTCATCACCCTGATGGTGGGCGGCGTCGTGTGCACGGCCCTGTCCGCCAGCGGCGCCTTCGCCACGGACCTGAAGATCGGCCACTGGATCGGCGCCACCCCCGCCCGGCAGATGTGGCTGAAGTTCCTGGGCACCTTCGTGGCCGCCCTGTTCACGGGCCTGGCGATGTGGATCATGAGCAAGCAGGGCTTCGGCACCGCCGCCGTGCCCGCGCCCCAGGCCAGCGCCATGCGCGAGATCCTGGACGGCATCTTCGGCACCACGGCCATGCCCCTGCGCTGGTTCCTGTTCTCCCTCGGCGTGGTGCTCAGCCTCGTCCTGCGCATGGTGGAGCTGCCGGCCCTGGGCTTCGCGCTGGGCATGTACCTTCCCATCGAGGTGAACACCCCGCTCTTCCTGGGCGGCCTGATCAGCTGGGTCGTGAACCGCAAGGGCTCCGGCGACACGGACGCCGTCGTGAAGGCCCGGGAGAACCGGGGCATCCTGGTGGCCAGCGGCCTCATGGCCGGCGGCGGCATCGTGGGCGTGATCGCCAGCGCCTTCAAGATCAAGTGGCCCGACGGCTTCCCCATCCTCAGCGTGGCCTCGGTGGAAGGGGCCCTGGGCGAATGGCTGGCCATCGCGGCCATGACGGCGCTCTGCGTCTTCGTGGTGATCTACAGCCGCGCCGCGAAACCGGCCGAAGAATAGGCCCTGTAGGCAAACCCAAGGAAAGGACTTGCCAGGACTTATCCTGCCCTTTCCCGTCAATCCGATTCATCCCTGCTGGAACATGGATGAATCGGATTTAGGGGATGGATGGGGATCTTCTTGCCTTGACCTGGCCCCTAAATCCTGTGTCCAGGAAGTCCCGGGTTTGCCGACAGCCTATAGTGCCTTTCCTATTTTCCTCAGCGAGCCTCTGCGCGTTCTCCGCGCCTCCGCGTTTAGGCTTTTTCCGGGTGCATGCCGTCCGCTTATTTGATGACGCCGGTGGGTTGGGAAAAGGATTGAACGCGGCGCTGAGGGCTCGTGGAGGTTCAAGGAGAAAAGCCTTCAACGGGGTCCTCCAACAGAACACCCTCCAGAGTCTGTCCAGATTGATATATATTCATTGTTTATGCATATGGTTAGCGAATTCCCGGGTTCGTCGGAAACCGGATCGGGGTTAAGCTGGATGCCTTTCAGCCCGACCCCTTTTCAGACTCCTTTTCCGAGACGCCCATGCTCCGCATCCCCCGCGCCGTCCTCTACGCCTTCCTCTGCCTGTCCCTCGGGGCCCAGGCGCCCGCCGAATGGTGGCGCCATGCGGTCTTCTACGAGATCTACCCCCGCAGCTTCCAGGACACCAAGGGCGACGGCGTGGGCGACCTCCCCGGAATCACGGCCCGCCTGGACTACCTCCAGGACCTGGGCGTGGACGCGGTGTGGCTCACGCCGGTCTTCCCGTCGCCGCAGGTGGACTTCGGCTACGACGTGTCGGACTACCGGGACATCGATCCGCGCTTCGGCACGCTCGGGGACTTCGACCGGCTCGTGGCCGAGGGGCGCCGGCGGGGGATCCGGGTGGTGCTGGACCTGGTGCTCAACCACACCTCGGACCAGCACCCCTGGTTCAAGGACTCCAGGTCCTCGCGCAGCGCCCGGCGGCGGGACTGGTATGTGTGGCGGGACGGCAAGGGGGCGGCGCCGCCCTGCAACTGGGTGTCGCTGTTCGGGGGGCCGGCCTGGACGCTGGACCCGGTCACGGGGCAGTGGTACTACCACTTCTTCTACGGCTCGCAGCCCGACCTGAACTGGCGGAACCCGGCCGTGCGGGACGAGATGCTGGACGTGACCCGGTGGTGGTACCGGCGCGGCGCGGCCGGGTTCCGGCTGGACGCCCTGGACACCGTCTACGAGGATCCCGCCCTCCCGGACAACCCCCTCCTGCCGGGCCGCAACGCCTTCGGCGACCCGAACATGCGCAACGTGCACAACTACAAGCTGGAGGAGGGCCGCGGGCTCATGCGTGCCCTGCGCCGGGAGGCGGACCCCTTCGGCGCGGTGCTCATCGGCGAGACCTACACCGAGTCGACCGAGGAGCTCCGGGGCTACTACGGCGACGGCCGGGACCAGCTCCAGATGCCCACGGGCCACATGCTGGCCATGGCGGAGAAGCTGTCCGCCCCGGACTTCCGCAGGCGCATCGCGGCCACGGAGGCCACGGGGTTCTGGCCCGTGTGGGTGCTGGGGAACCACGACCTGGCGCGGGCCGTGAGCCGCTACGGCGACAAGGTCCACGACGACGCCATCGCCAAGGCCCTGGGGACGCTGCTCCTCACGCTGCGGGGCACCCCCATCCTCTACTACGGCGACGAGCTGGGCATGGTCAACACCGACCCCACGCGCCGGGAGGACGTGATGGACCCCATGGGCCGCGCGGGCTGGCCCGGCGCCAAGAGGCGGGACGGGGAGCGCACCCCCATGCAGTGGGACGCCACCGAGGCCGCGGGCTTCACCACCGGCCGGCCCTGGCTCCCGGTGCCTCCCGGGGCCCGCTCCCACAACGTGGCCACCGAGCGCCGGGACCCCGGCTCCGTGCTGAACTGGCATCGCGCGCTCCTGGCCCTGCGCAGGTCGAGGAAGGCCCTCCTGGACGGCGCCTACCGGCCCCTGGCCCCGGACGACCCCGACATCCTCGCCTACCTCCGGGTGGTCGAGGAGGAGACGATCCTCGTGGCCGTGAACCTCTCGGGCCGGGAGCGCAGGCTGGACCTCGGCCTGGGCGGACCGGCGCAGGTGCTCCTGGCCACGGGCCGCGTCCCGGCCAAGGGCCTGCCCGCGACGCTGGGGCCCTATTGCGCCCTGGTGGCGACCCTGGGGAGGCCTGCGGCGGTTCAGTGACGCAGGGCTTCCAGAAGCTCCTCCTGGACCTGGGGGTTGCCGGTCACCACGTCGCCCGTCTCCACCCAGGCGTCGCCTCCCCGCCAGTCGGTGACGCATCCCCCGGCCTCCTGCAGCAGGAGCACGCCGGCGGCGAAGTCCCACTTGCGCAGGCCCATCTCGTAGTAGCCGTCGTAGATGCCGCAGGCCGTGTGGGCCAGGTCCAGGGCCGCGGAACCGCCGCGGCGGATGGCCTTGGCGCGGTGGAAGATGGCCGGCAGGGTGCGGGCGAAGAGCTCGAAGCGGTCGCCCAGCTGCCAGGCGAAGCCGGTGGCCAGGAAGGCCCCCGTCAGGCCGGGCTGACCGGAGACGGCCATGGGCTGTCCGTTCCAGGTGGCGCCCCCGCCCCGCACGGCCACGAAGAGGTCCTCCCGCAGGGGATCGTAGATGCAGCCCGCCAGGGGCCCCTGGGGATCCCACAGGGCCACGGAGACGCACCAGTGGGGGAACCCCTGGATGAAGTTGAGGGTGCCGTCCAGGGGATCGGCGATCCAGACGCGGCCTTCCACGGGACCGGTGGCCCCGGTTTCCTCGCCCAGGAAGCCATAAGCGGGGAAACGATCGGCCAGAAGTTTCTGGATGGCGGCCTCGCTTGCCCGATCGGCTTCGCTCACCAGGTCGTTCTTCGATTTTTCGGAAATGGTGCGTGGATCCAACTTGCGGAAATAGGTCAGGAGGATTCTTCCACCCGCCTGGGCAGCAGCTATGCAGGCTTCACGTTCGGCTTCGAGCATTGGGATTCTCCATCTTTCAGATTGCCCGCACTTCTCCTGGGGCTTTCCCACAGTTTGGACTGGATAATCCCGACATTTCTAGTAAACTATTCAAGTCAGTGGCGAGGTTACCGTATGCCCAAGGTCGTCAACATCGAACCCACTCCCAATCCCGATGCGCTCAAGTTCATCGTGCAGCGGCCCATTCTCCGGTCGGGGACGCGCTCCTTCCGGGATTTCGGGGCCGCGGTGGGGGATCCCCTCGCCTCCAGCCTCTTCGCCCTGGGCCGCATCACCTCGGTCTTCTACATGGACCGCTTCGTCACCGTGAACAAGGCCCCGGACGACGAATGGAGCGGCCTCATCGACCCCATCTGCGAGGCCATCGAGGACCTGGAGATGGAGGCCGTGGACGGCAACGCGCCGGCCCCGGGCAGTTCGCTGGCCGACGACGAGAAGCTGGCGCGCATCAACAAGATCCTGGACGAGCGCATCCGGCCCGGCCTCGCCGGCGACGGCGGCGGGGTGGAAGTGCTCTCGTTCGAGGAGAACACCCTGCAGATCAGCTACCACGGAGCCTGCGGCTCCTGCCCCAGCTCCGGCGGGGGGACCCTGCGCTTCATCGAGGGCCTCCTGCAGGACGAAGTGGACCCCCAGATCCGGGTCATTAGTTATTGAACGGCCGTCAGCGGCCGATGGACCGAGTGTAGTCTGAACGAGGACCGGCGATGATCGAGACGAAGGCGAACAATGCGGGCCCCGGGGCCCAGGTGGCAGAGGGCCCGGACGCCCAGACCCTGAAGGGGTGGTACCGCACCATGCACATGGGGCGGGTCCTGGACGACAAGGCGCCCAACTACCTGAAGCAGGCCATCGGCTGGTCCTACCACGCCCCCTGCGCGGGCCACGACGGCATCCAGCTTGCCCTGGGCCTCACGTTCCGGGCCGGGCAGGACTACCTGTTCCCCTACTACCGCGACCTGCTCACCTGCCTCGCCGGGGGCCTGACGCCCCTGGAGATCATCCTCAACGGCATCTCCAAGGCCGGGGACCCCGCCAGCGGCGGGCGCCACATGTCCAACCACTTCGGCAAGCCCGAGATCCACATCCAGAACGTCTCCAGCTGCACCGGCAACCACACCCAGCACGCCGTGGGCCTGGCCAGGGCCGTCAAGACCTACGGCCGGGACGCCGTGGTGTTCAGCAGCCAGGGCGAGTCCAGCGTCTCCGAGGGCTACGTGTACGAGGCCATCAACGGTGCCAGCCTCGAGAAGCTGCCGGTGGTCTTCGTGTTCCAGGACAACGGCTACGGCATCTCCGTGCCCAAGTCCGACCAGACCGCCAACGAGTTCGTGTGCGACAACTTCAGCGGCTTCCCCAACCTGCTGATCCTCAAGTGCGACGGCAAGGACCCCATCGACTCCATGCGCGCCATGGACGAAGCCGTGGCCTACGCCAAGTCCGGCGCGGGCGCGGCCATCATCCAGGCCGACTGCGTGCGCATCGGCAGCCACTCCAACAGCGACAAGCACGAGCTCTACCGGTCCCCGGAGGAGCTGGCCGCCGCCAGGGCCCAGGACCCGCTCCCGCGCTTCCGGCGCTACTGCCTCGAGCACGGCGTGGCCGAGGAGGACCTGGCCGGGATCGAGAAGGCCAACATGGAGATCTACAACGCGGCTTCCGACACCGCCATCACCTCCAAGGATCCCGATCCCGCGGCCATCTTCGAGCACCTGGTGCCCGAGCCCTGGGTGACGCCGCTGTTCCCGGACGGGACCCACGACGAGGACGGCGCCAAGGAGACCATGCTCCACGCCATCAACCAGACCCTGAAGGAGGAGTTCCGGGCCAACCCCGACACCTACATCTGGGGCCAGGACGTGGCCAACAAGGAGAAGGGCGGCATCTTCAACATCACCAAGGGGATGCAGCAGGAGTTCGGACGCAAGCGCGTCTTCAACGGGCCCATCGCCGAGGACTTCATCACCGGCACCGCCAACGGCTTCTCCCGGCTGGACGACAAGATCCGCGTGGTCGTGGAGGGCGCCGAGTTCGCCGACTACTTCTGGCCCGCCACCGAGCAGCTCATCGAGATCTCCCACGAGTCCTGGCGCAGCATGGGCAAGCAGGTGCCCAACATCACCATCCGCCTGGCCTCGGGCGGCTACATCGGCGGCGGCCTCTACCACAGCCAGAACATCGAGGGCTTCCTCACCACCATCCCGGGCATCCGCGTGGTGGTGCCGGCCTTCGCCGACGACGCCGCGGGCCTGCTGCGCACCTGCATCCGGAGCCGGGGCGTGAGCCTGTTCCTGGAGCCCAAGTTCCTCTACAACGCCGCCCAGAGCAAGGCCCACATCCCCGCCGACTTCGCCGTGCCCTTCGGCAAGGCGCGGGTGCGCAGGGAAGGCACGGACCTCACGGTGCTCGCCTACGGCACCCCCGTGCACTTCGCCCTGGAGGCCGCGCACAAGCTGGAGGCCGAGGGCCGCAGCGTGGAGGTGATCGACCTTCGCAGCCTCAGCCCCCTGGACACCGAGACCATCTTCGCCAGCGTCAGGAAGACCCACCGCGCCATCGTGGTGCACGAGGACAAGGTCTTCGGCGGATTCGGCGGCGAGGTGGCCGCGCAGGTCTCCGAGACGTGCTTCCCGTGGCTGGACGCGCCCGTGGGCCGCGTGGGATCCGCCTTCACCCCCGTGGGCTTCAACCGCATCCTGGAGCGGGCCATCCTGCCCAACACCGAGAAGGTGCTGGCCGGGATGCGCAAGGTGCTGGACTTCTAGGTTTTCAGGACAGGATCCTCGGCCCGGCCGTCGTTCACGAACTTCACGAAGCGGCTGATAACCTCCCAGTCGCCGTTGATTAGGACCCCCCCGCCGCCGCGGACCGGACCAGCCCCTTGGCGAAGGCGCCGCGGGAGAATGGGAAGGTTTCGGGGAATGGGCGTCTCCTGCCGGTCCGCTGGAACGCCCCAGGCTAGTCACATAATTTATAAATCAAACTCATCGACGCGGCTCCTTCTCGTCCCCGTCCACGGCCAGGGGGTTGGGGAGGGGATCCACCTGGATGCCGGTGACCTTGCCCCGGAAGCGCACGGGCAGCGTGAAGACGCCGTAGACATCCACCTGGTGGGTGAAATCGTACGAGACGGTGCACACGGGCCCCTCCTCGGTGAGGCCGGTTTCCAGCTTGAAGCTGTCGGCATCCAGGGCCGCCTCCGTGAGGCCCAGGTCGAAGGCGCGGCGGCGCAGCGATGCCCGCGCGCCCTCCTCGCCCTTGATGCGGGACTGCCGGGCCGCGATCCCCGCGGCATGGCGCAGGGCATAGTGCCCGTAGACCACCGGCAGGGCACGGGCTCCGGCCAGCAGTGCCGTCGCGAGGATCAGGAGGGCCACCGTGCTGCGGAACCGGTGGGCGGCGAGCCCCTGGCCCACTTCGTCCAGGAACCCCCGGATCCGGTTCCAGAGCCGGGAGCCCGCAGGGACCGCCAGCGCCCGGATCCGCGCCAGGACCCGCAGGGCGAGTTCCCTGGCCTCCTCAGCGCGCATCGGGAGTGACCCCGATCTGCACCATGCCTTCCATGCGGGCCACCACCTTGAAGCGGTCCTCCAGCACCTCCACCCTGCCCACCCGGAATGCGTCCACCACGCCGGTGAGGGCCACCTGGGGCGTGAGGGGGCGGTTGAGGCCCTGCTGCGTGCGCTCCTTCAGGTCCTTGAGGCTCTTGTCCAGGAAGAAGCTGCACTTCTCGGCGAGGGTCTTGCGCAGGGTGCCGCGGTAGATCCATTCCCCGAAGCTGGTGATCCAGCTCTTCGTCTCGAGCGTGTAATCCAGGTCCTCCAGGTGGAGGGTGCCCAGGATCTCGTTGAAGACGGGGCGGCCCTTGAGGGTCAGCCGTCCCGTGATCTTCCCCTTGATGTCCAGGTCCAGGTAGGCCCAGCCGTCCTTGCCGCGCACGGCGGCGCGGGTGACCTCGAACCGGCCCTTGTCGGTCTCCAGGGGCTGGGCGCCGAGCTGCTGGGTGAGCTGGCGCGAGGCGTGCTCGAAGCTCAGGTCCGCGTCGATCTGGAGGCTGAAGCCCGGCGCGATGGGCTGGGGCGAGAGGTCCAGGGGGGGCAGGGGCCGGGGGACGCGCTGGGGGCGCTCCCCCAGGCACACCGTCGGCCGGATCTGGATCTCGGGCGTGAGGGTGAGCACCTTGCCCAGGCTGGACCAGGGGCTGAGGCGCACGCGCTCGGGGTTGAGCATGAGGAACACCCCCGGGGCGAGCTCCACGGGCTGCTGGGCCTGGAGCCACGCCGCCTCGGCCCGGGGCCGGAGCCGGGTGGCCTCCTGGAGCTGCCCCTGGAGGGCCTGGGTGGCCTTGGCGAGGTTCTCCTTCATGCCCGCCAGCACCTTGTCGGTGATGTCGTAGCCCAGGTACGTTATCTGGCAGCCGTCGATGCGCAGGGGTTCCTCGGGCGTGAGCTTGAGGTCGAGGCCCCAGTCCGGTGTGAGGGCCACCTCGGCCTGGATGCCCAGCCGGGCCTTGCGGAAGGTCTCCGGCGGCAGCCCGCAGGAACCCATGCCCCTGACGTAGGTGCCCATGCGCAGACCCACCTCGAACCAGTAGTTCACCGTCGTGTGCATGAAGACCCGGTTGCCCTTCAGGACGAAGTACAGCGGCTCCCGGTAGAGGTTGAACCGGTAGGCGGGGCTCCCCTGGGCGACCCCGGGCAGGTTGGTCCAGGTCTCCACCCCCTGCGGCGTCACGGGGGTCGTCCGCTCCGCGGCGGCGAACATGGGGGCCAGGTCCACCCGGATGGGGGCCGCCAGGGTGGACGGGGGCGGAAGCTCCTGCCCGTGGAGGCAGAAGGGGATCAGGGCCAGGAGTCGCCACATGCGCATGGAACCATGGTAAGCACGGGCGAACGGTCAGCGGTCACGAAATGGACGCGCAGAGCTCCTCGGCGATCATGTCCGGCGTGCGGTCCAGGAAGGACATGCGGCCCATGAGGTGGACCAGCCGCCCGTCCCGGAGGATCGCGGCCTGGGGGGAGCTGGGCGGGGCGCCCTCGAAATACTCGCGGGCCCGCTGGGTGGCCTCGGTCTCCATGCCGGCGAACACGGTGACCAGATGGTCGAACCGGAGCCCCTTCTCGCGCAGGGCCTTGACGACGCCCGGGCGGGCCCCGGCCGCGGCGCAGCCGCATACGGAATTCACGATGAGCAGGGTGGTGCCGGGGCGCTGGAGGGCCTCGTCCACCTCGGCGGGGGTCATGAGGTGCTGGAAGCCGGCCTGACTCAGTTCCTCCCTCATGGGAGCGACCATGTACTCGGGGTAGTTTGCCACGGGGTCTCCTCGTTCTCCGATAGTTTACCTGTTTTGTCACCATTGCCAAAGAGGTATCAAACGGGCGTGTGGGGGCATTACCATGGTGGAAACGGACCGGGGGTAGATTCATGAAAGACTTTTTCAAGTCGCTGTTGGCGTCGCTGGTGGCCTTGTCCCTCTTCGTGGGGGGCGGGCTGGTGCTCCTGGTGATCATCGCCGCGTCCATGGGGCCCACCAAGCCCGTTGTCCCCGCCAAGGCCGTGCTCATCCTGGACCTGAACACCAACTTCACGGATTCCTACCCCGAACCGGGACCTGCGGAGCTCCTGCAGAAGGCCGCGGGTGGCGGCCAGGCGGAGGGCATCCCCCTCCATGTGCTCGTCCAGGCCCTCGACCGTGCGTCCCATGACGCCGGCCTCAGCGCCCTCTACATCACCGGCATCGTGCGTCCCGAGGGCGTCGGTTCCGGCCCCGCCGCCCTCAAGGAACTGAGGGAGGCCATCCTGCGATTCAGGAAGGTCTCCGGCAAGCCCGTGATCGCCTACAACCAGTATTGGACCAAGCGGGAACTGTACCTCTGCGCCGGCGTGGGCAAGGTCTACATGAACCCGCTGGGGGTGCTGGACGCCACGGGCTATGCCTCGGAGATCACCTTCTACGGCAAGGCCTTCAAGAAGTACGGCGTGGACGTGCAGGTCACCCGGGTGGGCAAGTACAAGAGCGCCGTCGAGCCCTACGTCCTGGAGAAGCTCAGCGATCCCGCCCGGGAGGAGCTGCAGGTCCTCATGGGCGACCTGTGGACCGAGTGGAAGTCGGCCGTGGCCGCGGACCGCAAGCTCACCCCCGACCAGCTCCAGGCCATCGCCGACGAGCAGGGCACCCTCACCTCCCCCGAGGCCCTCAAGGCGGGCCTGGTGGACAAGCTCCTGGCCAACGACCAGGTGCTGGACGAGCTCAAGGAGGTCGCGGGCAAGAAGGCCAGCGACCGTGATTTCCCACAGATCGACATGGCCACCTACGCCAAGACCCTCCCCGAGGCCACCGGCTCGAACCGCATCGCCCTGGTGTTCGCGGAAGGCTCCATCGTGGACGGCTTCGGCACCACCGGCAGCATCGGCGGGGAATCGCTGAGCAACGAGCTCCGGCGCCTGCGCCTGGACAAGCGCGTCAAGGCCATCGTCCTGCGCGTGAACAGCCCGGGCGGCAGCGCCCCGGCCTCCGAGCTCATCCAGCGCGAGCTGGTGCTGGCCCGCAAGGACAAGCCCGTCATCGTGTCCATGGGCCACCTGGCGGCTTCGGGCGGCTACTGGATCTCCACCTATGCGGACCGCATCTTCGCCGAGCCCACCACCATCACCGGCTCCATCGGCGTCTTCGGCCTGCTGCCCAACGTGAAGTCCCTGGCCAACGAGCACGGCATCACCTGGGACGGCGTCCAGACCGCGAAGCTGGCCAACTCCCTCACCATCTCGCGTCCCAAGAGCGACGCCGAGCTGGCGCGGGCCCAGGTCATGGTGGACTGGATCTACGACCTGTTCGTCACCAAGGTCGCCGAGAGCCGCAAGCTCACCCGCGACCAGGTGCAGGAGATCGCCCAGGGCCGCGTGTGGTCCGGGTCCTCCGCGATCCGGATCGGCCTCGTGGACGAGATCGGGAGCCTGCAGGACGCCGTGTCCTACGCCGCGAAGAAGGCGAAGATCGAGTCCGACTACCGGCTGGAGGGTCCCTCCGAGCCCAGGACCGCCGTGGAGAAGCTCCTCAAGGCCCTGAGCGGCGGCAAGCGCCAGTTCACGCGCAGCTCGGCCGACACGCTCCAGGGGCAGGTCCAGCACGTCATCAGCGGCCTGGAGGCCTTCAGCGACCCCCGCGGCATCTACGCCCGCATGCCGTACGACCTCACCATCCGGTGATGCGCAGGCTGGGCCCCGCCGACTACCGCGTGATGCCCTGGAAGGACGGAGGGGGCTCCACCACGGAGCTCCTCATCCATCCCCCGGGCGCCACGCTGGCGGAGGGCTTCCTGTGGCGCATCAGCATGGCCGACGTGCCCGCGTCCGGGCCCTTCTCCGCCTTCCCCGGGGTGGACCGGAGCCTGATGCTGCTGTCGGGCAGCCTGGAGCTGGACCACGGCGGGCACGGCCTCCAGAAGCTGGAGGGACCCCTGCGGCCGGTGACCTTCTCCGGGGACTGGGCCACCACGGGCCGCCTCCTGGACGGGCCCTGCCGCGACTTCAACGTCATGTCCGCGAGGGGCCGGGCCCGGCACCGGCTCGGCGTCGTCACGGCGCCCGCGGCGCTGCCCGTGGCGCCGGTGCTGGTGGTGGTGTGCCTGGAGGGCGCGGTCGAGATCGCGGGGCAGGCGCTGGGGCCCTGGGACCTGCTGGAGCTGCAGGGCGGGGCGGAGGTCCTGGGCCGGGGCGTGCTGGCGGTGGTGGAACTGGCCTGATTCGTATTCCCTTTCAAGGAAGCGCTTCTCCTGTAAGGGGCTTGACCCTGTCCAGCCGCTACTTCTTCCGGACTTCCCCGATCGCCACGCTGGCCGTCTGCTCGTTGTTGGACAGATCGGCCACCTTCACCATCACGCGGCTGCCCTTGATGCGGGCGCGGGGCACCAGCACGTCGAAGGTGGCCTCCTTGGTGTCGAAGACCCGGGTCTCGGGGGCCACCTGGACCCAGCCGTCGCCGTCGGCGGAGATGGCGGCGTCCTTGAGCACGGAGGTCTGGTCCTTCGCGCTGAAGCGCACCCGCACGCCCTCGCCCTCGGGCGTGGCGGTGAGGTCGCTGATCACGGGCGGCGTGTGGTCGATGAGGAAGGGCGCGGTGCGCAGGACGGACGCCAGGGCCGAATTGAGGGGCTGGCTGGGGGCGTCCGAGGCGGTGATCTCCAGGCGGTACCTGCCGTCCGGGACCCCGAGGGTGTCGAACGTGAAGAACCGCTCCTTCCAGGCCCGCTCCAGCTCGATGGGGGCGCCGGTCTCGGGCAGGAGGCGGAGGCCGAACTCCAGCTGGTCGCCGTTGGGGTCGGAGACGTGGAAGACGAAGGCCTGGGCGCCCCGGCGGAAGCTGCGCTTCTCGCTTCCGGCGTAGCCCAGGGCGGGGATGAGCTTCTGGGTCTCCAGGGGCACCCGCTCGATGCCGATGTCGTCGGGGGGCGCGGTGCGCGTGATGACCAGGCCCGGGGGCATGATCTCCGCGGACTCCCACATGGGCGCCAGGTTCCGGTTGGCCCAATGCATGCGCACGCCCTCCACGGTGGGCGTGGCGCCGCCCCGGGAGCTGGCGAGCTTGAGGCGGAACTGGGCGAAGCGGGCCGGCGCCAGGTGGGGGCGCTCGCCGCTGAGTAGCGGCGGGGTCCAGGGGGACCAGGTGCCGTCGGGGGTCTCGGTGGACCCGGTGCGGAACTGGAAGTCCACGGTGGTGCCCTGGGGCGTCTCGGCCTCCACGTAGGCCCGGCCCCAGTCGGCCAGGGGCGAGGCCTTGAGCACCTTGCTCTCGATGGTGCCCTCCGTGGCCTGGCTCTCGTTGAGGATGTGCAGTTCGGCGGGGTTGGAGGCCACCACCATCAGGTCGGACCCGGCGCGCAGGAAGGCCGTGGCCTGGGCGGCGCCCAGGTCCTGGAGGACGCTGAAGGGGGACTCGCCCCGGGCCCGCCCGGAAAGCGGCAGCGCGAAGAGCCGGGAGCGGTTGCCGGTGCCCACCAGGAGCTGGCCGTTCCAGGCGGTCAGGGCGAAGATCTGGTTCTGGGCGCTCTGCCAGAGGGTCTGGGGCACCCGGTCCTTGTCCAGGCGGATGACGGCCGACCTGGTCGTGGTGCCGGTCTCGGCCAGGTAGCCCTCCCGGCGCTCGAGGCTGCCGGCGGCGAACTTGCTGGAGATCCCGTTGGTGGCCCCGGCAAACACCTCGCCTTCGTTCACCACCAGGGCGCGCACTTCCTCGAAGCCCGTGGCCATGAGGGTCTCCATGCGGTCCCCGGTGCGGACCCCGGTGTAGTGGAGCACCAGGCCCCGGCCGTGGGAGCCCAGGTAGTAGCCGCCCTTGCCGTCCGGCGCCAGGGCGGTGAAGGCCGTCTCCTCGGGGAGCTCGGCCAATTTGCGGCTGTGGCCCTCGCGCGCCAGCACCAGGGCCGCGCCCTTCTCGCCGCCCCCGGCCAGCACCAGCTCGGTGCCGTCCACGGCCATGGCCCACACGAGGCGCGCCTCGATGTCCGCGAAGGGCTTCACCTCGCCGCCCGGCGTCACCCGGAAGAGCTTGGCCTCGCCGCTGGGCGCGACGATGAGGTCCTGGCCCAGGCGGGCCATGGCGAAGACGATGCCGCCCTTCACCTGGGCCAGGGGCTTCACCTGGCCGGCGGTGTAGTGGAAGAGCTTGCCCTCGTTGCCCGCGCTGAGGTAGGCGCCCGCGGCCCCGTCGGACACCGCCGCCCACACGATGCCCTCGGGGAGCGTGCCCACGCGGCGGAGGCCGGGGGCGAGCCGGAGCTTGCCGTCCGCGCCGATTCGCACGCCCTTGGCGTCGGAGGTGAGCCAGTCGTTGAACGAGGCGAACGTGGCCGAGGGTTGCTGGGCCGAGGCGATGCCCGCCGAGGCGAGGAGGATCGAGCCCAGTACGGTGGTGAGGTTCTTCATCATGGTCTCCACGTGCGCCTATTCGACTTCAAGTTCCATGCTGATGAGGCCCCGCACCTCGGACTCGAGGGGCAGGACGCCGCGGCTGATGATCTGGCGCTGGAGGCGGTTGGCGTTCAGGTCGCCGTCGGCCCCCAGCATGGCGGTGATGGTCGGGGGCACGCCCTCGATGCGCGCGCCCCGCAACCCGGCGCCGGGCTGGGTCTGCACCAGGAGCGCATAGGCGTGGTTGTTCCGCATGCCGCCGTTGAGCATGCGCACCAGGTCGCCCAGGCCCGCGATGTCGATGGCCCTCTCGTCGGGGTCCGCGTTGATGAGGCTGAACCCGTCGCCCACCAGCAGGGTGGCCTTGCCGGGCCGGGCCGAGGGCGGCACGAAGAGGTTCATGGTGGTGGTCTCCTTGGTGCCCTGGATGTTCTGCAGCACCACGTACACCGGCAGGGTCTGGCCCCGCTTCACCCGGGCCTTCAGGGTGCGCACGCCGCTGATGGCCGTGAGGTCGAGACGCTCCTCGGCCTTGACGGTGAGGCTGATGCCCTCGACCACCGGGCGCTCCCAGGGGTTCATGGTGAGGATCTGGAGGATGCCGCCCAGATACATGGCCATGCGGTTGGCGTTGAGGTCGGCCACCATGTTCTCGATCTCGATGGCCGGGTGGCCGGCGAGCTTGATGTTGCCCTGCAGGGAGAGGCTCTGGAAGCCGGCGCCCCGCACGTAGGTGGAGATGGTCTGGCCCAGCACCATGGCGGCCAGGTTGGGCGTGACCACCGGGTGGTCCATGAGCTCGAACTTGAAGTTGAGGGTGCGCTTGCCGCCCAGGTTCAGGCCCACGCGCATGGGGACCATCCGGGGCTCGGCGCCCAGGACCGCGGCGATGCCCATGCTGCGGTCCAGGCGCAGGGCGCCCACGGGGGCCACGGACTGGGAGAGCTTGAACGAGCTGTTGTAGTTGGGCACGCACACGGCCACCGAGGCCGACCACAGGGGCAGGTCCACCGCGCCCAGGTTGAAGAGCTGGTGGCCGAAGCAGAGGACCTTCCGGCCCGAGACGTAGGTGATGGTGCCGGAGGCGGACATCTCCAGGTCCCCCTGCACCAGGTTCACCGCCACCATGCCGCCGGGCTCCAGGGGGCTGGCCTCGCCGGTGCCGGTCCCGGCCGCCATGGCGCCCATGGGCCGGAGCGGCAGCCCCGCCCAGAGCGACTGCAGCTCGGGGGCGGTGGAGGCCCCGAACACGGGGATCGGCAGCAGCTGGCCGCCCTCGGGGGCCTCGGTGGTGCCCAGGATCTCGCCGATGGGCACCATGTGCCCCAGGAGGGCCGACTTGAGGACCTTGGGCGGCTCCATCCGGGGCAGGATCAGGGGGGTGCGGGTGGAGGGGGCCTCCGACAGATCCTTGAGGCCGTCCAGCATCTCCCCGATGGGGGTGATGCCGCCGATGGGCTCCTTCTCGAAGGCGAAGCCGATGGAGAGGGCCCCGATGAGCCTGCCGCCGATGTAGCAGGGGGAGCCGCTCATGCCCGCGAGGATCCCGGTGTTGGCCAGGGGGCCCCCGCTGGCGCGCACCAGGATGAGGCTCCGGCCCGGCGCGAAGTTCTTCTGGAGGCCCAGGACCTCGAACTCGAAGGTCTCGATCTTCCCGCCCTGCCAGACGGTGCGGCCCACGCCCTTCATGCCGGTGCGGATCTCGTTCATCCCCATGGTGGCCGGAGGTTCAGCGGCGAGGGCCGCCAGGGGCCAGGTGAAGGCCAGGAAGGATGAAATGATCAAGGATCTCAAGGGGAAGGGCATGCGGCACTCTTAAAAGTCTAAGCCTAGCAGGATCGGCCCGGGCGGACCGGCAGGGGGATGTTCCCTCTCTGGTGCCGCCATGGACAGTCCGGTGCCTGAAAAAGTTGAAAATTTTTGGAAAAGTCCTAGGGAGGGCCGCCTGTTAAGGTTTTCGGATGAGGATTCTCGTCCTGGGAGATGTGGTGGGTGAGGCCGGCCGGCGGCTGGTGGAGGCGCATCTGCCCGCGCTCCAGCGCGAGCTCGCCCTGGATTTCATCGTGGTCAACGGGGAGAACGCCGCCCACGGGCACGGGATCACCGAGCGCATCGCCCGCCAGTGGTTCGAGGAGCTGGGGGTGAACGTCATCACCACCGGGAACCACGCCTTCGACGTCAAGGACATCGTCCCCTATTTCCAGGTGGAATCGCGGCTCCTGAGGCCCGCCAACTACCCCCCCGGGACCCCGGGCAACGGGTACGTCAAGCTGCACACCCCCGGAGGCCAGGAGATCCTGGTCGTCAACCTCATGGGCCGGGTCCACATGCCCGTGTGCGACGATCCCTTCCGCTGCGCGGACGCCATCCTGGCCCGGGAGCGGGCCGACATCGTCATCGTGGACATGCACGCCGAGGCCACCAGCGAGGCCCAGGCCATGGGCTGGTACCTGGACGGCCGGGTCGCGGCGGTGCTGGGCACCCACACCCACGTGCCCACCCTGGACGCCAAGGTCCTGCCCGGGGGCACCGCCTACGTCACCGACGTGGGCATGACGGGCCCCTACGCGGGCGTCATCGGGATGACGAAGGAGTCCAGCCTCAGCCGTTTCCTCAAGGCCAAGGGGGACAAGTGGGAGGTGGCGGAGGGGGATCCCCAGCTCCACGGTGTGCTGGTCGTCACGGAAGGGCGGAAAGCGCAGTCGATCCAGCGTATCCTCAAGACTCTCCCCTGAGCCCCGTGTCACACCTCCTCTCCCACTACAAGATCCTGGATTTCTCCCGCATCCTGGCGGGACCGTTCGCCACGCAGCTGCTGGCGGACTTCGGCGCCGAGGTCCTGAAGATCGAGCCCCCCTCGGGGGACCCCACCCGGGGCTGGGGCCCGCCCTTCGAGGCGGGCACGGGCGAGAGCGCCTACTTCCGCTGCGCCAACCGCGGCAAGCGGAGCCTGGCCATGGACCTGGAGGACGAGGGCTGCAAGGCCATCCTGGCCGAGCTGATGACCACCGCCGACGTGCTGGTGGAGAACTTCCTCCCGGATTCCGCGGAGGCCCTGGGCCTCACCTGGGAGCAGATCCACGACCGGTATCCCAAGCTCATCGTGGCCTCGGTGCGCGGCTTCGCCTCGGACGTGCCCGCGGCGAGGCGCCCCGGCTACGACTTCGTCCTGCAGGCCGAGAGCGGCCTCATGTCCATCACCGGCGAGGCCCCCGGCGCCCCCATGAAGACCGGCGTGGCCGTGGTGGACGTCATCGCGGGCCTCTACCTCGCCAACGGGATCCAGGCCGCCATGCTCCACCGGGAGCGCACCGGCGAGGCGATCCACGTGGAGGTGCCCCTGATGGAAGCCGCCCTGGCCTCCCTGGTGAACGTGGCCGCCGAGACCCTCATGACCGGGGAGGCCCCCCGGCGCATGGGCAACGGGCACCCCCACATCGTCCCCTACCAGACCTTCGCGTGCAGCGACGGAAACATCGCCCTGGGCTGCGGCAGCGACCGCCAGTTCGAACTTCTGGCCATGTGGGCCGGCATCGACCTGGAGCGGGAGCCCGGGTGGCGCTCCAACCGGGGCCGCGTCACGGACCGCGGGCGGCTCCTGCCGATCCTGGAGGCGCATTTCCGCAGGTCCACGGTGGAGGCCGCCACGACCTTCTGCGACCACCACGCCATCCCGGCCAGCCGGGTGCGCACCGTGGACGACGTCCTCTTCCGCGAGGCCGGGAACCTGCACCACCTCGTCACGACCCTCTACGACGAGGCCGGGGGCCGCATGATCCCCATGCTGGCCTCCCCCGTGCTCTTCAACGACCTGCGGGCCCGGTCCCGGATCCCTCCGCCCCGGCTTCCGGAATGAGGCGCCCCGGATCCCGGGACCTCGTCCCCCTGCGGGCCGCCTCCGGCCTCCCCGCGGATCCCCAGGCCCGCGTCGAGGCCCGCCTGCGCCACGGCTGGCTCCTGGTGGTGGGCCCCGCCCTGGTCAAGCACACACGGCTCCTGCGCGTGAGCCGGGGCACCCTGGTGGTGGGCTGCTGGCAGCCGCAGATCATCCCCAGCCTCCGGAAGTCCGTCGAGGCCGTCTGGCCCCAGGTCCAGGAGCGCCTGCGGCGCATGTGGAAACTCGACATGCGCGCCATGGAGATCGTCCCCTGCGACCCGCCCGAGGCCGATAAACCAGCGCCGGCGCGCCGGGAGCCCGACGCCTTCAAGGCCGTCCTTGAGCTTTTGAGGGCCCGGCACAAAGGGTGATGGACCCGGAGGGCGGGTTCAGGTTAAGATCGATGCTTCGTCGGGGCGTGGCTCAGCCTGGTAGAGCGCTCGGTTCGGGACCGAGAGGTCGGAAGTTCGAATCTTCTCGCCCCGACCACTTAGATCAAAAGGGGAGCAACCATCCGGTTGCTCCCCTTTTCGTCGGGGGAAAGATTCGGACTTCCGATCGGCAATGGCGCGCAGGTAGGGAAAGGCGGTCACGCCCTGCGTGACCGCCGGTCCGGCGAAGCCGGATTCCCGTGCGCAGCCAGTGCCGCGGGGTGAGCGGCAGCGAACCGAAGTTCGAATCTTCTCGCCCCGACCACTTAGATCAAAAGGGGAGCAACCATCCGGTTGCTCCCCTTTTCGTCGGGGGAAAGATTCGGACTTCCGATCGGCAATGGCGCGCAGGTAGGGAAAGGCGGTCACGCCCTGCGTGACCGCCGGTCCGGCGAAGCCGGATTCCCGTGCGCAGCCAGTGCCGCGGGTGAGCGGCAGCGAACCGAAGTTCGAATCTTCTCGCCCCGACCACTTAGATCAAAAGGGGAGCAACCATCCGGTGGCTCCCCTTTTCGTCGGGGGGAAAAATTCGGACTTCCGACATCCCAATATTTATCGGCCAATTGACGAAACCATCCTCTAAACTCTTGGCCATGGAAACCGTTTTCAAGGTCTGGCTCCTCGACGAGCGTAGCCACGTGAACTGGAAGAAGGGGCTGCCGGAGCCCCACTGCCATCCCCACCACCAGGTCATCCTCATCCTCAGGGGATCCGGCACCCACCTGGTGGACGGGGTGGAAACCCGGATCCTCGGACCCTGGGTGATGCTGGTCGCCAAGGGGAAGAAGCACTTCTACATGCCCGACGCCCAGGACGAAGGCTGGATGATCGACTTCGGCGAGGAGTTCCTGGACCAGGACGCCTCCTGGGTGTTCTCCGACTTCCTCGCCTCGCCCAACCTGCCCCTGCCGGGGGACGCCCTCAGCCGCCAGATCGGGACCCTGGCGCGGCTCATGTGGAACATCTCGAAGTCCGGGACCGCCGAATCGCGGCCTGTGCTGCGCCATCTGATGTCGGCATTCCTGCACCTCCTCCAGCCGCGCATCCACGCGCAGGCCACGCAGACCCAGGCCCACCTCACCGGCGAGTTCAAGCTCTTCCACGCGTTCCTGCAGGAACTGGACGGGCACTACCGGACCGGGAAGGAGGTGGGGTTCTACGCCCAGCGCCTGCGCTGCACCCCCAGGCGGCTCAATGCGGCCTGCAGGCTGGTGCTGGGCAAGACGCCGCAGCTCATCGTCATCGAGCGCTGCATGCTGGAGGCCAAGCGCCTTCTGGTCCACTCGGACCTGAGCATCCAGCAGATCGCCGCGGAACTGGGCTGGGAGGACCAGTCCAACTTCACGAAGACCTTCCGCAAGGCCACCGGCGAAACCCCCACCAGCTTCCGGAAGGCGCGCAGCCTGGCCCGGGACGGCAACCCCGGCAAGGACTGACAGGGGTCTTCCCTTTCGCGCGACCGCCCCATGCGGGACGGTCCAGTCCGGAATCTACCAATATTGGGCGTCTGGGTACCAAGAAAAAAAGATCGAATGGATTTACGCTTGCCTAGTCCCGAGAAATTAAGGACCCGTAGGTAGTCAACTCAACCACTCTCACAACTGCTGCCAATAGGCAACTAACCGGAGGCCTGTCTTGAAATCCAAGTCCCTTCTCTTCGCCTTGGCCGGCGCCTGCGCGCTGCCTTTCCAGGCTTCCGCGCAGGCCAGCGAGGTCCAGATCTATGGCACCTTCCTGCCCCTGCTGGACCAGATCAAGACCAGCGGGGCCACCGCGCCCGGCCTTTCCCCCGCCACCGGCGGCGCCACCCAGGTCGCGGCCACGGCCTACACCGGCGACCTGGGCAACGTGCCCGGGCGCAACCGCCTCACCTCGGGCACCTCCAACCTGGGCTTCAGGGGCAGCTACCGCATCAGCGGTGACCTGAAGGTCATCTGGCAGATCGAAAGCGCCGTCAGCCCCGACGGGGATGCCCCCAACAGCCTGACCAGCCGCAACAGCTGCCTGGGCCTGGAGGGCAACTGGGGCCGCGTGTTCTTCGGCAACTGGGACACTCCCTACAAGGCCCCCCTCCTGTTCGTGGGCCCCCTGCGCGGCCTGAACCCCTTCGACAACGCCCTGACGGCGAACCCCGGCTTCAACGTGCCCGGGACCACCACCCAGGGCGGCCGGGTGAACACCGCGGCCGACGCGGCCTTCAACCGCCGCCAGGGCAACAGCGTCCAGTACTGGACCCCTGACATGAACGGGTTCTCCGGGCGGATCGCCTATTCCGTGAACGAGGGCAAGTCGGCGGCCACCGCCACGGCCCCTTCGGTGAGCCCGGACCTGTGGTCGGCCTCGCTGAGCTACAGGAAGGGCGCCTTCAACGTCACCTACGGCTTCGAGGAGCACAAGAACTACTTCGGCCTGGCCCAGATGGGCGGCAGCGCGGGCGCGACGGCCACCAACGCCGGTTCCAAGGACGTGGGCCACGAGCTGGTGGCGGCCTACGCCTTCAGCACGGGCACCAAGGTCTCCGCCATCGTCGAGCGCCTCACCTACGACACGGACGAGACCGTGACCGGCAAGGTGGACCACTACCAGCGCGATGCCTGGTACCTCCTGGTCCAGCAGCGCTGGGGCATGAACCAGGTGTTCGGATCCTACGGCAAGGCCGGGGCGGGCAGCGTCACCGTCCGGGGCGGCGGCCCCGCCACCACCAACGGCCTGGGCGGCACCCAGTGGAGCGTGGGCTACGTCCGCAGCCTCGCCAAGACGGTCGACCTCTATGCCTCCGCCTACGGCATGAACAACGAGCGCTCCGCCAGCTACGCCCTGTTCCCCCCCGTGGGGAAGGTGGCTCCCGGCGCCTCCACCACCGGCTTCGGCGTCGGCATCCTCTACACCTTCTAGTTCGAACCCCCGGAGGAGCGTCCCATGGGCAATCTTGGAATCACGGAAATCCTTCTGATCGGGGGAGGCCTGCTGCTCCTCTTCGGGCCCTCGCGCCTCCCTGAGCTGGGGAAGTCCCTGGGCAAGAGCATCCAGGAATTCAAGAAGGCCGGCCGGGAACTCTCGGCGCCCGCCGGCGGCCTGGACGCGTCCAGGGAGAAGGCCAGGTAGGCAACGCATCGATGGGGCGGCCTTCCGGGGCCGTCCCTTCGCTCCATCCATGAATCCATCCACTCAGGAGGTATGAGACATGAGTCAGGACCACCTCAAGGAAGACAAGGAACCCGATCCCTATACGCAGCAGGTGCTCGAGAGCGGCCTGTCACGGCGCAGTTTCCTGGCCCGCGCTGCGGGCGGTGCGGCCGCGGCCGGCCTTTTCGGGCTGTCGGGCGCCCCGGCCCTGGCGGCCGGGGCCCGGGCGGCCAAGACCCCGAACCCGGGCCCGGACGCGGCCTTCGGCAAGAGCGCCGACGGCGGCGCCACCCTGTCCTTCCTCCCCAAGCCGAGGCCCATCCACGACCGGGAGATCAAGCGGACCCTGACCTTCGACGTGGTTGTGGTCGGCGCTGGCGCCTCCGGGGTTCCCGCGGCGCTCTCCGCCGCCGAGAACGGGGCCAAGGTCGCCGTGATCCAGAAGGCCCCCTTCGCCCTGTCCCAGGGCAATACCGGGGCCGGCGTCGACCTGGCCACGAGCGAGAAGGCCGGCGTTGAGGCCCTGGTGGCGCGGCTCATCGCCGACAGCAACCACCGCTGCAATCCCAAGCTCGTTCGGCAGTGGGCCTACCACTCCGGCGAAGCGGTCAAGTGGGTCGTCGACCGCGCCCGCCAGGGCGGGTCCCCGGTGGTGGACCAGGGAAGCGGCGCCCAGCGCGCAATCCTGAAGGTCAACGGCTACGGCATGGGGTACGTGACGTCCTTCTTCGGACCCAAGCCCTACACCACGGGCGACGGCATGCGCGCCCTCGCGAAGACCGCCGAGAAGGCGGGCGTCCGGTTCTTCTACAACATGCCGGCCGTCCAGCTGGTCCAGAACAAGGCGGGCGAAATCCTGGGCGTGATCGCCAAGGACCCCGACGGGCAGTACGTCAAGTTCCTCGCCACCAAGGGCGTGATCCTGGCCACGGGCGACTACCAGAACAACAAGGCCATGTCCGACTACTTCATCCCGGACGTGAAGCACCTGGGGCGCAAGCAGCTGGACAGGAACGGCGATGGTTTCGTCCTGGCCTACTGGGCGGGCGGGGTCTTCGAGCCCATCGGCCACACCAAGATGCTCCACGACTTCGACGCCGGCCCGGCCTCCATGTGCGACATGCCCTTCCTGGCCGTGGACCGCAAGGGCCGCCGGTTCGTGAACGAGACCGTGGAGATGTCGCTCATGAACAACTACCTGAAGGACCCGGGGAACGCCGGCCACTACTCCCAGATCTTCGACGCGGACTACATGACCCAGGCCGCGAAATGGCCCGGCAAGCTGGTCCCCCCCGAAGGCCTGAAGCACTACATGCCCGATGATCCCGGCGCCAAGAAGGGCGTGTTCGCCTCCCAGGTGAACACCCACGTGGCCGACACGATCGAGGACCTGGCGCGCAAGATCGAGGCGGACCCCGCGACGCTGGCGGCCACCGTCAAGCGCTACAACGAGCTGGTCGCCTCGGGCAAGGACAGCGATTTCGGCAAGCCCTCCGACCGCCTCGTCCCCGTTCTCAAGGCCCCCTTCTACGGCATCCACCGCCGTGTCCGCCTCTCGGCCATCTGCTCCGGCATGCTGGTGGACGAGAACCACCAGGCCCTGGACGCCGACGGCAGGCCCATCAAGGGCCTGTTCCTGGTGGGCAACCTCGGGGGCGGGTTCTACGGGGGCGTGGATTATCCGCTCACCGTCTTCGGACTGTCGCTGGGCCGTTGCTACACCTTCGGGTACCTCACCGGAAGGCACGTCGCGAAGCTCTAGGCCCCCCCGCCAACCACCCATCCGATCGGAGAAGATATGAACCGCATCACTGCTAGACAATGGGCTGCGGCGCCCCTCGCGGCGCTCCTGGTGCTGATGGGCGCGGCCAGTGCCGCCGCCGCGGCGCCCCAGGGAAAGGCGGACCGCATGTCCAAACATGCCGACAAGGGGATCACCTGCGCCCAGTGCCACGGCAAGACCGGCAAGAAGGCCGTGGTTCCCAAGAAGCAGTGCCTCACCTGCCATGGGGAGACCAAGGACCTTGCGGCCCGCACGGCCGACGTCAAGCCGAACAACCCCCACGAGAACCGGCACCTGGGCACCGAGGCCGACTGCAACCGCTGTCACCACGAGCACGCGGCCTCGGAAAACCTCTGCCTTCCCTGCCACGCGTTCAACTTCCAGGTGCCCTGACCCGCACCCTTCGCCGCGGCCGCCCGCAAACCTCCGGGCGGCCGCGGTCCCACCTTCCATTCCTTCAACAGATCCGCGCCCTGGGCCCGGACCCCGGAGACCATCATGGGTAACCTCGGAATCACTGAAATCCTCCTGATCGGAGTCGCGGTGCTGATCTTCTTCGGGCCCTCCAAGCTGCCGGAGCTCGGCAAGTCCCTGGGCCGCGGCATCCAGGAGTTCAAGAAGGCCAGCCGCGAGCTGACCGCCCCCGCCGGCGACGGAAAGTAGGGCCGGGATGACCGCCGCCGCCGAGCCGGCGGCTGCTTTTGGGGATTTTGCCCCGAAAAATATAGCAAATTGTGCTAAAAAATGTCCGTCCCGCGGAAAGGGGGGCAACCATCCGGTTGCTCCCTTTTTGGCCGGATCCCGTGCCAGGGGATGCTTGAAATCCGGCGAAGCGGCATGGACCGGAACCTTGTCCGGCCTGACAATGGCTCATGGATACCCGGCCCGGCCTTCCTGAAACCCCTGGCAACGCCGTTCCCGGCGCGCTGGAGGCGCTGCTGGATTCCCTCGATTCCTGGTCCGCCCTGGTGGATCCCGCCGGGGTGATCACCGTCGTCAACCGCTCCTGGACCGCCTACGAGGGGGCCAACCCCTTCGTGGCCGGCCTGGGCCCGGGGAACGACTACGGCGCGGCGGTGCAGAAGGTGACCGGGTCGGCCGACGGCAACCTCTCCATCGTGGCCCTGGGCCTCCTGGCCGTGCTCAAGGGCAAGGTGCCCCGCCTGCGCCTGGAATTCCCCCTCAAGGGGGACGCCACCCAGTGGTTCGGGGTCCTTGCGGTGCGCTCGGGGGGCATGGTGGCCTTCCACCACACCGACCTCACCGAACGCATGGTGGTCATGCAGCGCCTGCGCAGGGCCGAGACCCTGTTCAAGGCGACCACCGAGCACGCCCTGGACCTCATCTCGGTGCTGGACACCGACGGGAAGGTGGTCTTCACGAGCCATTCCCACCCGAAGGTCCTGGGCTACTCGGAGCCCGAGTGGAAGGCGCTGCGGCTGGAGGAGCTCATCCACCCCGGGGACGCCGCCGGCTACCTCAAGCACATCCGGGACGCCTTCAAGTCGGGGCTCAGTCCCTTTTTCGAATACCGCATCCTCCACCGGAACGGCACCTGGAGCATCTTCGAGGGCCGGGCGGCGGTGGTGGAGACGGCCTCGGCCAGCAGCGAGACGGTGCTGCTCATCTCCCGCGACGTCACCAGCCGCAAGCAGGCCGAGCTGGAGCGGGCCTCCATGGAGGTCCAGCTGCGCCAGGCCCAGAAGCTGGAGGCCGTGGGCCAGCTGGCGGCGGGCATCGCCCACGAGATCAACACCCCCACCCAGTACATCAGCGACAACGTCCGGTTCCTGGAGGAGGCCTTCAACAGCCTCGCCGAGATCCTCAGGGAGCAGGGGGGACTCCTGGACGCGGCGGCCAAGGACGCGGCCCTGGCTGCCCGGGCCGCGGGCATCCGCGAGCTGATCCAGCGGGAGGACCTGGACTACCTCCTGGGCGAGGTCCCCCGGGCCATCCAGCAGTCCCTGGAGGGCCTCACGCGGGTGTCGAGCATCGTCAAGGCCATGAAGATCTTCAGCCACCCGGGCGTGGCGGGGCGGGTGGCGGTGGACTTCAACCAGTGCGTCGAGACCACCTGCATCGTGGCCCGCAACGAGTGGAAGTACGTCGCCGTCCTGGAGACCGACCTCGCCCCGGACCTGCCGAAGATCACCTGCTACCCCGGCGAGGTGAACCAGATGATCCTGAACCTGATCATCAACGCGGCCCACGCCATCGAGGCGGCCCTGGGCGGCTCGGGAGGCAAGGGCGCGATCCGGGTGCGCACGTTCCAGGAAGGCGACTGGGCGGTGCTCCAGGTGGAGGACACCGGCACGGGCATCCCGAAGCTGATCCGGGACCAGGTGTTCCTCCCCTTCTTCACCACCAAGGCCGTGGGCAAGGGCACCGGCCAGGGGCTGGCCATCGTCCACTCCGTCGCGGCCAAGCACGGAGGGACGGTGGGCTTCGAGTCCGAGGAAGGGAAGGGCACCACCTTCACGGTGCGCCTGCCCCTTTCAGCCAAGGACTAGGAAGGGCTCCTTCAGTCCCACGAGCCGGGCGAAGTTCTTCAGGCGCTCCAGGTGGCTCTCCCCGACGCGGGTGAGGGGGGGATAGACCAGGATCCCCTCCCTCGTCTCGACGCCTTCCACGAGGATCTGTCCGGGCTGGACGGTGTCGTGGGTGGCGAGGTGGGGCAGGTCCTTGTCCTCGGCCAGCGCCTCGTCGGGCATCTCCAGGGTCCGGGCCAGGGCCTGGAGGATTTTCGGGTCGTAGAAGAGGGAGGTCTGGCTCATCTCGGCCAGCGCGGACTGGGCGTTGCCCCGCTTCTCCTCCAGGTCGAGGAAGTCCGAGGCGACCTTCAGGATGCGGCCGCCCAGGGGGATCTCGTCCTCCCGGACGTGGATGAGGGGGAACCCGGAGCCGTTGTAGTTCTTGTTCATGAAGAGGATGGCCTGGGCGACCTCCTCCATGCGCGGGATGTGGCGGATGAGGCCCGAGCTGATCTCCGGGAGGCGGGTGACCGTCTCGCGCTCGTGGGTGGTGATCAGGCCGCCGGAGCGCACCTTGGCCATGACGGAGGGGGGGACGGTGAGCGCGCCGATCTGGCTGAGCATGGACGCGACCGTCACCACCCAGGTGGACTCCAGCTCCAGGACCTTGGCGATCTTCTGGGCCAGGGGGGCCAGGTGCTGGGACCGCGCGAAGGCCACGGGGTCGGCGATCGAGAGCAGGTCCACCAGGAGGGCGAGGCTGCCCTTGAGGGTGCCCTCCACCAGCTCCCGCTCGGCGGTCACCAGCTGGTACTGCTTGAGTCCGGCCTCCAGCGAGAGGGCCAGGGTGTCCGGGTCGCAGGGCTTGGTGAGGAAGCGGAAGATGTTCCCCTGGTTGACGGCCTCGATGGCCGTGTTCTGGTCGGCGTTGCCGGTGAGCATGATGCGCACGGAATCCGGGGACAGCTCCTTGGCCCGGGAGAGGAACTGGATGCCGTCCATGCCGGGCATGCGCATGTCGGAGAGGATCACCCCGTAGGGGTCGTTATCGCGCATGCAGGCCAGGGCCTCGTCGCCGCCCTGGGCGGTGTCGAACTGGAAGCGCTTGCGCAGCGTCCGGGTGTAGGCGGCCAGGATGTTGGGGTCGTCATCGACCAGGAGGACCTTGGGGCTCATGGGGTGTCCTTTTCTGCGGGTTCGAGGGTGAGCCAGGCGGGGACGCGGTCCTGGAGGCCTGCTCCGGCGAGGAACTCGCCGTCCTGGAGGCCCGCCGCCACGTGCACCGCCGCCATGGCCAGGGGATCGGCGAGCCGGGCCCTGGACGGGGAGCGCAGGTTGCCGACGAGGTCCAGCAGGGGGGCCGGAAGGCCCATGAGGGTCAGGTAGAGCCTGGAGACCTCGGGGGCTTCGGCGCCGAAGACCCGGCGTTCGTCCCGGTCCTCCGTCCCGGGCCGGGCCAGGGCCAGGATCATGGGGCCCGCGGCCGAAAGGAGGCCCCCGGCGTAGGCGAGATCCTGGACCGGCGCCGGGGCCCCCTCCGCCCGCGCGATGGCGAGGGCGAGCCGGGCGATGCGGAGGTGGGCCTCGCGCAGGGGCCTGAGCCGGGCCTCAGCCTCGGGGGCCGCGGGACCCATTACGAGATCCGCCAGCTCCTCCCGGCCCAGGAGCTGCACGGCCTCCCAGGGGTCCACCGTGGGCCTGGGCGGTCCGTAGAAGGCCGAATTGACCAGCTTCAGGGCCTTGGCGGCCAGTCCGGGATCCCGGCAGACCAGGCCCCTCAGGGCCACAGGCTGGGCGGCGGGATCGTCCAGGAACGCGCGGACCCGGTGGGAGGTCACGGGGCTTCCCGGCAGCTGGCCCATGCCGGCCACCACCGGAAGCAGGTCCATCTCGCCCTGTCCGAGGTCCTTGACCTCGGACACCTGGACGAGGGCCGCCAGCAGGAGGCCCGGCTCGCTGGGCTTGGTGAGGAAGCGGTGGGCGTACCGCGCCGCGCCGTGGAGCATGGCGGTGTCCTGGTGCCCCGAGAGCACGATGCGGACCATCTCCGGCCGGTGCTCCAGGCTCCATTCCATGAGCTGCACGCCGCTGTAGCCCGGCATGTTGAGGTCCGTGACCAGCACGTCGAAGGGCTGGACCTCCAGGAGCTCCCGGGCCTTGCGGCCGGACTCCGCGACGACGACCTCCCAGAGGTTGCGCATGCGGCGCAGCATGCGCTCGAGGCCCAGCAGGATCAGCTGCTGGTCGTCCACCAGCAGGATGCGAAGCCTAGCCAAGGCGCCCCCCTTCCCGGTCCCGGGTGACGGGTACCCGCAGGATGAACACGGACCCCGACCCGGTCTCCGTCTCGAAGGCCACGGTGCCCTTGTGGCGCTCCACGATCACGGTGTGGACGATGGCCAGGCCCTGGCCGGTGCCCCTCCCGACCTCCTTGGTGGTGAAGAAGGGATCGAAGATCCTCGGCCTCACATGTTCGGGGATGCCCGTGCCGGTGTCCCGCACCCGGATCTCGGCCATGCCCGCGTCCAGGGCGGTGGAGACGGTGATGGTCCCCTTGGTCTCGGGATCGGCGCTCTGCGCGTCGCTGATGGCGTGGGCCGCGTTGACCACGAGGTTGAGGACGGCCTGGTTGATCTCGTTGGGGTAGCAGAGCACCGGCGGGAGGTTGGGATCCAGCTCCAGGACGAGGTTGGCCACGTACTTCCATTCGTTGCGGGAGACGGTGATGGTGCTCTCGATGGAGCGGTTGAGGTCCACATCCACCGGTTCCTCGCTGCCGGGGTGGGAGAAGTCCTTCATGGCCTTGACGATCCGGGTGACCCGGGCGATGCCTTCCGCGGACTGTTCGATGGCCCTGGGGATCTCCTCCTTGAGGTAGGGCAGGTCCACCTCCTCCAGGATCCGAGCCAGGGGACCCGCAGGCTCCGGGAGGGCCTCCTCCAGCCCTTCCACCACCCTGAGCAGGTCCTGGAAGGCCTCGGCGAGGAACTTGGTGTTGTCGCCGATGTACTGGGTGGGCGTGTTGATCTCGTGGGCGATGCCAGCCGCCAGCTGGCCGATGGCCTCCAGCTTCTGCGCGTGGCGCAGCTGGACTTCCAGGGAGAGGCGCGCCTGTTCGATCTTTCGGTTCTCTGTGGTGTCCTCCATCAGCCACACCGACCCTTCGTGGGGTATGGCGGGGTTCAGGGGCCTCCCGATCATCCGGCACCAGAACGAGGACCCGTCGCCCCGCAGGAGCTGCCAGGTGACGTCGGCGCGCTCCCCGCGCCGCATGGCGTCGTAGGTGGAGCGGGCCATCTCGTCGTAGGAGGCGCCGTCGGGGTAGAGGATCCGGGTGGGGGCGCCCAGGAGCTGGGCCAGGGGCCGCCCCAGGATCTCCGCCAGCCGGGAGTTGACCCATTCGAAGACTCGGTCGCGCACGAAGGCGATGCCCAGGGTGGAGTTCTCTAGGATGAGGTTCTTGATGGCGTGGGCCTTCAGCAGCTCCGTGTCCGCCTTCACCCGTGCCGTGATGTCCCGGGAGACGATGATGGCCAGGTCTCCGGAGGCGGTCCTGCCGCGCACGATCGCCGCCCGGCCCTCGAAATGGCGCCACGTGCCGTCCTTGTGGAGCAGGCGGAACTCGGTGGTGTCCTCGCGCCCGCCCTGGAAAAGCTCGGCCAGCTCGGCCTGGAGCCGGTCCCGGTCCTCGGGATGGAACAGGAACATGGGGGGGAACTCGTTGAGTTCCTCCATGGTGAAGCCCAGGGTCCGGGCATGGGCGAAGTTCTGGAAGAGCCGCCGGCCACTCTGGTCCAGCAGGGCCACCAGGTCGCCGGCGTTCTCGGAGATCACCCGGAACATCTCCTCGTTCTCGCGCAGGCGCTGCTCCGATTCCCGCTTGCGCGCGTTGCGTTCGAAGGCGCTGAGGAGGCAGTGGGCCAAGCGCCCGGGTGAGAGGTCCGGCGGAGCCAGGAAGTCCTCGGCACCCCTCCGGATGGCGAGGCGGGCCATCGTGTCGGCGCCGTCCTTCGCCACGAGGACGATGGCGAGGTCCCCGCCGTCCCGCCAGATCATGTCCAGGGCGGGAAGGCCCGGACCGCCACCCAGGCCTGCGCCCAGGACCACCAGGTCGATGCCGCCGCCCCGGAGCCTCCGCAGGCCCTCCCCGAGGGTCGCGGCGCTGGAGGCGGCCGTCCCCGGCAGCCCCGCCGCGGCGAGGTCGGCCAGGGTGCCCGAAAACAGAGGGTCGTCCTCGATGATCAGGAGGGTTCGGGGCTGGGGCGCTTCCAGGGGGGTTTCGGGCATCTTGGGCGGGACCTGCTAGATGGTATCGTCCACTTCCGCCCGGGAATGAAATTCAGGGCCAAGGAAATCCGCACGATAAGGTAGAGAGGATCGCGAAGCAGCCATGGCCGTCAGGACCCGGATACTGTTTGTTGATGATGAACCGCTCGTATTGCAGGGGCTCCAGCGGCTCCTGCGGAACATGCGGGCCGAGTGGGACATGGTCTTCGTCACCAGCGGCGCCGAGGGCCTGGAGGAACTGGCCCGGTCCCCCTTCGACGTGGTGGTCGCGGACATGCGCATGCCGGGCATGAATGGAGCCGAATTCCTCAACCGCGTCATGCGGCTCCATCCGGGCACGATCCGGCTGGTGCTCTCGGGCCAGGCGGATTCCGACCTGATCCTCCAGGTGGAAGGCGCGGCCCACCAGTTCATCTCCAAGCCCTGCGACCCCGGCATCCTGCGCACCGTGATCCAGGCCGCCAGCGAGATCGGAGGCCGCCTGCGCAGCGAGGAGATCCGCCGGGTCCTCGGCGGGATCGCCCACCTCCCGGTCCTGCCTGCCGCCTACCAGGAGATCCTGGCCCTCCTGGCCATCGAGGCCACGACCGTGGAGGACCTGGGCAGGGTGGTGCAGAAGGACCCGGGGATGACCGGCAACATCCTCAAGCTGGTCAATTCCGCCTATTTCGGCCTGCGCCAGCGGGTCTCGGACCCGGCCGAGGCGGTGTCCTTCCTGGGGGTCGACACCCTCAAGTCGCTGGCCCTGGTCCACGGAATCTTCAGTCAGGTGCGCGCGCTGCCGCAGGCCTTCAACGGCGCCCACCTCTGGCAGCACAGCCTCCAGCTGGCCGCGGCCTCCCGGGAGATCGCCAGGCTGGAGGGCCTGGGCCGTGAACTGGAGGCGGACTGCTTCACGGGGGGCCTCCTCCACGACGTCGGCCTGCTCCTGCTGGCTTCGGGGTTCCCCTCCGAGTACCACCGGATCGCCGGGCTCCTCGCCACGAGCTCCATGGAGATCCTCGATGCGGAAATGGAGGTGCTGGGAGTCCACCACGGCGAAGCGGGGGCGCACCTCCTGGGTCTATGGGGCCTGCCCGGCGCCGTCGTGGAGGCGGTGGCCCACCATCACTGCCCGCGCCCGTCCATCGGGATGACGCCCGAACGCGTCGTCCACGCGGCCGAGACGCTCTCCACGGCCGTCGGCGACTGCAAGGTGTTCGGCGTCCAGAGGGTCTGGGACCCGGGAACCCTCGAGGATGCCGTGGGACCCAGGTACGAGGCCTGGAAGCTCATCCTGGACCGGCTGGGCGAGGAATAGGGAGCACGATGTTGAAGCGGCTGCCGCCGCCGGGATTGTCGTCCACCCAGATGCGGCCCCCGTGGGAGTCGACCGCCGCCTTGCAGAAGGCCAGGCCCAGGCCGCGGTTGTGGCGGTTGTGGGCGTGGGAGGCGGAGGTCTCCAGCTGGACGTAGAGGTCGAACATCCCCTCGCGCATCGCCTCGGGAACCCCGGGGCCCTGGTCGGACACGTACAGGTGGAGCCCGTCGCCCTCGTGGCGCCCGGCGCCCAGGAGGAGGGTTCCGCCGTCGGGGGAGTAGCGCAGGCAGTTGTCCAGGAGGTTGCCCAGCACCCGGTCCATGAGGACCGGGTCCATGGGGTGGTGGAGATCGGCGTCCTCCACCTCCACCACGCCGTGGATCTTCCGCACCTTCAGCCAGAGGTCGTGGCGGGCCAGGATCCCCTCCAGGAAGGGCCGGAGCGGCACCTCGGCGAGGGAGGGCCGGATCCCGGTGTGCTCGGCCTTGATGTGGTCCATCCAGGAGGTGACCAGCCGCAGGAGGTGCTCGGCGCCCGTGAGGACCCGGTTCCAGGCCGCGGCGGGCCGGGTCTCCTGGGTGACCATCATCTCCGCCTGAAGGAGGATTCCGGCGATGGGGTTCTTGAGGTCGTGGAGGAGGAAGGCCTGGAGCCTCTCCCGCTCCTCGCGGGTCCGGAGGATGATCTCGTTCTGCGCCCCGATGGTGGCCACGCTGGTGCGCAGGTCCGTCATCAGCCCCCGGATGCGGATGAGGGACTTCACGCGCAGCTGCAGTTCCTCCGTGCGAACGGGCTTGGTGAGGAAGTCGTCGGCGCCGCAGTCCAGGGCCTCGGCATAGAGCTTCTCGTCGTAGGAGCCCGTGAGGACCAGGACGGGGATCTCGCCCCATCCCGGCAGGAGCCGCAGGGCCCGGCAGGTCTCGATGCCGCTCATGCCCGGCATGACGAGGTCCAGGATGACCAGATCGACCGTGCCGCCCTGCGCGAAGGCCAGCGCGGCGGCACCGTCCCCGACGCAGTGGACGATGTAGCCGCCGCGGCCCAGCTGGCGCTTGAGGGCGGCGCTGACGGCCCGGTCATCGTCCACCACGAGGATGGTTTCCCGCGAACCCCATTCCGGCGGCATGGTATTCTCCGAAGCGTCCCACATCATGTCATGAACGGCCATGAAGGGCGCGCCCAGAGAGGATGATTGATGGCCTCGATACTCCTGACGAAGGTGCTCGCCGCTCCCGTCCCCGACGAGGCCTGGTTCGAGGGGCTGCTGAGGTGGGTGATGGACGGGGACCCGGAAGGCGGCCTCACCTCCGCCCGTTTCCGCCGGCTGCAGGAGCTCCAGGAACACCTCGAACTCCGCCCCTCGGGCCCTGAGTGGAAGGCCCGAATCCAGGCGGTCTGGAGCCATACCAGCGCTGTCGGCCTCCTGGCCGATGCGGGCCTGCCCACCCATGGTTCCTTCCTCCGCGAGGCGGTGGAGCTCCTGGTCGACCGGTTCGTGCCCAGCCTGGATCCCGAGAATGACCTCTCCGCGCTCCTTCACCGCCTGGAGCTCGACGAGGCCGACGGGGACTGGGTCGAGGCCCTGCCGGAGGGGGACGGCCTCTGGGACGGGCTCCTCTCCGTGCCTGCCGAGGCCCGCTGGGACGCCGTCCAGCTCCTGGCCTACCGGGCCGCGGCCCTGGGCCTGGCTCGCGACCTGCTGGGCCTGGGCCCCCAGGAACGCGAACTGGACTCGCCCTTCGCCAGGCTCCCCGAGGCCGCCGCGGCCCTGCGCGTGGGCGGGGATCCGGGCTGGGCCGCGCTCCTGGAGGACTGCCGCGCGCGCATGGCCAGGGCCCTGGAGCACCTCGAGACCCACGGGACCAGCTCGGAGCTGGTGTACCGCCTGGATCTCCTGGAGGCCTACCTGGAGCGCTGCGGCAAGCTGGTGGACGTCATCCAGGGCAGGCTCGGCGGCCGGGCGTTCGCCGCCGAGCTGATCCGGAGCAAGGCCCGGGGCCGGCGCCTGGGCACGCTGGTCAAGGGCAGCGTCAGGCTCATGGCCCGGAAGGTCGTGGAGCACACCGGGCGCACCGGAGAGCACTACATCGCCGAGTCCCGCGGGGAGTGGGCGAGCACGTTCTGGTCCGCGGCCGGGGGCGGCGCGCTGACGGCCTTCACCGCGCTCTTCAAGTACGCCCTGGCCGCGGCCGCCCTGGCGCCCCTGGTGGGCGGCCTGGGCTTCGCCGCCAACTACACCCTCAGCTTCGTGGCCATGCAGTTCCTGGGCCTGACCCTCGCTTCCAAGCAGCCCGCCATGACCGCCGCGAGCCTCGCCGGCGCCCTGGAGGACAGCCGCTCCCGGGCCGGCCTCAAGGACCTCGTGGCCGGGATCACCCGCAGCCAGGTCATGGCCACCGCCGGCAACGTCCTGGTGGCGATCCCCGCGACCCTCGCCCTGGCCCTGGCGTGGCGCTGGGCCCTGGGCCGGCCCTTCGTGGATCCGGCCACCGCCGCCCACAGCCTCCACGGACTCCACCCCTTCCGCTCCTGGACCATCCCCTTCGCCATGCTCACCGGGGTCCTCCTCTGGATGTCCAGCCTGGCCGCGGGCTGGGCCGCCAACTGGAGCGCATTCCGCCGCCTGCCCGAGGCCGTGGCGACGCACCGCCGCCTCCGTCTCTGGCTGGGCCCCGCCCGGGCCGAGGCCCTGGGCAGGCAGGTGGAGCACCACTTCAGCGGCGTGGCGGGCTACGTGGCCCTGGGCCTCCTCCTGGGCTTCCTCCCCGTGGCCTTCGCCTTCGCGGGCCTGCCCGTGGAGGTTCGCCACGTGACCCTCAACGCCGCGTCCCTGGCCCTCTGCGCCGTGGAGGACGTGCCGCGCTGGGGGGACATCGCCTGGGGGCTCCTCAGCATCGTCATCATCGGGGTGTGCAATTTCGGGGTGTCGTTCCACCTGGCCCTGAAGACGGCCATGAGGGCCCGCGGGGTGACGGGCTTCCATGAACTGAGCTGGCTGGGCCGGGAGTTCCTGAAGGACCCGTGGACGTTCCTGGGCCCCCCGCGCTAAGGGAACCCGTTCCTTCTTCTCCTCGGCGGGCCGAGGTTCGCCGGGAAATGAAAGGGGATGATTCCCGAACCCCAACGGGCCCTACTTCAACTCATGTGCTTCAAATGCCGTGGATCTTGTAGAAGTACCATGCCGTCAGGATGAACCCCACCCCCACGACGATGGCGCGCACGGTCTTCCGCCCCACCCGGTGGGCCATGTGGGATCCGAAGAACCCTCCGCCCATGGCCGCGATCGCCATGAGGCCGGCGGTGCCCCACACCACGTTGCGGCCGTGGAAGAAGACTTCCGCGCCCAGGAACAGCAGGATGGCCACGCCGTTGATGGACAGGGCCAGGAAGTTCTTGAGGCCGTTCATCTGGTGGATGTCCGTGAGGCCCAGCAGGCTCAGGGCCGCGAGCATGAGGATGCCGATGCCCGCGCCGAAGAAGCCCCCGTAGATGCCCACCAGGAACTGGAAGAAGATGGCGCCCATCCACCAGGTCCGGCTCCGCTCGCCGCCGTGCACGTGCCCGAGGGCCTTGGAGATGGAGTCGTTGGCGGCCATCAGGAGGGTGGCGGTGAGGATCAGCCAGGGGATGAGCAGGTCGAAGGTCTTGGCGGGGGTCGCCAGCATGAGCCACGCGCCCAGCGCGGCGCCGCCCAGCGACGGGGGCACCAGGCGCAGGGCGAAGCGCCGGGTCCCCTTCAGGTCCTCCCGGTGGCCCACGAACCCGCCGATGGACCCGGGCCACAGGGCCAGGGTGCTGGTGACGTTGGCCTGCTGCCCCGTGAGGCCGATGCCCAGCAGGGCGGGGAAGGAGATGAGCGTGCCTCCTCCCGCGATGGAATTGATGGTGCCCGCGGCGAAGGCCGCGGCCAGAACGGTAAGTTCACGCCAGAGATGGGTCATCCCATGAGACTAGAGGCAGTCGGCGCCGTAATCCAGGGTGGGGCGGGAGCTCAAGGGGTGATCCGGCATGGGGCGCTGTCAAGACCTCGTGATACGTTGGAATCATATGGAAAAAAACGAATAAACTTTCATGTTACAACATTAATTTTCTATGGATGATCTCTATCCGCGGCTACGATCGACCCCGCCCTCTGGAGGTGGGCAACCATGAACCTTCGTTCCCTCTCTGCGCATGTCCCCACGTTCGCTCTTCTCATCGCACCCGCGCTGATGGCCCAGTCGGGCCCCCAGCCGCCGCCCCCGGTGATGGTATTCATCCGGGAGGAGGTCAAGCCCGGGAAGGGAGCGGCCCACGAAGCCACCGAGGCCGCCTGGACCCAAGCCATGATCAAAGGCAAATCGACCAACTATTACCTGGGCATGGAGGCCTTGACCGGCCCTTCGGAGGCCTGGTTCCTCGCCGGTTACGGCTCCTTCGCGAAATGGGGCGGCGCCCAGAACGAGTTCGACGCCAACCCCGACCTCAAGAAGGAGATCGCCAGGATCGCCGAACAGGACGGGGAGCTGCTCAGCGGCGCCCGCACCTTCGTGGGGGCCCGCCGCAAGGACCTGAGCTTCGGACCCGACGTGGAGATCGGCAAGATGCGGTACATGCGCGTGCGCACCTTCCGCGTCAAGCAGGGCCAGAACAGGCCCTTCGAGGACGGCCTCAAGGTGGCCCTGGAAGGGTATGCCAAGAGCAGGTATCCGTTCTCCTTCGCCACCTACGAGGTGGTCGCGGGCCAGCCCTCGCCCACCTTCGTGATCCTGCGCCCCATGAAGTCCCTGGGCGACATGGACCTCGCGGACGCGGCCGACAAGGCGTTCCTGGAGGTCATGGGGGAGGACGGCCGCAAGGCCCTCTCCAAGGTCTTCGGGGACAGCGTGCAGTTCGTGGAGAACCAGATCTTCTCCTTCAACCCGAAGCTCACCTTCGCGGGGCCCAGCACCATCGCCAGCGACCCGGCCTTCTGGGCGCCTAGGTAGCGAGTTCGGCCAGCACCGCCGCCGCCGCCCCGGGCACGGCCTCCGCCAGGGCGGGGCTCAGGTCCACGGTCATGTCCTGGGGCAGGGCGATGCTGAGGGTGAAGAGCACCACGTCGGGCTCCCCCAGGTCCATGAGGTAGAAGCTGTCCAGCAGGTCCTTCAGGCCGATGTCGTGCGCGGCCAGGCTGGGGGGGAAGTCGCTGGCGAACTTCGGGGCCAGGCGCCGCAGGGTGCCGGGGGGCTCGCCGTCGGCGGTGGCGTCGACGAGGATGATGCGGCGCGCGTCCTGCATGGGCTCGAGCAGCACCAGGCTGCCGGTTCCCCCGTCCAGGAACTCGACGCCGGGCGGGGCGGGGGCCTCCATGAGCCTGCGCACCACGTGGACCCCGGCCCCCTCGTCGCCGAGGAGCGTGTTGCCGATGCCCAGCACCAGGATCCGGTCAGGCGTCACGGTTGTCCTTCTCGAACTTCCAGCCGCCCACCATGGAGGAGGTGGTGCCCCGCCCCTCGATGTAGTCGTGGTAGAAGACCAGGTACACGTGCACCAGGGTGAAGAGCACGTAGAACCAGAGCATGGCGTGGTGCCACTGGCGCGTGTTCTGGTCGCCGCCCATGAAGGGCACGACCCAGGCGAAGGCCTTTCCGACGATGGAGCGGCTCATGGGGGCATACAGCCCGAACCCCGTGGCCACCTGGAACAGGAAGGCGAAGAAGGTGGCGAAGTAGATGGTCCCCGCCAGGCGGTTGTGCCCCACGTGGACGGGCCCCTTGAGCTTGGTCTGGAAGACGTCCACCTTGAGCACGTCCACGATCTCGTCGAGGTTCTTCCTGGAGGTGGGGATGAACTGCCGCCAGTCGGCGTACCGGTTGCCCACGAAGCCCCAGTAGATGCGGGCCAGGAAGTTGATGAGGAAGACGTAGCCGGCGGCGAAGTGCACGAAGCGCAGGGTGCCGAACCAGTACTGGCCCGAGGCCTCCTGGGCGAACCCCACGTGGATGGGGTTGCCGATGAAGTAGCCCGTGACGGCCAGGGCCGTCACGGCGAAACCGTTGATCCAGTGGAAGGCCCTCACGGGCAGCTCCCACACGTACACCCGCTTGTAGGTGGCGTTGGTGGCGTGCATGTCCCCCTCCGCTCAGTTGAACTGCACCTGGTGGATCTGCTTGCCGCTGGGGTCGTAAAGGTGCACGGCGCAGGCCAGGCAGGGATCGAAGGAATGGATCGTCCGGAGGATCTCCACCGGCTGGTCCACGTTGGCCACGGGCGTCCCGATGAGGGAGGCCTCGTAGGAGGACCGCTGCCCCTTGGTGTCGCGGGGGGAGGCGTTCCAGGTGCTGGGAACGACCAGCTGGTAGTTGTCGATGGCCTTGTCCTTGATGCTGATCCAGTGGGCCAGGGCGCCGCGGGGCGCCTCGGTGAGGCCGACGCCCTCGGCCGCGGCGGGCCAGGTGTCGGGATCCCAGTGGTAGCGGGTGTGGGTTCGCACCTCGCCGTTCCTGATGTTGGCCACCAGCTCGTCGAAGAAGCCCTTCATCCAGTGGGCCACGATCTGGGTCTCCACGCCCCGCGCCGCGGTGCGGCCCAGGGTGGAGAAGAGGGCGGTGACGGGCACGTCGAGCTTGCCGAGCACGACGCCCACCAGCTCCTTCACGTCCGTGTTCCCCTTGGCGTAGGCCACCAGCATGCGGGCCAGGGGACCCACTTCCATGGGGTGCTCCTTCCACCGCGGGGTCTTCAGCCAGGAGTACTTCCCTTCGACGTTGAGCTGGTCGTAGGGCGGCTTGGGCCCGGTGTAGTTGAACTCGGTCTCGCCCCTGAAGGGATGCAGGCCGACCTCGTCGCCGCCGCCGTACTTGTACCAGGAGTGGGAGATGTATTCCCTGATCTCCTTCTCGTCCTTGCCGTTGACCTCATGGACCTCGTTGAGGTTGCGGCCCAGGATGGCGCCGCGGGGCAGCAGGTAGGAGCCCACGTCCCGGATGCCCCGGGTGGGCAGGTCGCCGTAGGCCAGGTAGTTCTCCAGCCCTCCGCCGATGGCGGCCCAGTCCTTGTAGAAGCCGGCGATGGCCAGGAGGTCGGGCACGTACACCTGTTCCACGAAGGTGATGGCGTCCTTGATGAGGCTGGCCACGTGATTGAGGCGTTCGGTGTTGATGGCGTTGACCTCGTCGATGTTGAACGAGCAGGGGACGCCGCCCACCAGGTAGTTGGGGTGGGGGTTCTTGCCGCCGAAGATGGCGTGGATCTTGACGATCTCCTTCTGCCATTCGAGGGCGTCCAGGTAGTGGGACACGGCGATGAGGTTCACTTCCGGCGGGAGCTTGTAGGCCTTGTGGCCCCAGTAGCCGTTGGCGAAGATCCCCAGCTGGCCGCTCTCCACGTACTTCTTCAGGCGCGTCTGCACCGCGGCGAAGTGGCCGGGGTTGGACCTGGGCCAGGCGGACAGGGACTGGGCGATCTTCGAGGCCGCGACGGGATCGGCCTTGAGCATGCTCACCACGTCCACCCAGTCCAGTGCGTGCAGGTGGTAGAAGTGGACCACGTGGTCCTGGACGAACTGGGCGCAGAACATGAGGTTGCGCACCAGCTCGGCGTTCCTGGGAACCTCGATGCCCAGGGCGTCCTCGACGCTCCGGCAGCTGGCCAGGGCGTGGACCGTGGTGCATACGCCGCAGACCCGCTCGGTGAAGGCCCAGGCGTCGCGGGGATCGCGGCCCTTGAGGATCTTCTCGATGCCCCGGACCATGGTGCCGGCGCTGAAGGCGTCCTTGACGACGCCGTTCTCCACCACCGCCTCGATGCGGAGATGGCCCTCGATGCGGGTGACAGGATCGATGACGATGCGCTTGCTCATCACTTGGCCCCTTCGTCTTCAGTCTGGCCCGCGGGAGAGGATTCCTTCACCGTCTCGGCGATGAGGGGGCGCTTCCGGATGTTGGTGGTGACGGCGTGGGCCGCGACCCCCACCGCGACTCCGATGCCCAGCCCCAGGCCGATGGTGTCGGCGGTGGATTCGATGCCGAAGCCCGGCGTGCTGGGCAGGTGCCGGTAGAAGGGGCCGTTGTCCCAGAACCCGTTCTCCGAGCAGCCGATGCAGCCGTGGCCGGACTGGATCGGGTAGCTGACGCCCCCGTTCCACCTGGTCACCGAGCACGCGTTGTAGGTCACCGGACCCCGGCAGCCCATGCGGAACAGGCAGTAGCCCTTGCGCGCGCCCTCGTCGTCCCAGGCGTCCACGAAGAGTCCGGCGTCGTAGTAGGGGCGGCGGTAGCAGGTGTCGTGCACCCGGCGCCCGTAGAACTCCTTGGGGCGGCCCAGGGCGTCCAGCTCGGGCCCGCGCCCGAACATGAGGATGTGGGTCACCACCGCGGCCATGACGTCGGCGATCGGGGGGCATCCCGGTACGTTGATCACGGGCTTTCCTACCAGCCTGGAGATGGCCGTGGCGTTCGTGGGGTTGGGCTTTGCGGCCTGGACGCAGCCGAAGGAGGCGCAGTTGCCCCAGGCGATGATGGCCGCGGCGTCCCGGGCGGCCTTCCTGAGGATCTCCTCGGCGCTCTCGCCGGCGATGCAGCAGTAGGCCCCGTCCGCGCCGGTGGGCACCGAGCCCTCCACCAGAAGGATGTACTTGCCCGCATAGTTCTTCATGGTGTCGTGCAGGCACTTCTCGGCCGCGGTGCCCGCGGCGGCCTGGAGGGTCTGGGTGTAGTCGAGGGAGATGGCGTCCAGGAGCACGTCGGCCACCACCGGGTGGGAGCCGCGGATGAAGGACTCGCTGCAGCAGGTGCACTCCTGGAAGTGGAGCCACACCACCGGAGGCCGGCCCTTCTTCTCGAAGGTGGCCGCCACCGCCGCGGTGGCCTGCGTGCCCAGTCCCGCCGCCACGGCCGCGAATCCGCAGAACTCCATGAACTCCCGGCGGCTATAGCCCTTCTCCTTCATGGTCTCCCACAGGGATTCCCGTGAAACAGACATGCAGCCTCCTCTGGTGTTGAGATTGAGACCCGGTCTTATAAATCATTCAATTAGAAGTGGAAACTCGAGGAATGGTAGTGCGACCTGTGGCGAAGTCAACACAAAGAGCACGCATTTGGTGTGAATTAGTTAACACAAATATTTTGTTATATTTAATTCAAATCTGGCCCTGTGCCGGCGGAAGGTCCCGGGGAATTGGGCGCCCTCGCCCCTTCCCCTCCGCGCAGGGAGAAGATCAAGATTGGGCATATAAACCCAATCAAGATCCGACAGCCGGAAAGGCGTCCGATGATCCCCCGCCTCGAGTCCCTCAAAGAGCGCCTGCTCCCGGACCGCACCCTGGGCCTTGAGCAGCGCTTCTTCCAGGGGCTCTGCCTCCTCGCGGCCCTGGTCTCGATCTTCGTGGTCATCCCCCTGGACCTCTTCCAGGACCTCGGTCCGTGGGTGGACGCGGTGAGCCTGTGCTTCGGCGTGGTGTCCCTGGCCATCTACTGGGAGGCGCGGCAGGGCCGCTACCTGAAGAAGACCATGCTGTTCTCCTACGTGGCGTGCCTCGACCTGCTGTGGTTCCCCAACGGCGGCTCCCAGGGCAGCGTCGGGCTCCATTTCTTCGAGGCCGGGCTGGGACTGGTCCTGTTCTTCAGGGGGCGTTTCCGGTATGCCGGCATCGCCCTGCTGGTGGCCAACGTCACGGCCCTGCTCCTGGCGGAGCGGGCCTGGCCGGACCTGGCCTACCCCTTCCGCTGGCCTTCCGGACGGCTCCTGGACCTCACCACGGGCTATGCCATCTCCCTCCTCGTGTGCTCCCTGATGCTCGGGTACGTCCTGGGCGGGCTGGACCGGGAGCAGGCGAGGCTGCGCCAGGCCCTGGAGGACAGCCGGAGGGCCGAGGCGGAACTGGCGGAGTCCCGGGCCCGGCTGTTCCAGGCGCAGAAGATGGAGAGCCTCGGCAGCCTCGCGGGAGGCATCGCCCACGACATGAACAACGTCCTGGGCGCGATCCTGGGCCTGGCCTCGGTGTACGAGCACAGGGCGCTGCCGGGCTCGGACCAGGCGCGGGACATGGGGACGATCCGCCTCGCCTGCGAACGCGGCGGAAGCATGGTCAAGGGCCTCCTGGGGTTCGCCCGGAAGGGCGTGCCGGAGGAGCGGGACGTGGACCTGAACGCCCTGGCCCGGGAGCAGATCGCACTGCTGGAGAGGACCACCCTCCGGCGGGTGATCCTCGAGACCGATCTGGGCGACGGCATCCGCCAGGTCCGGGGGGACCCGGCGGCCCTGGGGCTGGCCCTGATGAACATCTGCCTCAACGCCGTGGACGCCATGCCCGGCGGGGGTTCCCTGCTGATCCGCACCTTCAACGGCCCGGAGGGGACCGTGATCCTCGAAGTGGCCGACACGGGGACCGGGATGCCTCCGGACGTCCTGGCGCGGGCCATGGATCCCTTCTTCACAACCAAGCCCCAAGGGCAGGGCACGGGGCTGGGCCTTTCCATCGCCTTCGCGACCCTCGCGGCCCACAAGGGGAGCCTGGACATCCAGAGCCGGCCGGGACGAGGCACCCAGGTGCGCCTGCGCCTTCCGGGCCTGGAGACCGCCCTCCCCGGAGCGCCGGCGGCAGGGGCCCTCGGGCCCTCCCGGCGGCCCCTGAAGGTGCTCGTGGTGGACGACGACGAGCTGGTGCGGGAGTCCCTGGAGGCGCTCCTTGAGGCCCTGGGCCACGCCTGCGCCCTCGCGGAAGGGGGCGAGGCGGCCCTTGCCACGCTCGAAGCCGGCCTGCGCCCGGACGTGGTGCTCCTGGACATGAACATGCCCGGACTGGACGGGGGGGCCACCCTGCCGCGTCTCCGCCTCATCGAGCCGGACGTCCCGGTCCTCCTGGTCACGGGGAGGGTGGACCAGAACGCCCTGGACCTGGTGGCCTCCCACACCGGCGTCTCGCTGCTGGGCAAGCCCTTCGGCATCCGGGACCTCCAGGCGCACCTGGACGCGCGCACCGCCGGATAGGCTAGAATCGGGAAGCCTCGAAAGGACCTCCCCGTGCCCCGCATGCCCCTGCTCCCAGCCGTTCTCGTGGCCCTGGCGGCCAGCCCCCTCCTCCACGCGCAGGCCCGCCCCGCCCAGGAGCTCCTCAAGGAGGCCCAGGCCGCGGCCGCGGGCCGGACGGTCCTGGTGGCCTTCCACGCCTCCTGGTGCGGCTGGTGCCGGCGCCTGGAGGCCGTACTGGCCCGCCCCGCGGTGAAGGCGGTCATGGACCGCCACTTCGTCACCCAGTGGCTGACCATCCAGGAGCGGGGACCGAAGAAGGAGCTGGACAACCCCGGCGCCGCCGAGCTGTACGCCACCTGGACCGGCGGCGTGAAGACCGGGATCCCCTTCTACCTGGTGCTGGACGGCAAGGGCGCGCCGCGCTCCACCTCCATCCGCCCCATCGCCGGCGGCCCCGCCGAGAACATCGGCTATCCCGGCAGCCCCGCGGAGATCCAGGCCTTCGTCTCGCTGCTCAAGGACGGCGCCCCCGGCCTGACCCAGGCCGAGATGGAGATCCTCGCGGCCGAACTGGACGCCGCGAAGCCGGTGAAGTGATGCTCACCCTGCGTCCCGCCGCCCCCGGGGACATCCCCCTCATCCTCGCCTACGTGCGGGAGCTGGCCCTGTACGAGAAGGCCCCCGAGAAGGCCGTGGCCACGGATGCCGACATGCGCGGGGCGATCTTCGGGGAGCACCCCTACGCCTGGGTGATCCTGGCCGAGTGGGAGGGCCGCCCCGCCGGCTTCGCCCTGTGGTTCTACAACTTCAGCACCTGGGAGGGGAAGCCTTCGCTCTACCTGGAGGACCTCTTCGTGAGGCCCGAGTTCCGTGGCCACGGGATCGGCAAGGCCCTCCTGAAGCGCCTCGCCGCCATCGCCCTCGAGAAGGGCTGCACGCGCTACATGTGGGCCGTCCTGGACTGGAACCAGCCCTCCATCGACTTCTACGAGCGCCAGGGAGCCAAGGTGATGCGGGAATGGCTGCACTGCCGGGTCGAGGGCGAGGCACTGGAAAGACTGGCCAGGGAATAGCCCTTCCTCGGCGATCCTCGGCCCCTCGGCCACCTCGGCGGAATGCATCGCCGAGGTGGCCGAGGGGCCGAGGACCGCCAAGGAAGGCAGGGAGGGCGGTTCAGCCCTTCCATCTCCGGAAATGGGCGTATTCCATGCCGAACTCCGCCATCACCTTGCCCACCAGGTGGTCCTCCATGTCCTCAACGGACGCGGGACCGTGGTAGGAGGTGAGGACGGGCGGCATGATCACGACGCCCATCTTCGCCAGTTCGAGCATGTTCTTCAGGTGGATGACGCTGAGAGGCGTCTCCCGGGCCATGAGAACCAGCTTGCGGCGCTCCTTGAGGGTCACGTCGGCGGCGCGCAGGAGGAGGTTCTCGGAATAGCCGTGGGCGATGCCGGCCACCGTCTTCATGCTGCAGGGGATGACCACCATGCCTTCGGTGCGGTAGGTGCCGCTGGCGATGGTGGCGCCGATGTTCCTCACGTCGTGGGTGCGGGTGGCCAGCGCCTCCAGCTCCCTCTGGGGCAGGTGGAGCTCGTGCTCCAGGGTGCGGCGGGCGCCGTCGGTGGTGACCAGGTCGGTCTCCCAGCCATCCTGCTCCCGCATCGCGTGCAGGAGCCGGATGGCCAGGTTCGCGCAGCTGGCGCCGCTGATGCCCACCACGAGGCGCTTGGGACCGGTCATCCTAGTGCACCATGAACCGCACCCACAGGGCGCTGATGGGCATGGCGATGAAGAGCGCCGGGAGCATGTTCGCCACCGAGAAGGGCTTGATGCCCGCGATGCGGAAGCCCGTGGCGACCATGATGAGGCCGCCGCAGGCGGAGAAGTCCGCGATCATGAAGGGCGTGGTCATGGGCAGGATCTTGGTGGCGAGCAGGAAGAGGCTGCCCTGGATGACGAACTGCGGGATCGCCAGGGTGGCCACGGAATAGCCCAGGGCCGTGGCGAAGATGGCCGCGGTGAAGAGGTCCAGGAAGGACTTCACCATGAGCAGGGAGGTGTCCCCGGTCATGCCCTCGTTCATGGCCCCGAAGATGCCGGTGCCGCTGGCGCAGAAGAGCACCAGGATGGCCACGAACTTGCCGAGGAACTCCTCGTGGGTGATGCCCTCGGCGGGCTTGGCGAACTTGTCGATGAAGCCGCGGGTCTTGCTGGCGAGCTTCATGATGTAGTCCTCCAGGTGGAGGAGCTCGCCGATGGCGGTGCCCACCAGGAGGGCTAGGATCACCGCGGGGAGGAACTTGACCTTGACGATCATGGCGATGCCCAGGCCCATGGAGGACACCCCGAAGACCAGGGGCATCTTGGTGCGCAGGTTCTCGCTGATCTTGTTGCCCATGGAGGCGCCGGTGAGGCTGCCGAGGACCACGGACGCGCCGTTGACGAAAGGACCGATCATATGTGCTCCGGAAGAAGGTGGGTTGCGGGTCGGCCTAGAGGAAGCGCTTGTAGTCGACTTCCATGAACTGGGCGCGCTGGAACCTCGCCTTGAGCTCGAAGGGGACGGTGCAGTCGAAGATGGCCTTGGTGGTGATGCCCTTGCCGCGGATGGAGGGGCTCATCTCGGGGGTCTGGGAGGGGTCCAGGGGGTGGCAGCGCACGCCGGGGATGGCGATGACGTCGGCATCGGCCTGGAAGCGGGTGGTCATGGCCCACAGCACGTCGTTGGTGTCGAAGGGGTCCACGTCCTCGTCCACGAGGATCACGTGCTTGAGCTCGGAGAAGGACGAGAAGGCCAGGAGCGCGGCCTGGCGCTGGCGGCCCTCGTCGAAGGGCACGGCCTTCTTCACCTGGAGGATGGCGAGGTACTTGCCGCCGCCCGAGGGGTGCGCGTAGACGTTCTGCAGGAAGCCGGGAAGGGCCTTGCCGACCATCATCTTGATGGAGGCCTCGGTGGGGATGCCCGCGAGGTTCACGTGCTCCTCGGAGGGACCGATGGTGGTCTGCATGATGGGATTGACGCGGTGGGTGACGGCCGTGACCTTGATGACGGGCAGGCTCGGGTGCGCGGGGCCGTTGTAGCCGGGGAACTCGGGCATCGCCTTGCCGGTGTGGCTGTTCTGGTCCTCCACGACGCGCACGTCGGGCTGGAGGAAGCCCTCGATGACGATCTCGGCGTGGGCGATGGCCTTGGCGTCCACCGTGAGGCACTCGACCACTTCCACGGCCTTGCCCCGCAGCGCGCCGGCGATGCCCAGCTCGTTGAAGCCCAGGGGCGTGGAGGGGGCCTCGAAGCACGCGGCGACGTACACCGCGGGGTCCAGGCCGATGCTGATGGAGATGGGCTGGGGCTGGCCGGCCTTCTCGGCCTTGATGCGGAAGGCGTCCAGGTGGCGGCCGGGGACGAACATCATGGAGATCTCGTCCTTGCCCTGGATGCAGAGGCGGTGGATGGTCACGTCCTCCTGGCCGTTCTCGGGATCCTTGCCGTAGCACAGGCCCATGGTGATGAAGGGGCCGGCGTCCTCGGGGGTATTGGTGGGGGCGGGGATGAGGGTCCGGATGTCGAAGCCGGGTTCGGAGGCCTTGTGGACCACTTCCTGGCACACGGCGCTGCCGGCCTTGACGACCTTGGGAACGATGGGGGCGTTGAGCGCGTCGCAGAGGATGGAACCCACCTTCTCCACGGTCGTGCCCAGGAGCAGGGCCACGCGCCTGCGGTCGGCGAGCATGCCGATGGAGACGCGGGAGCCGGGAAAGCCCTTGATGTTGTTGAAGAGCATCGCGGGGCCGAGCTTGGTGGGGCGCATGACGGTGCCGCCCGCGCCGATGTAGCGGTAGACGCCGGAGAGCTCGGCGATGGGGTCCACTTCCACGTCGGTCTGGTGCAGCTGCCCCTCGTGCTGCTCCAGGAGCTCGATGGCCGAGCGGAGATCGTGGACGGTGACGGCGGTTTCTATTGGCGACATCTGGGTCCTCCTTTTAGGATTCCCCATCAGACCGCAGACGATTTCCCGCGGATAATACCGTTTCCAACTGCGGTCCATTGTCCTTCGATATGGAGCTACCCGGCCACAATCGCCTCGATGACGTCGCGGATGGCCTGCGACAGGTACCGGTCCGTGCGGTGGATGAGCGCGGGGTGCAGGGTCAGGCCCGGCAGGTCCAGGGGGTGGATCTCGAAGCGGTCCCCGAGCGTCCCGGGGATCTCCGAGGCGGGGATGATGGCGGCGGCCTGCAGACCCCGCAGAAGGCAGCCCAGCAGGGTCCGCACATCCGGTGAATCCAGGATGATGCGGGGTTCGATATCCTTCTCCTGGAAGGCCTTCAGCAGGAATTCGAAGGTGCCTCCACCGGTCCAGCGCCGCATGCAGATCAGCGGGATCCCGGCCAGGTGCTCGACGCCGATCCGCGCGGGCAGGCCCGCGGGTGCCAGCCCCGCCGGCATGACCACGCAGAGGTTGCCCGTGGGAAGCAGGCGCACCGTGTTGCCTTCCTTCGGCACGGGGAGGAGCAGGATCGCGAAGTCCAGCTCCCTGGATTCCACGTGGGTCGCCAGGTCCGAGCTGTCGGAGATGAGCAGGCTGAACTTCAGCCTGGGAAAGCGCGCGTTGAACCCGGGCAGCAGCTTGAGGAAGTGGGACGCGCACACGCTGGAGGTGCCGATGCGGATCGTCCCCGAGAGCCCGTCGGCCACGTTCTTGACTTCGGAGGGGATGTCGCCCAGCTGGTCCAGGACCTGCCGGGCCCGCTCGTAGAGCATCCGTCCGGACTCCGTCACCTGCCAGGCGTGGCCCTCGCGGATGATGAGCTGGACGCCGAGCTCGTCCTCCAGTTCCTTGAGGCGCTGGCTCAGCGGGGGCTGGGACATGTTGAGGAGCCGCGCGGCGCGGCTGATCTGGCCCTGCTCGACGATGGTGCAGTAGTACGTGAGCCGCTTGGTGTCCATGGGGCTTCCCTCATATCGGCTTGCAATGGTCCCCAGTGCGAAACGGTATTAGGGCGCATCCCCGACTGGGCGTATTCCCATAGTGACCCATTTTTTTCCTTCCGGGGCAAGCGCCCCGATCTCCGAATGTCCCCGTGCCGCGGCCTGTACCGCCGGGGGAAACGTCCACCCACTTTCCGAGGAGCGCCCCCATGCGCCGCAACCCAACCCTGTCCCTGCTCGCGCTGGCGTCCATCGGCGCCTGCGCCCAGGCCGCCGACGTGCAGATCTACGCCACGCTCCTCCCCTTCCTGGAGAGCGTGAGGACCACGGGCGCCACGCCCGCGGGCCTCACGCCCGCCCTGGGCGGCGCCAGCCAGGTTCCGGGTTCGGCCTACACGGGCCTCGACCTCCCCTCCCGCCTGCGCATCACCTCCGGCACCTCCAACCTGGGCTTCCGGGGCGCGTGGAAGGTGGCCGACGACCTCCAGGTGTTCTGGCAGATCGAGAACGCCATCAGCCCCGACGGCGACGCCCCCAACACCCTGGCGGGCCGCAACTCCGCCGTGGGCCTCAAGGGCAGCTGGGGCACCGCGTTCTACGGCAACTGGGACACGCCCTACAAGTTCCCTCTCCTGGCCGTGGGCCCCCTGCGCGGCCTGAGCCCCTTCGACAACGCGCTCACCGCCAACCCCGGCTTCAACGTGCCCGGCACCACGACCCAGAGCGGCCGCGTCAACGGCAAGGCCGATGCCGCCTTCAACCGCCGGCAAGGCAACAGCATCCAGTACTGGTCCCCCGTGTGGAACGGCTTCTCCGCCCGCGTGGGCGTCTCCGTGGACGAGGGGAAGACCGTCGCCACCGCCGCCGCGCCCTCCGTGAGTCCCACGATCCTTTCCGGCCTCGTGACCTATGCCCAGGGCCCCGTGAAGGTCAGCTACGGGTTCGAGCGGCACAACGACTACTTCGGCCTGTCCCAGCTGGGCGGCAACGCTGGCGCCACCCTGACGAACAAGGCCTCTTCCGACACCGGGCAGGAACTGGTGGCGTCCTACGCCTTCAGCACCGGCACCAAGGTCTCCGCGGTGGTGGAGCAGCTCACGTACGACACCGACGACACCGCCGCCGGCGCCCTCCGCCAGTACAAGCGCACCAATTGGTACACCCTGGTCCAGCAGCAGCTCGGCAGGCACCAGGTGTGGGCGGCTTTCGGCCGCGGCAGCGCCGGTTCCGCCCAGCGCAACGGCGGCGCCGCCGCCTCCACGGACGGGCTGGAAGGGACCCAGTGGAGCGCGGGCTATTCCTACGCCATCGCCAAGAACGTGGACCTGTTCGCGTCGTACTACGGCATGACCAACGGCCGCTCCGGCACCCTCGCCGAGTTCCCGCCGGTGGGTACCGTCGCCCCGGGCGCGAACACCACGGGCATGGGCCTGGGCCTGCTCATCACGTTCTAGGTTCCATCCGTTCGGGCGTCCCGGTCAGCCAGAGGATGCCCAGCTTGACGCTCACGAACTTCCAGCCCTGGGGCGTGCGGCGGTACGTGCTGTCGTACCAGCCGCCGCCGTCCCAGTGCTCGAAGGGCGTGGCGCCCACGTGGACGGCCTGGAGGCAGGAGCGGGATGCCGCGGTGTCGCCGTCGACCGTGATCTGGTGGTTGGTGCTGATGTGGTGGGTGCCCGAATACCTGGCGAGGCCGTGGGGCATCAGCTCGGGCATGCGCTCCCTGGGCATGCGGAACGTGCCGCCGGTGGTGGGGTCGGGAAGCTCCACGTAGCCGCCCTCCGCGAAGTTGGCCGCATAGCCTTCGTAGTCCTTCGCGTCCAGGCAGGACGCGAAGCTGAACAGCAGGTCGCTGATGAGGGCGCGGTCGACGAGCCACTGCACCTGGTCACGGATGGAGGAATCGGTCATGGGAAGCTCCTGGTCCGGTAATGCAGGTCTTGTTCCAATATCTAAAGTGCTTATTAGCCCGTGCTTATTTCAGAAGCAGGCGCACGGGTCGAATCGATTGTGAACAACCGGCCGGTGCACTTGTCCATTTCCCGAACAACGCGGAGAAAAAAAACGGGCACCCGAAGGTGCCCGTTCTTTTCATGCTCATTCGTGTCAGTGTGCGGCCACGGCCGCTTCCACCGCCGCCTTGACCTGCACGGCCAGCTGTCCGGGGGTCACTTCGGCCAGCTGATAGGCCACGCGCACCATCGGCTTGGAGACCTTCAGGACGCGGGTGATGTCGATGGGCGTGGCGGAGATGACCACGTCGCAGGGGGTGGCTTCGATGGTCCGCTCGAGGTCGGCGACCTGCTCGGCCCCGTAGCCCATGGCGGGGAGGATGCCCCTGGCGTTGGGATACTTGGCGTAGGTGGCGGCGATGGACTTCACGGCGTAGGGGGTGGGGTCCACGATGGTGCCGACGCCCACGGCCTTGGCGGCGACGACGCCGGCGCCGTAGCTCATGGAGCCGTGGGTGAGGGTCGGGCCGTCCTCGATGATGAGGGCCTTCCTGCCCTTGACCAGCTCGGGCTTCTCGCAGGTGACGGGCGAGTTGGCGCGGATGACCACGGCCTTGGGATTGAGGCGGGCCGCGGCGGCTTCGATGGACTTGATGTCCTCTTCCTTCGCGGAGTCGCACTTGTTGATGACGATGACGTGGGCCATGCGGAAGTTGGCCTCGCCGGGGTGGTAGATGGACTCGTGGCCCGCGCGCAGGGGGTCGGCGATGACGATGTGCAGGTCGGAGGCGTAGAAGGGCAGGTCGTTGTTGCCGCCGTCCCACAGGATCACGTCGGCTTCCTTCTCGGCGCTGCGGATGATCTGCTCGTAGTCGACGCCGGAGTAGATGATGAAGCCGTTGTCGATATGGGGCTCGTACTCCTCCCGCTCCTCGATCGTGCATTCGTGCAGGTCAAGATCGCTGTAGGTGGCGAAGCGCTGGCAGGCCTGCTTGGCGAGGTCGCCGTAGGGCATGGGGTGGCGGATGGCCACGACCTTCTTGCCCAGGCCCTTGAGGATGTTGGAGATGTAGCGGGTGGTCTGGCTCTTGCCGGCGCCGGTGCGCACGGCGGTGATGGCGATGACGGGGACCTTGGACTTGATCATGGTCTTGTCGGCGCCCAGCAGCTCGAAGTCCAGGCCCAGCGCGATGCAGCGGCTGGCCATGTGGCCGACGTACTCGTGGGTCACGTCGGAGTAGGAGAACACGGCCACGTCGGGCTTGTCGCGCTTGACGATCTGTTCCAGCTCCTGCTCGGGGACGATGGGGATGCCGGCGGGATAGAGCTTCCCGGCCAGGACGGCGGGGTAGATCCGCTCGTCGATCCCGGGGATCTGGGTGGCGGTGAAGGCGACGACCTGGTAGTCGGGGTTGTCGCGATACACGGTGTTGAAGTTGTGGAAGTCGCGGCCTGCGGCTCCCAGGATGACGACACGACGCGGGGTGGACATTCAATTCTCCCTTTGTGGGTCGACCGAATTACCGACACACCCGAAATGGGTAGTCATGGTCTCGGGACCATGGTTATGCGGCAATGTTAGCCCTTTAAACCGGTTTGTCACATGCATCGTGACTTTTGGTATACATGACCGGATCAGGAGGATTTCCGGGGCCGGAAAAGTGCTAGTCTTTCCACATGAATGCATCAACATTGCTCCGTCAGGTCCTGGGACGGCGGTGGGTCCAAGCCCTCGCTCTCCTGGTCGTTCTCTATGCGGCGGCCGGGTTCCTCCTCGCACCGGCCCTGATCCGGGCGCAGCTTCCGAAGCGGCTGGCGCCCATGCTCCACCGGGAAGTTACGGTGGCCCGGGTGCGTGTCAACCCCTTCGCCCTCTCCGTCACGCTGGAGGGCTTCCTGGTGAAGGACAAGGACGGCTCGGCCCTGCTGGGCTGGGACCGGCTCTACGTCAACCTGGGCGCCGCCACCCTGTTCCGGCTGGCCCCGGTCTTCCAGGAGATCCGCCTGGAGGGCTTCCACGCGCAGGTGGTGCTGGACAGGGAAGGCAACCCCACCTTCCAGGACCTGCTGGTGGCCTCCCCCGAGCCCCCCAGGCCCGCGGGGCCCCTCCCGGACATCCGCATCCGCAAGCTCACCGTGGTGCGCGCCCGGGTGGACTTCGCGGACCGCTCCACCACCCCCGCCTTCACCACGGTCCTGGGCCCCCTGAGCCTCGACCTGGACGGCTTCCGCCTGAAGCCCGACAACAACAACCCGTACGCCTTCACGGGGCGCACCGAGCGGGGCGAGACCTTCGGGTGGCGGGGCCACTTCTTCGTGGAGCCCCTGCGCAGCCAGGGAAGCTTCTTCGTGGGGGGCCTCCACCTGCCCAAGTACGCCCCGTACTACCGTGACAGGATGGACGTCGAGCTGATGTCCGGCACGCTGGACGTGAAGGCCGACTACGAGTTCCGGTGGGGCGAAGGCAGCCACGCCGTGCGCCTCCACAAGGGCGAGGCGGGCCTGGACAACCTCTCCCTGGGCGAGACCGGCGTGCCCGGCTCCGCCGTCGACCTGGCCGAGGTGCGGGTCAAGGGCCTGGAGGCGGACCTCCTGGAATCCAAATTCCACGTGGCCTCCCTCGCCGTGCGCAACAGCCGGCTCAAGGTGGAGCGAAACGCCGCGGGCAGCATCAACCTCATGCGCATGGCCACGCCACGCGTGCCCGCCAAGCCGAAGAAGGCCGAACCCTTCACCTTCGACCTGGACGAACTCCGCGTGGAGAACCAGTCCGTCGCCTTCCGGGACCTGGTGCCCAGACGCCCCGTGGACCTGACCCTCGACCAGCTGGCCCTCACCGTAAGGAAATTCAGCATGGATCCGGCCAGGCTCTGCGACGTGGACCTGGATCTGCGGTGGAACGGCAGGGGACGCGTCCATGCCGCGGGCACCGCGGCGCCGCTGAAGTCCGCCGGGGCCCTGGAGCTCAAGGTGGACGACCTGGACCTGGCGCCCCTGGACGGCTATGCGGCGCCGGACGCCACCCTCGCCTCCGGGCGCCTGGGGCTGGCCGGGCACGCGGACTTCGACCTTCCCGCCGCGAGGTACGCCTTCCGGGGGCAGGCCCGTGTGGACGGCTTCAAGGCGGTCGCGGGCAACGCCGAGGTGGCCTGGGAAGCCCTGCGCGTGGCCGGAATCAGGGCCGCCTCGAGCCCCATGGCCGTGTCCCTGGCATCCATCGACTGGGACCGGCCCGCCTTCAGGTTCGTGCGCACCGCCGCGGCCCCAGCGGTGCCGGCGGAAAAGCCCGCGGAGAAGTCCGCGCCCGGTGCCCCGGTGAAGGCCGAGATCGGCGCCTTCCGGTTCAAGGGAGGCTCCTTCACGTTCCTGGACCGGAGCCTGCAGCCGGTGGTGGCCCTCTCCCTGGACCATATCGACGGCCAGGTGGGCCGGCTCTCCTCGGACCCCGGGTCCCGGGCCTCCATGGAGCTGAAGGCGCTGGTGGACGGCGCCGCGCCCTTCACCGCCAAGGGCACCGTGAACCTCCTGTCCCAGGCCGCCTACACCGACGTGGCCCTGGTCATGGGCGGCATGGACCTGTCGCCCCTGAGTCCCTACTCGGGCCGCTACGTGGGCTACGGCATCGAGAAGGGCAAGCTGGAACTGGACATGAAGTACCTCGTGCAGGACCGCAAGCTCGAGGGCGAGAACCGGATCCGCATGGACCAGTTCACCCTGGGCGGGGCGGTGGAGAGCCCCGAGGCCGTGCACGTGCCGGTGAAGCTGGGCCTGGCCCTGCTGCGGGACCGCCACGGCGTCATCGACCTGGACGTGCCCGTGCGCGGGGACCTGGCCTCCCCCGACTTCAAGCTGGGCCGGGTCATCTGGCGCGCCGTCATCAACGTCTTCGCCAAGATCGCCACTTCGCCCTTCGCGCTGATCGGCAAGGCCTTCGGGGGCGGGGACGCGGACCTCAGCCTCCTGCCCTTCCCGCCCGGGGGGGACGCCGTCGACGCCCAGGGGGCCAAGGTCCTGGAGACCCTCGAGAAGGGCCTCTTCGAGCGCCCCGGCCTGCGCCTGGAGATGGAGGGCACCGCGGGCGAGGTCGATGTGCCCGCCCTGAAGCTCGCGGAGCTGGAGGCCTCCCTGGCGCGCCTCAAGGGCCAGCCCCTGGGGCCCGGTGAGCGGCCGAAGTTCCTGCGCGCCGCCTACCTCCAGGCATTCCCCCCGCCCAAGGACCCCAAGGAGGCCAAGGCCGCTCCCGAACCCGCCCCGGCCGACATGGAAGCCCGGCTCCTTGCCCGGGTCGATGTGGACGCCGCTGCCCTTCGGCTGTTGGCCCGCCGTCGCGTCCAGGCCGTCCGGGACCGTCTCCTGGGCTCGGGAAAGGTGTCCGAGGACCGGGTCTTCATCGTCGACGGTGGGGAACGGGCCCGGAAGGAAGGCGGAAGCCGTGTCTATTTCGAACTGAAGTGAACCCCCGGAGGGATGCTTGGACAAGCTGCTCACGATCTCCCTGGCCGTCCTCTGCGCCTGGCCCCTGGCCGCCGGCGACGGCATCCAGTACCAGCTCAACGGCCGGGCCACGCAGCCTGGCAAAAGCCTGAAGGACATCGGCTTTTCCCGTACCGGCGCCGGCGGCGGCTTCGCCGTCCTCGTGGGGAAGGAGGCCATGCGTCTGCGCGTGCGCCTGGATGGGGATTCCTTCCCCGCCGATGGCGGCCGCGTCGCGATGAACAACTATGGCCTGGGCGCGGACGGCCTCCTGACGCTGGCCCCCGATTCGGCCTTCCATCCCACGATCTCCGCGGGGGTGGTCCTCCAGAAATGGCGGATGGGATCCGAAGGGACGTACGACCAAGCCACCGGCCTGGGCAACAGGGGCACCTACAACGGCTCCACGGGCCTTCTCAAGCTGGCGGTCCGGGCGGAGGCGGGCATCCAATACAAGGAGCGGTTCGCCCTCTACGTGGGGATGCTCACGGGCCGGATCGGGTGGGACCGCCGGGCCCGGTGCCCCTACGTGGGGTTCTCGGTGAACATCCTGTAGACGCGAAAAGGGGCCCCGCAGGGCCCCGTTTCGCGCGATCCGGCAGGCTAGTGGTTGGCCGCGTACTCGCGCAGGCCTTCCTGGGTGGGCTTCATGGCCTTGTCGCCCTTCTTCCAGTTGGCGGGGCAGACCTCGCCGTTCTTGGTGTGGAAGTCCAGCGCGTCCACCACGCGGAGGACCTCCTCCACGTTGCGGCCCAGGGGCAGGTCGTTGACGGTGATGTGGCGCAGGATGCCCGCCTCGTCCACGAGGAACAGGCCGCGCAGGGCGATGCCGCCGGGGAGCAGGACGTTGTAGTCCGCCGCGATGGACTTGGACAGGTCGGAGACCAGCGGGAAGCTGACGCCCTTGATGCCGCCGTTCTTGATCTCGGTGTTCGCCCAGGCCCAGTGGCTGAAGTGGGAGTCGACGCTCACGCCCAGCACCTGGGTGTCGCGGGCCTCGAACTCCTTGACGGCGTCGGAGAAGGCCAGGATCTCGGTGGGGCAGACGAAGGTGAAGTCCAGGGGGTAGAAGAACAGGACGACCTTCCTGCCCTTGTACTGGCTGAGGGTGACTTCCTTGAACTCGCCGTTCACGAGGGCGGTGGCCTTGAAGTCGGGTGCGGGTTGAGTTACGAAAGCAGCCATGTGGCCTCCTGTGGGGGAACGATTTCCAGTGAGTTTCCAGGCTACGATGGGGCCCGCAGGCGAGGCAAGGGAATTGTGACCAGTTTGGTAAACTTTCGGTAAATCGCTTTTTCGGATAAGCTTATCTTCAACTTTTGTGCCCTTTTTGAGGACGTCATGCCCGCAATCCAGTTATCGATATTTTCCGAGATCGGCCGCCTGAAGCAGGTGGTCGTGCACAACCCCGGCCCCGAAGTGGACATGATGGTTCCGGACATGATGGAGGAGCTGCTCTTCGACGACATCCTCTACGGGGACCTCGCCCGGGCCGAGCACGGGGTGTTCCGGAAGGTGCTGGCCCGGGTGGCCGACGAGGTGCTGGACATCCAGGACCTCTTCGTGGAGTCGCTCGATTCCGAAGGGGTGAAGCTGGCCTTCATCGAGGACTTCCGGCGCCTGGTGGACATGCCCGACGAGTCCGCGAACCTGCTGCGGGCCATGGCTCCCGCGGACGTGGCCCGGGCCGTGATCACCGGCATCCCCTGGGACGACACCCTGAGCCACACTCACTGGCAGAAGCGCTTCGACTACACCGTGCGCCCCATCCCGAACCTCCTGTTCATGCGGGATCCCGCCGCGGTGGTGGGCCGCGGGTACAACATCAACTTCATGGCCACCTGGGCCCGGGAGCGCGAGCCGCTGATCCTCAGCTACGTCTTCCGCCACCACCCGCGGCTGTGCCACCTCCAGGAGGCGGACCGGCTCTTCGACCAGCTCACGCCGCTTCTCAAGGGCGAGATCCGCATGCCCCAGAGCCTGGAGGGCGGGGACACCCTGGTGCTCTCCGACAAGGTGCTGGCCGTGGGCTGCAGCGAGCGAACTTCCGCCGACGCCATCCACATGCTGGCCGAGAACCTGCGCCGGCAGGACCTCTCCTTCGACACCCTGCTCATGGTGCTCATGCCCAAGGTGCGCAGCGCCATGCACCTCGACACCATCTTCACCCGGGTCAGCGAAGGCGAGTGCCTGATCTACCCGCCCTTCTTCACGGACCACAGCCGCGAGCTGCTCAACGTCGTGAAGTTCGACCTGCGCCACAAGACCCTGCAGACCTCCGTGGAGGCCAACCTCCTGCGGGCCCTGAAGGGCGTGGGCATCGACCTCGAACCCATCCGCTGCGGCGGGGACAACTACATCATGCAGCAGCGGGAGCAGTGGACCGACGGCGCCAACGCCTTCTGCCTGGCCCCGGGCGTGATCGTCATGTACAGCCGCAACCACGCCACCGCCGGCGAACTCGCCAAGGCCGGCTACCGGATCCTCATGGCCCGGGACCTCATCGCCGACCCGTCCATCGATCTTCTGGACGGCGGCAAGTGGGCGGTGATGCTCGAGAGCGCCGAGCTGAGCCGGGCCCGTGGGGGGCCGCGGTGCATGACCATGCCGCTGGCGAGGGGCTAGGAGCCTGAATCCTGTTACGTAGACAGGCTCCCGGCCCAAGGTGTGACCTCCGACACCATGGATTCGGATCCCAGGGACTCATAATCATCCTGCCAAGGATCCGGAGCCCCCATGACCGTCAAGCCGCAGACCCGCATCTTCTCCCACGGATACGACCCCCAGCGCTCCGAGGGCGCCGCGGTGCCTCCGGTGTTCCGCACCTCCACGTTCATCTTCAAGACCGCCGCCGAGGGCAAGCGGGCCTTCGAGATCGCCTACGGCCTCGACTGTCCCAAGGCCGGGGAGAGCCCGGCCCTCATCTACACCCGCGTGAACAACCCCAACAGCGAGATCCTGGAGGACAAGGTCGTGGTGTGGGACGGCGCCGAGGCCGCCGCCCTGTTCTCCTCGGGCATGGGCGCCATCTCCAGCACCTGCCTGGCCTTCCTGAAGCCCGGCGACACGCTGCTCTTCTCGGATCCGGTGTACGGCGGCACCGAGTACTTCTTCCGCCGGGTGCTCCCCCAGTTCAACATCCGGACGATCCCGTTCCCCGCCGGGACCCCCCGCGAGGAGCTGGAGCGCTTCGTCAAGACCGATCCCACCGTCAAGGTCATCTACATCGAGTCCCCCGCCAACCCCACGATGATGCTTTCGGACATCCGGGGCGCCTCGGAGCTGGCCGCCGCCTATTCCCGCGAGGACCACAAGATCCTGGTCGTGGTGGACAACACCTTCATGGGACCCATCTTCAGCAAGCCGCTCGAACTGGGCGCCGACGTGATCCTCTACTCCGCCACGAAGTTCCTGGGCGGGCACTCCGACCTGGTGGCGGGCGTGGCCATGGGCAGCGCCGCCCTGGTGGGCCAGATCAAGGTCATGCGCACCATCCTGGGCTCCAACTCCGACCCGGACACGGCCTGGCTCATCCAGCGCTCCCTGGGCACGCTCCAGCTGCGCATGGAGCAGCAGCAGGCCAGCGCCCTGCGCATCGTGGACTTCCTGCGCACCCACCCCAAGGTCCAGTGCGTGGCCTACCCCGGCAGCCCGGCCATGGGCGAGGCCCAGACGGCCCTCTGGAAGGACCAGTGCACCGGCACCGGGAGCATCATCGCCTTCTGCGTCAAGGGCGGCGAAACCGAGGCCTTCAGGGTGCTGGACGCCGTGCGGCATATGAAGCTGGCCGTGAGCCTCGGGGGCATCGAGAGCCTCATCGAGCACCCCTCCTCCATGACCCACTCCGACATGACCCCGGAGGAGAAGGCCCAGGCCGGCATCACCGACAACATGGTGCGCATGTCCGTGGGCCTGGAGGACGCCCAGGACCTCATCGCCGACCTCGCCCAGGCCCTGGGGACCATCTGACCCTCTAGGAGCCTAGGGGTTCTGCACGATCTTGACCGTCGGCTGCCCCGGCTCTTCCAGGAGGTAGGCCGCGACGAATCTGGCAGGGGTGTCCCCGACGTTGTCGAAGCGTGCCACATGAACGCCCGCAGGTTCATAAAAGGCGTCCCCGGCCTTGAGGAACGTCGTCGGCTCACCCTCGATCTGGTAGGCGATGCGACCTTCGATCACAACCCCGATGACGGGGCATGGGTGCAGGTGAAGGGGCGCCTTCTGCCCGGTCGCCATCGTCACGTCCTGGACGCTGACGCTCCCGACGGCTTTCGGGGGTGCGAGGGCCGCCTCGAGCAGATTCCTCCTCTGGACGGCTCCCGGGCTTGCCATGGGACCCCCTTGCGCATTGAGATGCGGGATCGCCAGCAGGGTTACAAGCATGGGGATCTGGAACTTCAGCATGGTCGACCTCCCTGGCTATTTCGTCTGGATCGCGCCCATTCCCTTCACGCTTCCGGCAAGGCGACCGCTTTCGCCACCACCCCGGAGACGCCATCCGATTATGGGGCAATGCCCCTGGGCGGAATGGGTAGGATCCGGCGGAAAGATGATCCGAATGCCCTGGTTCACACCTTCTGGCAGCTCGGCGTTCAATTGGGCGAACAGGCAAGGATCCGTGGCTGATGAAAACGCGATAAGCGTCCGGGTGGCCGGGGGTTCCCAGGAATCTCGCGTGGTTGCGCTGCGCGCCCGGGCCTCCACCGAAAAAAAAGCACCCTGAAGAGGGTGCTTTGGGGTCTCGCCAGCGGGCGGTTTCCGGAACGCCGTCACTGGGGAAGGGGCTCGTTCTTAGACGGCCTCAGGTGTAAGGGAAGAGCGACTTTTTTCTACCCTGCACCCAATCTAGGCCCCCGGGGACCGGAAACAAGGCGGTGTTTTCTGCCTTCTCAGGCTGCTGGGACGGCTCGTTGCTGGGCGTGCGGGCGAAGAATGTCCGGGTGCCCTTCCATGGGCAGGCCGGAGGCCTTGACGGCCCTGGGCAGGACCGGCCGGCTCCGGGCCCGGTCACGTTCGGTTGTCAATCCGTTCAGCATCCGCTGGGCGGCGGTCAGGGCCGGGGGACGGGGATCCTGGGTCCGGGTCCAGTAGAAGGCCAGGGCCCGGTCCAGCGTGGGCTTGGGATCGAGGCCCGCATCGGCCTGTTGCCGGGCGACCAGGCACTGCACGGAAATCCAGTCCGCCTGGGCGGTCCCGCCGTCCGGATTGATGAGGAGGCTCTGGTCCGCGCGCGCGACGAGCGCCTGGACCGTCTCCCGGGTGAGCTGGCCCCGGGCCCGGTCCAGCTCGGCCAGCCCCATGGCGGCGACCAGGGCGGCATGGCGGAGTCCGCCGTCGCTCTGGGCCTGGCGGGCGCCGTCCTCGGCCCACCGGAGGGCCTCGCGGTAGGCGCTGCCGGCGGCGGCGTCATCCCCGCCCGCAAGGTAGGTGCGGGCCAGACGGGCCAGGCAGTGGGAGCCCAGGGCGCCCGCGTCGCGAAGCCAGGGGTTGGCCTGCTCGGCAGCACGGCAATGGGCCAGGGCGCCCGGAAGGTCATGGGCCATGAGGGCGAGGAGCGCCTGGGCGAACGCCTCCCGGTCCCGGCTCAGGCCCTTGGCCTTCTGGAACCACGCCTGGGCCTGCGCGCGCAGGTCCGCCGCGGCGGCCTGCCCCCGCTGGGCGGGCTCCTGCTCCAGGTCGAGCCACTGGCGCGCGCAGACGAGGCCCAGGAGGTAGGCGGTGCCGGGAAGGGCCGGTCCCCTTGCCAAGGCCTTCTCCAGTTCGGCGTGGGCGGCGGGAAGGTTGTCCAGGCAGTAGTCCGCGGTCCCCCGCACCAGGGCCCAGGCGGGGTCGTCGGCGGGCGCCGTGGCGGCGTCCCTGACGGCCCGGATGCGCGCGAGGGCGCTCCGGGTGTCGTGGAGCGGCTGCTCCTGCTCGTAGCGGAGGCCGGCCATGAGATTGCTCGCTTCCTGGGCCGCGCGGTTAAACCGCTCCGCCGAGCGTTCCTGGGCGGCGGCCCGGTGCCAGGCAAGGCCTCCCAGCCCCGCCACCAGCCCCAGGGCCGCGGCGGTGGCGGCCAGGCTCCGCCATTTCCCGGCGGCGCGCCGCGGGGCCCGGCCCAGGAACCCCCACAGGTCGGCGGCCAGGGCCTCCATGGTCGGGTACCGCTCCGCCGGGGCCGGGGCGAGGCAGCGCAAGAGGATGGCCTCCAGCGCCTCGGGGATGGACGGCTCCAGGGCCCGGGGGGTGGGGAACCGCCGCTCCTTCTTCACCTTCAGCATTTCCTGGGTGACGGTGCTGACGCAGGGGGGCCGGCCCACCAGAAGGAAGTAGAGGGTGCCGCCCAGGGCGTAGACGTCCGTCGCGGGCCCGATGTGCCGGCGGTCCCCCCGCACCTGCTCGGGAGCCATGTAGGCGGGCGTCCCGGTGAGGGCGTTGGGCAGGGTGAGCACGGAGGCGTCGACCTGCAGGGCCAGGCCGAAGTCGCAGAGGATGGGCTTCCAGCCCCCGGCCGGCAGGGGCTCCAGGAGGACGTTGCCGGGCTTGATGTCCCGGTGGATGAGCCCGTGGCGGTGGGCATCCTCCAGGGTCTCGGCCACCTGGGCGATGAGGGCCACGATCTCCTCAAGCTCCAGGTCGTTGGTGGCGTCCTCCAGCGTGGGGCCCCGCACCAGCTGCATGGCGATGCGGGGCACGCCCTCGTGGGCCTCGATGTCATAGATCCGGCAGATGTTGGGGTGCTCGAGCTTGGCCTGGAGCTGGGCTTCGTGCATGAAGCGCACCATGGCCGCGGGCTCGGCGTGGTTGAGGATCTTGAGGGCCACCACGCGCCCCAGGATGGTGTCCCAGGCCTCGACCACGTCCCCCATGCCGCCGTGGCCCAGGAGGGGACCCAGCACGTAGCGTCCGTCCTTCTTCCCCTTCTCGAACCAGTCGGGCCTTGAACTGGGTTGGGCCATGGCCGACTCCCGGGTCGGCCTTTAGATGACCAAATGGATCATGTATCGGCCGCCGGATCAAAAATAAGGATGGTTCATTAGTTTGTCAACACGCCCGCGAGGCTATCGGCCAGGCGGTCCGGATCCGTGAGCGGGGCCTCGCAGACGCCGCCCCGGCAGAGAAATACGGACGGCTCGGCGACCCGGCGGTCCTGGTGGAGGGGCAGGGCGGGGTCGGCCTCCACCAGGGAGAGGACCCCTCCCACCCGCAGGGCCCGGTGGGCCCGGTCCACCAGGGCCCGGACGCGCGGGTCCCCCGGATCCCCGGCGATGACGACCTCCGGTCCCGGAGCCAGGGCCGAGGCCAGGACGCCCGCCATGCCCGTCACGGCCGACGGGGCCCGCTCCAGCAGGGGCGCCGCGGCCCGCAGGGCGCCCTCGGCGGCGACGGTGAAGGGGGCGTGCCCGAAGTGCCGGCCCAGGGCCAGGAGGGCCCGCGCGGCCAGGGTGTTCCCCGAGGGCACGGCGCCGTCCTGGAAGGGTTTCTGGCGCACCAGGAGGTCCGGACGGGCGATGCTCGCGTAGAACCCCCCTTCCGGGTCCTGGAACCGCTCCAGGAGGATCTCCCCCAGGTCGAAGGCCCACCGCAGGTGCCGGGCGTCGAACCCGGCCTCGTACAGGTCCACCAGCCCGCAGGCCACGGCCCCGTAGTCCTCCAGGAAGGCCGGCGTGTGCCCCCGGCCGCGGCGCCAGGTGCGCAGGAGGCTCCCGTCCCGCCACAGCTCGGTCCGCAGGAAATCCGCCAGGGCGCCGGCCGCTTCCAGGTACCTCGCCTCGCCCAGCACCTGGAAGCCCCGGGCGAAGGCGCCGAGGGCCAGGCCGTTCCAGGCCGCAAGCACCTTGTCGTCCTTGCCGGGGCGCACCCGGGCGTTCCGGAAGGCCAGGACCCGGGCCCGAAGCCCCTCCTCGACGGCCGCGCCCCGGGCCTCGAAGCGGTGGAGGACGCTGGTTCCGTGTTCGAAGCAGCCCTGGGCGGTGACGCCGTAGGCCTCGCAGAAACGTCCGGCGTCCGCGCCCAGGACGCCTTCGATCTCGGCGGGGGTGAACACGTAGAAGCGGCCCTCCTCCCCTTCGCTGTCGGCGTCCTCGCTGGAGTGGAAGCCGCCCGCGGGGTCCCGCAGGTCCCGGAGCAGGTAGTCCAGGGTGGCCCTGGCGGTCTCGCGGTGGCGGGGCTCGCCGGTGAGCTGGAAGGCCTCCAGGTAGCACGGCGCCAGCAGCGCGTTGTCGTAGAGCATCTTCTCGAAGTGGGGCACCAGCCACTTCTCGTCCACGCTGTAGCGGGCGAAGCCGCCCCCCAGGTGGTCGAAGATCCCGCCTTCGGCCATGGCGTCCAGGGTCTTGAGGGCCCGGGCCCGGTCCGCCGCGGACCCGTGGCGCAGGAGCAGCTCCAGGCCGGTGGGCTGGGGGAACTTGGGGGCCGGGCCGAAGCCGCCCCACCGCGGGTCGAAGCTGCGCTCCATGGTCTCCATGGCCTTGCGCACCGGGGCCAGGGTCGGGAGGGCCCGGGCCGGGGGCGGATCGCGGTCCAGGGCGGCCAGGAGGCTCGCGGCGTCGCCCTCGAGGTCGGGGCGCTGGTCCGCCCAGGCGCGGCGGATGCTCTCGAGGAGCTGCAGGAAGGCCGGGAGGCCGTGGCGGGGCGCGGGGGGGTAGTAGGTCCCTCCGTAGAAGGGCCTGAGGTCCGGCGTGAGCCAGACGCTCATGGGCCAGCCGCCGCGGCCCGTGATGGCCTGGACCGCGCCCATGTAGAGGTCGTCCAGGTCGGGGCGCTCCTCCCGGTCCACCTTGATGGGGATGAAGTGGGCGTTGAGCTCCGCGGCCACCGCCGGGTCCTCGAAGGATTCCCGCTCCATCACGTGGCACCAGTGGCAGGCGCTGTAGCCGATGCTGAGGAAGATCGGCTTGTCCTCCAGGCGGGCCCGCTCCAGGCTTTCGGCATCCCAGGGGTTCCATTCCACGGGATTGTGGGCATGCTGGAGAAGGTAGGGGCTGGTGGACTGGGCGAGACGGTTGGCCATAGTCGACTCCGGAAGTCGACATTCTGGCACGGATCGTGAGTTCCAAGCCTTTCCGTTGAGTCCCAGCCGCTTTGGCGCTAAGATCATGGGTTCATCCCACTCTGGGATGGCTCTGCCTGTCTCTGGGACCCATGTTCGAAACCCTGTCCGATAAACTCAGCCGCGCGATGAAGTCCCTCCGGGGGCAGAGCCGGCTGTCCGAGAAGAACATCGAGGAGGCCCTCCGGGACGTGCGCATGGCGCTCCTGGAAGCGGACGTGCACGTGCAGGTGGCCAAGGCCTTCCTGCAGCGGGTCAAGGAGAAGGCCCTGGGCGTCGAGGTCCTGAACGGCCTCAACCCGGCCCAGCAGTTCATCGACATCGTCTACCAGGAGCTCACCGCCATCATGGGCGGCCAGGCTCCCGAGCGGCCCCTCGACATGGCCCCGAAGCCGCCCACCGTGGTGATGATGGTGGGCCTCCAGGGCTCCGGCAAGACGACCACCTGCGGCAAGCTCGCCAAGTATCTGAAGAAGAACGGTTACTCCCCCCTGCTGGTGCCCGCGGACGTGTACCGCCCCGCCGCCATCGAGCAGCTGCACGTGGTGGCCAGGGACGCGGGCGTGCCCAGCTTCCGCACCGAATCCATGGAGCCGGTGGCCATCTGCAAGGCGGCCGTGCAGGAAGCCGCCCTCAAGGGCTGGGACGTGGTGATCCTGGATACGGCCGGCCGCCTGCATCTGGACGAGACTCTCATGAACGAACTGGCGGCCATCAAGGGCGCCTGTTCCCCTACCGAGATCCTCTTCGTGGCCGACGCCATGACCGGGCAGGACGCCGTTCGCTCCGCCGGGGCCTTCCACGAGAAGCTGGCCACGACCGGCGTCATCCTCACCAAGGCCGACGGCGACACCCGCGGCGGCGCGGCCTTCAGCATCCGGCACATCACCGGCACCGCCATCAAGTTCGTGGGCTCGGGCGAGAAGCTGGACGACTTCGAGCGCTTCCACCCCGACCGCATGGCCCAGCGCATCCTCGGCATGGGCGACGTGCTCACCCTCATCGAGCACGCCAAGGACACCATCGACGAGAAGGACGCCGAGCGCATGGCGCAGCGCCTCGTCAAGAACCAGTTCACGCTCGACGACATGCGCAGCCAGTTCCAGCAGATCCAGAAGATGGGCTCCATGCAGAAGATCATCGGCATGCTGCCGGGGCTCGGGAAGATGAAGGAGCAGATCGAGTCCGTGGCCACGGACAAGCGGATCAAGCACCTGGAGGCCATCCTCAATTCCATGACGCCGCGGGAGCGGCAGAACCACAATCTCCTGGACGCCAAGCGCAAGCGCCGCATCGCCGCGGGCTGCGGCCGCCCCGTCCATGAAGTCAATCAGCTTCTCAAGCAGTACCTGCAGATGAAGAAGATGATGTCCCAGATGAACAACCCCGGTTTCATGAAGCGGATGCAGGCCATGCAGGGCATGCAGAAACCGCCCTTCTCACTCTAACCCGCAATTTTCTTTCAACACCCAAGGAGTCCCGATGCTTTCCATCCGTCTCGCCCGCAACGGCGCCAAGAAGCGGCCCTTCTACCACATCGTCGTGTCCGAGAACGACCGCATCCCCACCGGCCGCGCCATCGAAGTCCTGGGCTTCGTGAACCCCATCGCGCAGAACGGCGAGACCGTGCGCATCGACGCCGAGAAGGCCAAGGCCTGGATCGCCAAGGGCGCCCAGCCCTCCAAGACCGTCCTGGAACTCTTCAAGAAGAATTCCATCCTGTAAGCTCGACACGCCGGCCCGGCATCCGGGCCGGCGAATCTGGCCTTGAAGGCCGGTTGGCCACGGCCGCCCGGCGGAGCTTCCATGAACTTTGAAGCGTTTGTTACCGATGTCCTGACACCCATCCTCGACCACCCCGAAGCGCTGCGGGTGGACGTGAAGGAGGGCGGGCGCAAGCTGGACGTCCTCATCTACGCCGAGGCCCGGGACCGCGGCCGGATCATCGGCAAGGGCGGGCGCATGATCACCTCCCTGCGCACCCTCGCGAAGGTCGCCGGCGAGAAGGCCGGCCTTACGGTGAACCTCGAGCTGTTCGACGGCGACGAGCGCCCCGCCAGGCCCGAGGCCGAAGCGCCCCTGGGCGACCAGTAATGTTCCTCCTGGGCCACCTCGCCAAGGTGCAGGGCCTCAAGGGCGAGTTCCTGCTGCACGAGCTCATGGACGAGCCGGAGAAGCTGGACGGCATGGCCGGCCTCGTGCTGGCCCCCCCGAGCCTGGACCTGGAGGGCGCCGGCGAAGCGCCGCCCCCCGCGCGACCCGCCAAGGTGCGCACCTTCCGCTTCCACCAGGACCGCGCCTGCGTCGCCTTCGAGGGCATCCCCGACCGCACCGCCGCCGAGCCCTTCAAGGGCTGGGCCATCTGGGCCCCCGACGAGGCCATCATCCTGCCCGAGGGCGAGACCTTCCGCCACGAGTGGGCCGGCTGCCAGGTCTACGTGCACGGCGCCCTGGTGGGCGAGGTGCTGCGCCTGGACCCCACGCCCATGGGGTACGACATGGTGGTCCTCAAGGACCTGCGCCCCGGCCGCACCGGCCAGCGGGACGTGCCCTACATCAAGGCCTGGTGGCAGGTGGACCTGGCCGGCCGGCGCCTGGAACTGGATCCCCCTCCGGGGCTGCTGGACCTGGATCTGGACTGACCGTCTCCGAGACGATGCGGATTCGGGCCACGGCATAGCCTTCGAGGTCGCCGTTGCCGTAGGCGTAGGCCAGGACCCCCTCGACCTTCGAACTGCAAGCGGGCAGCACGAAGCTGAAGACCGGCGGGGCGCCCTCCCTGGCCGGGCGGGCCACGTCCAGGAGGATCCTCCGGCCCTGGCTGTCCTTGAGGTAGAGCCGGCCGGTGAAGTCCTCTCCGGTCTTGAGGAACCCCATGTAGGCGGGCGGGCAGGGCGCAAGGTGGAGGCCCCGGCCCGGAGGCAGGACCATCTCACGGCCCGGTTCCAGGTTCCCGGCCGTCTTCCAGGCCTGCCGTTTCCCGTCGAAGTCCATGATCCGGAGCCTCCCCTTCAGGCCGGTCCTCCGGTCCACCCCCACCGTCCAGGGCCCCCGGGAATCGTTGGAGAAATGAACATAAGTCCTGGCCAGGCGCTCCGGACCGTGGGAGGGGACCAGGGCCAGGAAGCCGGCCAGGAGGGGGGAAAGGGGGTGGCTCAAAGGGGGATTCCAGAACTCCAATATATAAATTAAATATATAAAAATGTCTGTCAATGGCTGGAACGGCCGTAGGGGTTGAGGGCACATGAAAGACAGCCCGACGATCGGGATGGAGAATTAATGAATCTGCGCCTGCTTCTTGTCCCCGCCCTTCTGGTGGTCCAGCCCCTGCTCGCGACCAACCCGCCCGGCTACGACGTCGAGGCCGATCTCAGGGCCCAGGCGTGGCTCGACAAGCTGCAGGAGGAGGCACTCGCCCAGGGCCTGGCGACCCTGCAGGCTGCCCGGAAGGGACCGGTGCCTGTCGGTGCCCAGGCCAGGGCCCAGGAATGCCTGGTCCAGGTGGTCGGCAGCATGGCGGCGGTGCACCCCGACGCCTTGAGTTATCCAGGCAGCCAGGTGGCTTTCAGCTACCATGCGGTCATTCAGCCCAGGCTCGCGGAAAACGGCTTTCCGGGCTGGCAGGACCTGGGCGCGACGCTGGTCGCCCTGGGCTGGATGAAGGCGCCCCAGGCCTCCGTCCGTTCCAGCAGCAGTACGGGCTCCTCCAGTTCCAGCACCACCACTCTCCCCGCCACCCCTTCCGCCAGCCCGGCCAAGGCGCCCGCCACTCCGGCCCCCGCCGCCAGGACCCTGGCCACGGAAGGCCTGACCTTCCAGGAGGCCACGGCCCTGATCGCCGCCCTGAATCCCATGCTCCCCGACGGCACCTACGATGTTCCGGCCCTGAACGCGCGCCTCGCCACCGTGGCCTCCCACGACCTGGCGCTGGCCGCGAACCTGATGGGCCATTACCGCCTCGAGCAGGCCCGCCTGAAGGCGGCGATCACCCGCTAAATGCGCGCCACCCCGGGCCTCACGTTGCACACCAGGGCCCAGGCCGTCCACAACGCCAGCAGCGCCGTTCTTGGGCTTGGCATCGGGGGGCCTCCCATTGGAGGTGTTGGGGCTGCAGGCGGCGCAATTATTGCTGGTGTTGGAGCATTGAGTTATACAGGAGTCACAGAGGGTATTAAATTGCAGAAAACGTTGAGCACGATTAAATATAACTGGTAAGCAAATTACAGAGCAATCCAAAATTATTCAGATATAAACTGCGCTGGAGCTCTTCCTGAAATTCGGTATTAGGTGCCTTTTGGGCCAATTATGTTGAAAGAACTAGCAATGAAACACAAAAGAATAAAATGGACCCAGGCTATAATAATTCTTGTGTCATTGTGTCTGCAAAAACCTTTTTATAAATTAACTGGTATAAACAATTGCATTGATAATCTTGGATTTTTCCCAAGCCTTGCAGTTGCATCCATGGTGCTTCTCGGAATTATGCATATTTTATTTTTATTTGTTTATCGTATCATTAAACACCTTTGTCCTGATTTTTTCGCTTAATGACTCATTTTATACGGGATCTGATTCGGGTGATAGCTGCTAAGCGAAGTCAAATTCATGGCAAATTGAACAGAGGTGGTGAATGGTTAAAATGAATAATATCAATATTATACGAATCGCAATTATTTTGCCTTGTGTTGCTCTTAAGCAACCCATTAATAATTTCCTTGGTATTGGCAATTGTATTCATGATTTGACTCTATTCCAGCGGTTCGTGTTTGAGATCGTAACGCTTTTGGGCCTGTTCTACATGTTTGGCTTCATTGTATTTAATTTTTTTAAATTATGTTATCCGTCTTGTTCTGCCAAAATGAATGAGCTGATCCACAAGAATTCAAGATAACCGCCCTGCGAATCACCCCTGATCCGGCGTCGGACAACTTTCCTTCCCCAATTCCGGTCCTTTATCCCAAACCTGGCGGCCGCGTCGTTTGGGATGATGGTATTAATTGCAGCCGCTAACCTTCCCGGGTGGTCCGGAGAAGGGCAGGACCTTCAAGGCGCCTTGAAGTCCGTGGAGGCTTTCTGCTCAGCCGAGTTCGACGGCAAGTATCAGAATAGTTAGTAAATCGGGCTCGCAGGAACACGAACGCACACCTGTGCCGGCGCGATGACGCGCAGCCCGATCTTACGTTCTTGGACAGGCCCGGATCGGTCCCTGGACCCGAGCTTCGCCCTTCGGGATCACTGTTCCCGGCGGTAGGCTGAGATGCGGAAAGACCCTGGTCCACCTACCCCAATCGGGCAGGCCGGGAACTGACGTCACGGGCGTTGCAGGGACGGTCAGCTTGGATCGTCCCCGGGCGGTGCGGGGACGGCGGCGGGCAGGGGTGTCCGGCGGAGGGCGCCACCGCAAACGGGGCAGATCTGGGATTCGCGCTCCAGACGTTCCAGATCAGACGGGTCCTTCCGGGGCTTCTTGCAGGTACCGACGATGGCCCTGGCCTTCTCCAGAAGGCCGCCAGCCTGGAGGGAGCCGTAGAGGCCGGCATGACGGATCTTGTGGAAGCCCGGGGGAAGGACGTGCTGAACCAGGCGCTCGAGGAATTCCACGGGGTGGACCGTGGCGGTCTTGCCGTTCTTGGTGGCGAACGTCACCCGGTCCTCGGTGACGTTCAGGAGCCGGGAGTTGGCGATGCCGACCCAGCGGGTATACCGGGCCAGGTAGCCGGCCACGTGGCTGGAGTGCGCGAATGGCTTCTTGGCGTGGACGCCCCAGTCCAGGTCGCTGACCGCGGCCATCCGGGTAGCGTAAAGTTCCTTCTGAACCTCCGGGAAGGCGCCCTTCTCCTGGAGCCTGCCCAGGGCGTTGAGCATCTTGGCCCGGAACACCTCACCCATCATGGCCACCGGGAACAGGTACCTCTTCCCACTGGGGATGAAGCTTCCGCCGTCGAAGGCGAGGCCCCCGGCGGTGACCCGTACGTGGAGGTGGGGGTGGAAGGTCAACTCCCGGGTCCAGGTGTGAAGCACCAGCAGCAGGCCCGGGGTGGCCTTCAGGCGGGTCCGGAACAGCTTCAGAAGGGTCCGGGTCGCGGCCCGAAATAGGGCGCCGTAGAACTTGGCCGGGTACTGCCGGGCCAGGAACCGCAATTCCGCCGGGAGGGCGAACACCAGGTGGTAGTGGGGCAGGTCCAGAAGGCGCTGGGTCTCCTTGTCGAGCCAGCGTTCCTGGGCCAGGGCCTGGCACTTGGGGCAGTGCCGGTCGCGGCAGGAGTTATAGGCAATTTAGGGCCGAGTTGTGGAGGGCCAGCCGGGAGGCACCGATCGCCTGCTGCCGGAGGACGTCCACCCGCCTCCGCACCGATTCCTGGCTGGCATCGGATGGGTCGTGGCCCAGAATTTCCTCGGAGCCGCCTAGTCTTCCCGGCCGTGCCCGCTGAGCGGGATGTCGTAGCCGGCGTCCCGGTATTCGTTGATCTTGTTCCGCACGGTGCGCAAGGCGATGTCCAGCTTCTGGGAGCAGTGGGTGCGGTTCCCCTCCAGGGCCGAGAGCGTGGACAGCAGCCAGAACCGCTCCAGCTCGGGCAGGGGGATGCCCAGGGGCAGGGCCACCAGGGTGCCCAGGGGCACGCCCTTCAGGGGCTCGGCGGGGTCGGCGATGCGCAGGTCGCCGGAGGCGGCGGGGGGGGCGGGCAGGGCCTCCTCCAGGGGGCGCAGGAAGGGGGATTCCCGGGGCGGCTCGGGGGGGTCCTCGGGCAGGCCTTCCAGCTGGGCGGGGTCCAGGAGCCAGGCGAGGTCCTTGTGGGTGAGGAGGTCGCCGGGGTTCAGCACCACGCAGCGCTGCACGGCGTTCTCCAGCTCGCGGATGTTGCCGGGCCAGGGGTGGCGGGTGAGGGCCTCCCGGAAGCTGGGGGAGAGGCGGGGGGTGGGGCGGTCGTTCTCCCGGGCGTAGCGCTCGGCGAAGTGCAGGGCCAGGAGCTCCAGGTCGGCGGTGCGCTCCCGAAGGGGGGGCAGGCGCAGGGGGATGACGTTGAGGCGGTAGTAGAGGTCCTCCCGGAACCGGCCTTCCTTCACTTCCGTGGCCAGGTCGCGGTTGGTGAGGGCAATGAGGCGGACATCCACGGCGATGGGGCGGTTTCCGCCCAGGCGATCGACGGTGCGCTCCTGGATGGCCCGCAGGAGCTTGCCCTGGAGGGCCAGGGGCAGTTCGCCGATCTCGTCCAGCACCAGGGTGCCGCCGTCGGCCTGCTCGAAGCGGCCCGGCTTGGCGCTGGTGGCGCCGGTGAAGGCCCCCTTCTCGAACCCGAAGAGCTCGGATTCCAGGAGGTTCTCGGGGATGGCCGCGCAGTTGATGGCCACGAAGGCCGCCTTGCGCCGGGGGCTGGAGGTGTGGATGAGCTTGGCCAGGAGCTCCTTGCCGGTGCCGCTCTCGGCCTGGATGAGGATGGTGGCCTTGCTGTCGGCGGCGCGCCGGGCCAGGGCCAGGGTCTCGGCCAGGGCCGGGTCCTGGGTGAGGATGACGGGGGCCTCGGCGGGGATCTCGGCCTTGAGGCGGTCGTCGCTGCGGATGGCCTTGCGCACGGCCTGGACCAGCTCGTCGGGGCTGAAGGGCTTGGAGAGGTAGTCGAAGGCCCCCAGGCGCATGGCCTCCCGGGCCGTGTCCAGGCTGCCGAAGGCCGTCACCAGGAGCACCGGGAGGCCCGTGTCCAGGGCCTTGAGCCGCGCGGTGAGCTGGAGGCCGTCCATGCCGGTCATGCGCAGGTCGGTGACCACGGCGTCGAAGGCGCCGGGCCGGGTCATGCGCAGGGCGTCCTCGCCGGACCGCGCCTGTTCCGTGACGAAGCCGGCGCGCTTGAGGCTCAAGGCCATGCCATCCCGCATGCCGGGATCGTCATCCACCACCAGAACTCTCAGAGGATTCGCCATGGTCCGCCCTGTCTCCATTCAGTTTATCGGTGTGGATCCAGGATGTTGGAGTTTTGTCCGCGCAGGAGCCTTTTGGGGCCTTCCGCCGTGGGAGCCTCGCCCCGCACCGGGTCCCCGTGGCGCGCGATGAGGAGGTACAGGTGCCTGCGGCTCACGCCCAGGCGCTTCGCGGCCTCCACCCGGTTGCCGTAGCTGCGCCGCAGGGCGCGGTGGAGCAGGAGCCGCTCCAGCACGTGGAGGTTGGCGGCGAGGTCCTCGGTGTCGGCCAGGGGCAGGCGCGGGGTGGCGTCGTCGGGCAGCTGGCCCAGGAGCTTCCACCGCACCAGCCGGTTCCGCAGCCCGCGCAGGTTGCCGGGGCAGGGCAGGGCCGTGAGGAGCGGCGGCAGGGGGCCGGTGACGCCCTCCTCCCGGGCCATGATCCAGAAGGTTCGCTCCAGATCGCCCTCCTCCTCCTCGAGACTGGGAAGCCGGAACGGGAGGCAGCGGGAGGCGGCCCGCGCCACCGCCGGATCCTCGGGGGGCAGATGGGAGGCCAGTACGCCGGCGGGGTGCGCTTCGATCCAGGCGCCCAGCGCGGCCGGGTCCAGGCCCTCGGCGTCGTCCTGGAAGGGGGCGCCGCGGCCCCGGGCCAGCCAGGCCCCCAGGGTGCTCAGGCCGCAGCCGGCCTCGCCGTAGACCCACAGCGGCCCCGGATGGCCCAGGAGCACGTCCAGGGAGGCTCCCCACCTCCCGTAGCCAGGCAGTCCCTCCAGGCCCGCCATGGGCTAGGCCCGCGGGATGACGAAGAACAGCACCGAGGCCACGTGGCAGGCGCTGCCCCCGAGCACGAAGAGGTGCCAGACGGCGTGATGGAACTTCATGCTCTTCCACGCGTAGAAGACGGTGCCCAGCGTGTAGAAGAGCCCGCCCGCGCCCAGCCAGAAGAGGCCTCCCGGGGGCAGGTGCTGGGCCAGGGGCTTGGCCGCGATCACGACGATCCAGCCCATGCCCAGGTACACCGCCAGGCTCAGCCAGGAGAGACGGCGGATGAAGATGCTCTTGAAGACGATGCCCAGCACCGCCAGGCCCCAGATCACCCCGAAGATGCTCCAGCCCCACCCCGCCGGCAGCGTGCGCAGGCAGAAGGGGGTGTAGGTGCCCGCGATGAGCACGAAGATGGAGTTGTGGTCCAGGACCTTGAAGACGAACTTCACCCGCGGGCCGCGGAAGGCGTGGTAGAGGGTGCTCATGGAATAGAGCAGCACCAGCGAGGCTCCGAAGATGGAGGCGCCGACGATGTCCCGGGCCGAACCGTGGAGGCTGGCCTGGACCACCATGACCACCAGGGCCGCCACGCCCAGGACCGCGCCGAGACCGTGGGTGAGGCTGTTGGCGAATTCCGCGGCGGGGCCTTGGGCTTCGGGATGGGCTTGCATGGGAGATCCTCGTTCGAATGATGGCATGGGTCCGCGGGGGCTTCCCACCATTGTTCCAGCGGGCGGGCCACGACTGGATGGAAATTTCATTCCGGAACGGATTCGGCCCGGGGTGAATCCTCCGGCCCCTCCGCCCCACATAGGAGGCAGTCCGTGTCCTGTGCGGACCCACCCCCCTGGAGGAGCACGATGCCCCGAGCCATTCCCTGGCCCCTGCTGGTCCTGTGTGCGTTCGCCCCCTTGCATCCGGCGTCCACCCAAGCTTTTCATTATCCGTTCGTGGAGGGATCCACCCTCATCGGCTTCCGCGGAACGGCCCTGTCCCCCGGCGCCTCCGGCCAGGCGATCGTGCGCGGGGAGGGGGGCCGGATGCGGGTCCACGCCCATTTCGCGGGCCTGGAGCCCGCCAGCCGGTTCGGCCCCGGCTACCTCACCTACGTGCTCTGGGCCGTCTCGCCCCAGGGCCGGACCGTGAACCTGGGGGAGGTCGCGGCGGTGCGCGGGAAGGCCCACGTGGTGGCCATCACCCCCTTCCCGTCCTTCGGGCTCATCGTCACCGCCGAGCCCCACTTCGCCGTGACCCGGGTGAGCGACGCCCTGGTCCTGGAGAACCAGCCGGTGCGCGGCGCGCGGCCGGCCTTGGAGGCGGTGGAGGCCCCCCTCGGCCCCGGCACCGGCCACGGCCTGGAGCCCGGCACCCCCGCCCCCCGGGACCCCACGGCCTCGCCCTACGTCTTCCAGGCCCGCAATGCCGTGCGGCTCGCCGAGGCCGAGCAGGCCGAGGCCTTCGCCCCCGCGGAGTACCGCGCGGCCCTGGGGGAGCTCGGCCGCATGGAGGCGGAAAAGCACCTGGGGGGGAAGGAGGCCGTCCTGGCCGCGCGGCGGGCGGTGCTGCAGGCGGAGGACGCCCGCATCGTCGCCGGCCGGCAGAAGGAGGCCCTCCTCCTGGCCCGGGAACGGGAGACCGCCGAGGAACTGCGGGCCAGCCTGGAATCCGCCCGCGCCCAGGCCGACGCGGCCCGGGTCCAGGCCGATGCCGCCCGCGCCACCGCCGACGCGGCCCGGGCCGCGGCGGCCAGCGCGGCCCGCGGAAAGGAGCGGGAGGTCACCCAGGCCCAGCTGGAGGTGCGCCGCCGGCTCATCGAGCAGCTCAACCGCCTGCTCCAGACCCGCGAAACGGAGGAGGGCCTCATGGCCACCCTCACGGACGTGGCCTTCCCCTCCGGAAGCAGCCGCCTGTCGGCGCCCGCCCGGGTGAACCTGGCCAAGATCGCCGGCATCCTCCTGACCCGTCCGGGCCTGAAGATCCGCGCCCTGGGCCACACCGACGCCACCGGGAGGCCCGCCCTGAACGCCCGCCTATCCCGCCAGCGGGCCGAGGCGGTGCGGAGGTTCCTGGCGGGCCAGGGCCTCGCCGCGGGCAGCCTCCAGGCCGAGGGGCTCGCCGCCTCCCGTCCCGTGGCGCCCAACGAGACCCGCGAGGGCCGGATGCGCAACCGCCGGGTGGAGCTGGTCGTCAGCGGGGACCCGATCGGGTTGTGACCCGGTACGTGAAAAGGCCCCGCAACCGGAGTTGCGGGGCCCTTTCCCTGGTGCGGCTGCCTAGTCCTCGCGCTCGACGTTCTTGAACGCGTCGGCCAGGGTGGCCTTCCTCTTCGCCTGCGGCTCAGACTCCACCGACAGGGCGAACGGTTGCCTAGTCCTCGCGCTCCACGTTCTTGAACGCGTCAGCAAGGGTGGCCTTCTTGAACGGCTGCAGGTTCTTGGCGGTCTCGATCTCGCCGCGCTCCGCGTCCATCTCGTACTGCTTCACGGAGAGGCCGATGCGGTGCTCGGTGGGATCCAGCTTGACGATCTTCATCGTCAGTTCCTGGCCGGCGGCGAATTCCTTGGTGATCTCCTCGACCCGCTTGCGGCTGAGCTCGGAGACGTGCACCAAGCCCTCGATGCCCTCGCCCAGGTCCACGAAGGCCCCGAAGTCGGTGAGGCGCGCGATGCGGCCGACGATGGTGTCGCCCACGTGGTGGCCTTCGAAGAAGATCTCCCAGACGTTGGGCTCCATCTGCTTGACGCCCAGGCTCATGCGCTGGTTCAGGGGATCCAGGCTGAGGACCTTGGCGGTGACGCTGTCGCCCTTCTTCACGATCTCGCCGGGGTGCTTGATCTTCTTGGTCCAGCTGAAGTCGGACACGTGGATCAGGCCGTCGATGCCCTCTTCCAGCTCGACGAAGGCGCCGAACTCGGTGATGTTGCGCACCAGGCCGGTGACGATCTGGCCGATGTTGTACTTCTCGGCCACTTCCATCCAGGGGTTGGGGGTGATCTGCTTCATGCCGAGGCTGATGCGGCGGCTCTCGGGATCCACCTGCAGGATCTGGGCCTCGACCATGTCGCCGAGGTTGACCATGCCCTTGGCGGACTTGACCTTCTTGGTCCAGCTCATCTCGGAGACGTGCACCAGGCCTTCGACGCCGGGCTCGAGCTCGACGAATGCGCCGTAGTCGGTGATGGAGACGACCTTGCCCTTGACCGTGGCGTTGACGGGGTAGCGGTCCTCGACGGTGAGCCAGGGATCAGCGAACTTCTGCTTGTAGCCCAGGCTGACGCGCTCGGTCTCCTTGTCGTACTTGAGGATGGCGACCTCGACCTTGTCGCCCACCTGGAACATCTCGGAGGGGTGGTTCAGGCGGCCCCAGCTCATGTCGGTGATGTGCAGCAGGCCGTCCACGCCGCCCAGGTCCACGAAGGCCCCGTACTCGGTGATGTTCTTGACGGTGCCTTCCACCAGCTTGCCTTCTTCCAGGCCGGCCAGGGTCTCTTCCTTCATGTTCGCGTTGATGGTCTCGAGGAAGAGCTTGCGGCTCAGGACGATGTTGCCCCGGCGGCGGTTCACCTTGATGACCTTCATGTCGAAGGACTTGCCGAGGTAGGGGTCCAGGTTGCGCACGGGCTTGGTGTCCACCTGCGAGCCGGGGAGGAACGCCCGGATGCCGATGTCCACGGCCAGGCCGCCCTTGACCTTCTCGAGAACGACGCCGTGGACGGTGAGGTTGGCGCGGAACGCCTTCTCCACCTCGTCCCAGATCTTCATCTTCTCCGCGCGTTCGCGGGAGAGGCGGACGTTGCCGTTCTGGTCCTCGAGGTGCTCGAGGAGCACTTCGACCACGTCGCCGACGGCGACGCCGACGGTGCCGTCGGGATTGTTGAACTCATCGATGTTGACCGTGCCCGAGCCCTTGTAGCCGATGTCGATGATGACATCCTTGCCACGGATCTCCACGACCATGCCGCGGACCACTTCTTCCTCGCGGAGCGCGCGGGTCTCACCCTGAAGGGCGTCGAGGAACTCCTGGCTGTCAGGCGTCTCGTCCTCCAGCATGGTCGCGTCCAGCACCGTGATGCGGCCCATCTGCTTGGAGCCTTTGCCCTTGATGAGTGTTGAAAGTTGGGACATTCGTCCACCTCTAATAGTAGCCCCCTCCTGGAGGGCTGGAATCCCGGCACATGCGTCCGGCAGAACAGGTAGGTTATCGCGGAATTCCAAGATTCGGCAGGGAAATTCAGGCCCCGGCCCGGAGGGCGGCGAAGAACATCTCCAGCTTGGTGGCATTGAGCTTGCCGCTCCGGCGGACCCCGCTGCACAGGTCCAGGCCGTAGGGGCGCACCACGGCCACGGCCTGGGCCACGTTGCCCGGGTTCAGGCCCCCGGCCAGGAATACCGGCAGCGTGGTGGCCTCCACGATGGCCCGGCTCAGCCCCCAGTCGTGGGTGCGCCCGGTGCCCCCCAGCTCCTTGACCGCCAGGGCCGGGTTCCCCGAATCCAGCAGCAGGGCGTCCACCAGGCCCTCCAGGGACCGGGCCTCGGCCAGGGAGGCCTCCCCGGTCACGTGGACCACCTGGACGAGGCGGACCCCGGGCAGCTCCTGCCGGATCTTCCTCAGGTCGGCCCGGGGCACCTCGTCCACCAGCTGGATCGTGGTGGTGCGGCAGAGCCGGTGCTGGCGGAGGATCCCGTCGGCGTCCTGGCGGGAGGTGAGGAGGAAGGTGGCGATGGGCGGCGGCACCGCCGCCGCGATCTCGGCGATGAGGCCGTCGCCGATGATTCCCGGCCCGCTGGGCATGGCCGACACCAGGCCCAGGGCCGAGGCCCCGCAGGCGATGGCCAGCCGCGCCTCCTCGAGGCTCGAGATGCAGCAGATCTTCACGAAGGGCAGATGGGGGAGGCGCAAGGGAGGACCGGTGGGATTTCCCACTCTACCGCCTTCGCGGCCTCACTGCACGCGCGCCGCCTGCTCCGCCAGGAGCACGGCGGCGGCGTCCAGGTCCGCGGCCGGGGCGGGGGACACATGGTTGTTGAGGATGATGGAGAACGCGAGGCGCTCCCCGGCCGCGGTGGTCACGTAGCCGGCCAGGGAATGGGTGTTGCGCAGGGTGCCCGTCTTGGCCCGGACGTTGGCCGCGGCGGGGGAATCCCCCATGCGGCTGCGCAGGGTGCCGTCCACCGCCGCCAGGGGCAGGGCGTCCGCGAAGGCCGGGCCCTCGGGGCGGGCGGCCATGAATTTCAGGAGGGCCGTCAGGGCCCGGGGCTTCACCAGGTCCTTGCGGGAAAGCCCGGCCCCCTCCTCGAGCAGGACGTCCCCGGCCGGAATCCCGGCCTCTTTCAGGAAGTCCGCCAGGGTCGCCAGGCCCGCCTCCTCGGATCCCCCCGCCTGGAGCAGGAGGAGCTGGGCGTAGAGGTTGATCGAGTCCTTGAGGGTGGCCTTCACCAGGTCGCGGACGGCGGGGGATTCCACGAAGGCCAGCTCCACCGGGGCAGGCGCGGTCCGCGCGGCGGCGCCGCCCGTGATCCGCACGCCGTGGCGCTCCAGGGCCCGGCGCAGGAGCCCGGCCGCGAAGAGGGCGGGGCGCCGCACCGGGACGGCGAGGGAGGCCGGGGCGGCGCCGGCGGCGAGGCTGCCGGTGACGACCAGCTCCTCCCCTTCCCAGAGGGCCCGGAGGCCGGGCCCCGCGCCGGTGGAGGTGAGGTTGCGCAGGGGCAGGAGCCCCAGGCCGGGGATCGGGAAGAGGTGGCAGGGCCCCCCGCCGGCCCCCGGGTAGATCCGCAGGTCCACCATGTTGTCGTGCACGGTGAGGGCCGACACGTCGGCCCCGAAGGCGTAGTCCCGGTCCCCGCTCTCCCAGCCCGACCCGAAGGGCCGGGTGCGGAAGAAGCTGTCGTCGCCCACCACGTCCCCCCGCACCACCCGCACCCCGGCGGCGGCCACCTGGGCCGCGAGGGCCTCGAAGGGGTCCGGCGTGCCGGGATACCCGTGCCACCGGGCCAGGAGCATGGGATCGCCGCGGCCGAAGAGGACCAGGTCGCCCTGGAGGACCCCGTCCGGCCCGGGGCGGCCCCCGGCCAGCACCGACGTGCGGATCCGCCGCTCCGGCCCCAGCCTGCAAAGCGCCATGGCGCAGGTGAACAGCTTGGCGTTGCTGGCAGGCACGAAGTACTTGCCGGCGTCCTGCTCGAAGACCGTGCGCCCCGTGTCCAGCGATACCACCGAGGCGCCCCACCTGGAGGCTTCGAAGCGCGGCGCCTGGAGGTGGGCCTGGAGCCGGGTGGCCAGGGGCTGGGCGAAGGCCGCGGGGGCGAGGAGGAGGGCCAGCATGAGGCGGAGGATCGGCATGCCTCCATCATAGACGGCCCGGGCGGCGCCCACACCGGGGCCGGCGCCGCGCGCCGGGACAGAGGGGATCCCGGTGACCGTGATTGAATTGGTCGATCGATCACAAGGGGCTTTCCTGGAGCTGGAAGTGTGAGGCGCCGCCTCCATCCCGCGTGATCAACATCTCATTGCCAGCTCCCCTTCGGGCCTTCCTGGGTTTTTCATGCTAAATTCAATTTGCGTTGATCAAACGAACGAATAACCCGTTCGTGGACGCTCCACCCCCAAGGGTCCCGCTTGCCCCGCCTTGACCCCGGGACTGCGGATCTCCCCGGACCCGCCTTCGGAACCCCCATGCGTCCTCTCCTTCTCCTCGTGCTCCTGGCCGCCGTGGGCGGGTCCCACGTCCGCGGCCAGGAGGTGAGCGCGGCCCTCGGCAGGCTGCATGTCATCGGGGCGCGGGAGGCGACCTACACGTGGCAGTTCCAGTACCTCCATCCCTTGGCGGGAGCCTGGTCGGCGAGCTTCACGTGGCTCAATGAAGGGCACCTGGATGGCCACCACCGGGACGGGGCCTCCGTCCAGGTCTGGCGCTTCCATCGAATGGAGCGGAACAGCCTGCGGCTGGGAGCCGGCCTGGGCATCTACCGCAACTTCGACACCACGCCCGGCCAGGACGGCGGCGGGTACCAGAACGACCACGGCCTGCGGACCCTGCTGAGCCTCCGGGCCCAGTATCCCTTCGCGGGCGGCGCCTGGGAGGGGTTCGTGCAGCTGAACCGCGTCCTGGGCGCCCCCGGGCCCCAGACCCAGGGTTCCCTGGTGGGGGTGAGCACCCGGTTCGGCGGGCATCCGTCGGTCCGCCCTTCCGCCTCCCCGGCCCCCCGTGAGGACCCGGCCAATGAGCTGGTCTTCCTGTTCGGCCGAACCATCCTCAACAGCATGGAAAGCGAGACGACCGAATTCCTGCAATCCTTCGCGGTGGAATACCGCAGGCGGCTGGCCCGGAATGTGGACGTCTCGGTGACCTACTGCGACGAAGGGGGCATCGACGCCGCCAGGCGGGACGGCCTGTCGGTGCAGGCCTGGCTGTCCACCCGGAGCGCCAACCGGGACTGGATGCTGAGCGTGGGCATCGGACCCTACCTCTCCCGCACCTTCCCCGACCGGGGAAAGTCCGAACCCCCGGATACCGTGAACATCCGCTCCAGCGGGCGCATCTCCATGCTGGCGGGACGGAGCCTGGGACCGCACCTGGGCCTGCGCCTGCAATGGAACCGCACCATCACGCTCAACGACCGGGATACGGACGTGCTGCTGACGGGCCTCGCCTATTCCTGGTGAGGCGGGCCTTCCGCGGAACCGCCAGGGCCGTGGAGGAATTCGCGGCCCTGGCGGGTGGGTGTCGGGAATGGACCGGAAGGTCCGGGGCGCCCCGCTACCGGAAGGCGACCTTCATGACCGCGTCCGGGGTGGAGACGAGGAGGTTGCCCGTGGCCGGGTCGACGGAAACGCCCTTGGGTTCGGCGAAGGCCGTCGGCAGCGGTCCGGGGGCGACCCCTCGCATCCTCGGGTACCCCGCAAAGCCCAGGACCGTGGTGACCGTCCCGTCCGGCGCGATCATGCGGAGGGCCTCATTGTTGAAGTCCGCGACATAGGCGTTCCCGTCGGAGTCGACCGCCAGGGAGGCCGGCTTGTTGAAGCGGGCCAAGGAGCCGTTCGCGTCGACGTACCCAGGGTCCGTCGGGAACCCGGGTGCGCCCGCGTCCCCGGCCAGCGTGCTCAGCGCGCCGGTCGCGAGGTTCACCTTCCGGATGGTGTGGGAACCGAAATCCGAAACGAGCAGGCTTCCGGCACCATCCAGGGCGATTCCGAAGGGCGCGGTGAGGGTGCCCTGCCCGGCCGGCCCGTCCAGGGAATCAGCCCGCAGGGGGTCGCCGGCCAAGGTGGTCACCTGCCCGGTCGGGTCGATCTTCCTGATCACGTGGTTGTCGCGATCGGCCACGTAGAGGTTGCCGGCTCCATCCACGGCGATGCCCGAAGGGCGGTTGAAGCGCGCCGCGGTTCCCAGGCCATCGGCAAACCCGCCCGGCTGTGTCACATCCCCCGCCACCGTGGTCACGACGCCGTCCTGCGCGACCCTGCGGATGGCATGGTTCATCATGTCAGCGACGAACAGGACCCCCGCGGAATCGATGGCGATGGCATAGGGCTGGTTGAACCGGGCTCCGGTGCCGGTCGCGTCAACGGCCCCAGGGGTGCCGTTCCCGGCAAGGAGGGTGACGGTGCCGTCCGGCGAGATCCTGCGAATGGCGTGGTTCTGGGTGTCGCACACGTAGGCGACGCCGGCGGCGTCGGACACGGAGCCCCTGGGTTCCCTGAATTTGGCGCCAGTCCCCACGCCGTTCACCGCACCTGCCGAGGGAAGGGTGCCGGCGACGGTATACGTATTGGAGGCCGCGGGAATCGCCCGGATGGCGTTCCCGAAGGGGCCGTTGACGCCGGCTTGGCCATCCGCAAGGAATACCGTTCCGGTCGCGTCCACCGCCAGGCCCCCTGGCTGGGTGAACCGGGCCTGGGTCAAGGGATGGCCATCCAGGGTCCCCATGGCCGAGGTGTCGCCGGCCAGAGTGGAGACGAGGTACCCGTTGGGGGTCTGGGTGAGCTTGCGGACACTCTTGTGCGCGAGATCCGTCACGTAGAGGTTGTTTGCGGAATCCACGGCAATCTGGATGGGATTCGTGAACGTCGCGACCGTGAGGCCGTCACCGTCCGTGACGCCGTTGAGGGTTCTGGCCAGATCCCGGCCCGCGACGGTGGAGACGAAATAGGTGCCGTCCGCCTGCGGCGTCAATTTGCGAATGACGCTGGAGGTCGTATCCGTCACGTAGAGGCTGCCGTTTCCCCCCAGGGCCAGGCCTCCCGGTTGCCGGAAACGCGCGGTGGCGCCTGGCCCGTCCATGAATGCAGGGACGCCATCCTGGCCCGCGATCGTCATCGTCACCAGGGGGGCCATGCCGGGATTGAAGGCCCGGATGGTTCGGCTGCTTCTGTCCGAGACGAACACCTGGGTGCCATCCGGACTCACCGCGATGCCGTAGGGCTCCCTGAAGAGGACGTCACCGTTGGTGCCGTCCGTGGAACCCTGGGTTCCAGGCACGCCCGCGAGGGTGGATACGGTCCCGTCCACGGCGACCTTGCGGATGGTGGCATTGCCGAAGTCCGCCACATAGATGTTGCCGCTGGCGTCCAGGGCCAGTCCCACCGGGGTGTTGAACCGGGCCTCACGCCCTTGGCCGTCCGCGCTGCCGGGGACGCCGGGATTCCCAGCCACGGTGGTCACCGTGCCGTCGGCGGCCACCTTTCGGATCGTATGGTTCAGCGTATCCGCCACGTAGTTGTTCCCAGCGGCGTCCATGGCGAGCCCGCGAGGGTTCCTGAACCGCGCGAAGCGGGCCGCGCCGTCACCATTGCCGTACCCGGAGGGGAAGCCGGCCACCAGTTCGAGGGCCGCCACGCGCACCGTCACGTCGCGGGTGATGCTGTCGCCCCCGGCGTTGGTCACCCGGAGGGCGAAGCGCCGGCCGTTCTGCAGGGGGCCCGTGCTGATCGGCTGGCCGCTGGTGACCGCGCCGAGGGTTTCCACCTGGGCCGTGCCGCCCGGACCGGCGTCGAAGACGGCGGTGAGGTCGGCCTCCCGGCCGGGGCCGAGGATGGGGTGGCTGGTGGTGAATCGGGTGATGGTGGGCATGGGGACGGTGGAGATCGTCCGCTCCGCCCGGTCCACATTGCCGGCGGCGTCCAGGACCGTCAGGGTGTAGGTGCCGGGAGCCACCTGGACGCTGCCGGGACTGGTGACGGCGAGGTTGCCCGGCGAGAGGGTTCCGGTGCCGCCACTGAAGGTGAAGTTGAGGGTGGCGTTCCGCCCCGCCGTGACCACGCTCTGGTTGGGTGCGAACTGGTCGATGACCGGGTAGGTGGGGGTGAAGCCCACCGAACCTTCGCGGGTGGAGCCGTCCGCCAGGGTCATGGCGCAGCGAAGCGTGGCGGGTGCCGGACCGCCGGCGGTGAAGACGATCGCGTTCGTGCCCGCGCCCAGGTCGATGGTGCCGTCCGAGAGCGTCCAGGCATACGTGGCCCCGGGCTCAGGGTTCACCTCCGCCCGGAGTCCGCCCCCGTAGGCGGGGAAGGCCGGCCGGAGCAGCGACACGGCCAGCGCGCCGGGGGCGGGGGCGCTTTGGACCGTCAAGGCCAGTGAAGGAGCATCGATGGAATCGCCGGCCGGGTTGGTGATCGTGCAGTCCAGGGTCAGCGGTCCGGCGACGCCGGCGGTGAAGGTGACGGTGTCGGTGCCGTCGCCTGCGGTGAGGGTGCCATTGCCGATCCTCCACCGGTAGGTGCAGCCGGCCTGGGGAGCCACCCTAGCCTGGTAGCCCGAAATGCCCGCCTGGACAGCGCCCGAAACGGTGATGGGGGTGGCGGCCAGGGCCGGCAGGACCTTCACCAGCGTCTGGGACGACACCAGGGGGGTGGTTCCGCTGTGGACGGTCAAGGTGTAGGTGGTGTCCCCAGCGGGGGTGACCACCACCGCCGTGCCGCTGGTGATGGGCAGGCCGCCGGGCTCGATGAGGCCCGTGCCGCCGGTGAAGGTGGCCATCAGGGACGTGGGCCTGCCGGCGGTGATCCGGGCCGGCGACGCCTTGAAGTCGGTGATGGTGGAGACCCTGACGGCGACCGTGAAGGTGCTGGCCTTGGCCTCCTTGCCGGCGGCGTTGGAGACGACGCAGGTCAGCACCAGGTCTCCGGTGGCGCCCGCATCGAAGGTGACGGTGTTCTCGTTCTGGCCGGAGGTGATGGAGCCGTTGCTGATGCTCCACTTATAGGTACTGCCCGCCTCGAAGGGGACCGTGGCCACCATGCCGGTCTGGAACGTCGCCACCTGGGCCGGCGCCTGGATCTCGGGGGCCGCGGGCGCCTGCGCCACCTTCACGGTGACGACCCGGTGCACCGCGGCGTTGTCGGCGCCCTTGACGGTGAGGGTGTAGTCGGTGTCCTGGTCCGGCGAAACCGTCAGGCTTCCGCCGCTGGTCACGGGGCCGAGGTTCGGATCGAGGGTGGCGGTTCCCCCCTCGAACGCGAACGTCAGGATCGCCGAGTCGCCTTTCGTGATGATCGACTTGTCCGCCTGGAAGCTGGCGATCTTCGGCGCCGCCGGTTCCGTGGGGGTGGGAACGGACCCGCCGGAGCCGGACCGCCTGGTGCAGGCCGGGGCCAGGATCAGGAGGAAGGACGCCGCTGCGGCCGTGATCAGGTGCACGGCCACTCCCGGGGAGGGGGCGGGTGTGGGTTGAGGGTGGATGGGTTCGGGAAGGGCCATAGGTGGGGTCTCCAACTGGATCATTTTAATTTATAGTTAATATAATGCAAACATTTTAGTAACTTCGGCACGATCGATTTCACGATGTTTGACTTTTAAATATTTTATTTTTTAACACTTAGAATTAAGGTAATCGGATTGTGTTTCAGGTCGGAATATTAAAAACATTAAATAAATATACAAATGGAATCCACGGATGGAAGCTCCGGACCGGCCAAGCTGGTGACGCGGCGCCAGGGCGGGCACCGGGGCCTGCACTTGTATAAAACTTAGAATTGTGGTGCTTGCCGATTCTTGAGATCGGGTGGGTCGGAACCTTGGGCCAGGCTTCAACCCCGGCTCACCCCTTAGCGGAGTTCAAAGGTGGCGCCATGACCCCAACGCTCCCGGCCGGACTCCTTCCGTTGGCGCCGGCCCCGCCGGCGGCAACGAACCCGGGCGTCCTGGAGGAAACCGGACCTGCCGCCATCCGAGCGCCACGGTGGAACCCGGGCAGGCCGCCAGAAATCCAGGTACCTAATCCCGGATTCGGCAGCAGGGCCTTGAATTGGCAGTCGCGCCATTTGGAACGCCTGATTTCCTTGGGTTTGTCGAGAACGCAGGGAGGATCGGATGGCGGACCCAAGGGTGCAGCCGAAGCTTACCGCGGCCGGGGGCCAGGAGGTTGAAATCGGCCTGACCCGGAAACCGGTTTCCCCATGGGGCGGGTTGGCCTTGTTCGCCGCGTTTGGGGAGCCGATCGGTCTTCGCCAGGCCATGGAGCAGGCCCTGGCCGGGGTTTGCAGGACATCGCCCAACGCCCTTCCCTCGGACCGTTGGCGAATCCTCCGCGCCGCTGCGTTTGACTGTTTTCTTATGAAATGACAGCCATTAGCCCTTGCATGGCGGGTCGTGGGCAAGGGGTCGGAACGCCAGCCGACCCGGCCGGTCTAGATCCGGGTTCCCAGCTCCTGCAGGTTGCGCACCCGCACCTCGCCCCGCAGCGTCTCCACCGCCTCGCACGCGGCCAGGGCGGCGCTCATGTTGGTGACGCAGGGGATCTTCAGGCGCAGGGACTGGCGACGGATGGTGTCCTCGTCCACGAAGGCGTTCTTGCCGTGGGGGGTGTTGACCACCCACTGGATCTCGCCGTTCTTCAGGAGGTCCACGGCGTTGGGGCGGCCCTCGTTCACCTTGTGGATGCGGCGCACCCGGTACCCGGCGGCCTCCAGGGCGCGGGCGGTGCCGTCCGTGGCGCACAGGCCGAAGCCCAGGCTCGCCAGGCGCCGGACCAGCTCGGGGAGCTGGGGCTTGTCCTGGTCGCTGACGCTGAGGAAGACGGTGCCGGACAGGGGCAGGACCATGTTGGCGGCCTGGAGGGCCTTGGCGTAGGCCTCGCCGAAGGTGGCGCCCACGCCCATCACTTCGCCCGTGGAGCGCATCTCGGGGCCCAGGACCGGGTCCACGCCCGGGAACTTGGCGAAGGGGAAGACCACGCCCTTGACGGCCACGGCCAGGGCCTGGCCGTCCTGCACGCCCTGCTCGCGCAGGGTCTCGCCCAGCCCGATCCGCGCGGCCACGCCGGCCCAGTTGACCCCGGTGGCCTTGGAGATGAAGGGCACGGTGCGGCTGGCCCGGGGGTTGGCCTCCAGGCAGTAGGGGAGGCCGTCCTTGATGGCCCACTGGAGGTTCAGGAGGCCGCGCACCCCCAGCTCGAAGGCCAGGGCGCGGCTCATGGCCTTCACGGTCTCCAGGGTCGCCTCGGGCACGCCCAGCGGGGGGAAGACGGCGTACGAGTCGCCTGAGTGCACCCCGGCCTCCTCGATGTGGGCCATGACGCCGGCGATGACGGCGGTCCCGCCGTCGCACACCAGGTCCACGTCCAGCTCCTGGGCGTTCTCCAGGTAGCGGTCGATGAGCACGGGACGGTCCTCGCTCACCAGGGTGGCCTCGCGCATGTACTTCTCCAGGCCCGCGTCGTCGAAGACGATGGCCATGGCCCGGCCGCCCAGCACGAAGCTGGGCCGCACCATGACGGGGTAGTGGAGCTTCTCGGCCACGGCGAGCGCCTGGGCGGGGTTGGAGGCCATGCCCCAGGGCGCGGCCGGGATGTCCAGCTTGCGGAGCACCTCGCCGAAGCGGTTCCGGTCCTCGGCGTCGAAGATGGCCTTGTGGGCCGTGCCCAGGAGCGGCACGCCCGCGGCCTCCAGCTTCTGGGCGAGCTTGAGCGGGGTCTGGCCGCCGAACTGGGTGAAGACGCCCAGCAGATGTCCGCCCGCGCCCTCCCGGTCCACCACGGCCTTCACGTCCTCGAAGACCAGGGGTTCGAAGTAGAGGCGGTCGGAGATGTCGAAGTCCGTGCTCACGGTCTCGGGGTTGCAGTTGACGAGGATGGCCTCCACCCCCTTGGCGCGGATGGCCTCCACCGCCTGCACGCAGCAGCAGTCGAACTCCACGCCCTGGCCGATGCGGTTGGGGCCGCTGCCCAGGACGATGGCCTTGGGGCGGTCCGTGGGCGGGGCCTCGCTGCGCTCCTCCCAGGTCTGGTAGAGGTAGGGCGTCTCCGCCTGGAACTCGCCCGAGCAGGTGTCGATGCGCTTGACGGCGTGGCGCAGGCCCATGGACGCCCGCAGGGCGCCCACGCCGGCCTCGGTGGCCCCGCAGAAGGCGGCGATCTGGGAATCGGTGAACCCGGCGCGCTTGCCCTTCTCCAGCAGCTCGCGGGGGAGCCGCTCCAGGGGGAAGCCCCGCAGGCGCCCCTCCAGCACCACGATCTCCTCCATCTCCCGCAGGAACCAGGCCGAGATGCAGGTGAGGCGGTGCAGCTCCTCGACGGAGTGGCCCGCGCGCAGGGCCTGGTAGATCCAGAAGATCCGCTGGGGGCCCGGCGTCAGGAGGTGCTCCTTGAGCCGCGAGAGGTCGAGCTTCCCGTCGAGGGCGCCCGCGAGGCCCAGGTGGCCCTCCTCCAGGCTGCGCAGGGCCTTCTGCAGGGCCTCCTGGAAGCTGCGGCCGATGGCCATGGTCTCGCCCACGCTCTTCATCTGGATGCCCAGCACCGGTTCGGTCTCGGGGAACTTCTCGAAGGTGAAGCGTGGGACCTTGACCACCACGTAGTCCAGCACCGGCTCGAAGGCCGCCTTGGTGCGCGCGGTGATGACGTTGGGCAGCTCCCACAGGCGGTAGCCCAGGGCCAGCTTGGTGGCCACCCAGGCGATGGGGAAGCCCGTCGCCTTGCTGGCCAGGGCCGAGGAGCGGGATACCCGGGGGTTCATCTCGATGACGATCATGCGGCCCGAGGCGGGATCCAGGGCGAACTGGATGTTGCTGCCGCCGGTCTCCACGCCCACGCCGCGGATGACGGCCTTGGCGGCCTCGCGCATGCGCTGGTACTCGGGGTCCGTGAGGGTGAGGATGGGGGCGACGGTGATGCTGTCGCCGGTGTGGATGCCCATGGGGTCCAGGTTCTCGATGCCGCAGATGATCTCCACGTTGTCGTCCAGGTCCCGCACCACCTCCAGCTCGAATTCCTTCCAGCCCAGGATGCTCTCCTCCACCAGGACCTGGTGGATGGGGCTGAGGTCCAGGCCCCGCTGGGCGATGGCCTCGAAGTCCTCCACGTTGTAGGCGATGCCCCCGCCGGAGCCGCCCAGGGTGAAGGAGGGGCGCAGGATCGCGGGGAAGCCGGTCATCTTCGAGATGGCGCGGGCCTCCTCCATGCTGTGGGCGAAGCCGCCCCGGCAGGTCTCCAGGCCCAGTTCGTCCATGAGGGCCTTGAACTGCTCCCGGTCCTCGCCGCGGTCGATGGCCGCGGGCTGGGCGCCGATGAGGCGCACGCCGTAGCGCTCCAGGATGCCGGCCTTGTGGGCCTCCATGGCCAGGTTGAGCGCCGTCTGGCCCCCCACGGTGGGCAGGAGCGCCGCGGGGCGCTCCCGCTCGATGACCTTCTCCAGCACCGCCAGGTTCAGGGGTTCCAGGTAGGTGGCGTCGGCCCGCTGGGGATCGGTCATTATGCTGGCCGGGTTGGAGTTCAGGAGGATGGTGCGCACCCCCTCCTCGCGCAGGGCCTTCAGGGCCTGGGTGCCGGAATAGTCGAACTCGCAGGCCTGGCCGATCTGGATGGGGCCGGCGCCAAGCACCAGGACTGAAGTGATCTCGGGGTTCCTAGGCATGGTGGTCCTCCATCATGCGGACGAACCTGCCGAAGGCCCCGCGCGCGTCGTGGGGTCCGGGGGAGGCCTCCGGGTGGTGCTGGATGCTGAAGATGGGGAGCGTGCGGTGCCGGAGTCCCTCCACGGTGTCGTCCGAGAGGTGGCGGTGGGTCACCTCGATCTCGGGAGGCAGGGTCGCCTCGTCGACGGCGAACCCGTGGTTCTGGGCGGTGATCTCGACGCGGCGGGTGGCCAGGTCCAGCACCGGCTGGTTCGCGCCGCGGTGGCCGAACTTCAGCTTGAAGGTGCTGCCCCCGAAGGCCTGGCCCAGGAGCTGGTGCCCCAGGCAGATGCCGAAGATCGGGAGCCGGCCGATGCAGGCCTCCACCTCCTTGCGCATGCCGGGCAGCGCCGCGGGGTCGCCGGGGCCGTTGCTAAGAAAAAGCCCGCTGAAGCGGGCCGCGGTCAGCTCGGAGGCCGGGGCGTCCCAGGGGAAGACCTCCAGGTCGAGCCCCGAGGCGGCGAGCCGGGTGAGGATGGAGGCCTTGATGCCGCCGTCCAGGACCGCCACCCGGAACTTCGCGCCCTCCCGCAGGAGCTCGTAGCGGTCCGTGCAGCTCACCTCGCCCGCCAGGGCCTGGCCGGACATGTCCGGCAGGTGGGAGGCCGCGGCCACCCCCGCAGCGAGGGAACCGTCCGTCTCGGTCCAGATGAGGCCGGGCTGGGCGCCCCGGTCCCGCACGTGCTGGGTGAGGGCGCGGGTGTCCACCTCGGTGATCACGGGGATCCGGTGGCGCTTGAGCCAGCTGCCCAGGTCGCCCTCGGCCCGCGCGTGGTCGGGCTGGAGGGTCAGGCGCCGGCAGATGAACCCCGCCGCCCAGGGCCGCGGGGCCTCGTTGAGGTCGCCATGGACGCCGTAGATCCCCTGCTCGGGGAAGGTCATGCAGACCATCTGCCCCGCGAAGCTGGGGTCCGTGAGGATCTCCTGGTAGCCGGCCATGGCGGTGGTGAACACCACCTCGCCGCTCCCGCCCCGGCCAAGGGGGGCGTCGCCTCTGAAGCACTCACCGTCTTTCAGGATCAGGTGCGCGAGCATGGGGTCTCCTCACGCTGCCTTGGGGCCGGGATCTCATGACCCCTTCGTTCCGGCATTCCGTCGAGATTAGTGCGAACGCCTCTGGATAAACAGACTTGAATATGTATGGTTTTTCGGGCGATAATAGTGGCTTCTTTCCTGAACGGACCTGGATGGCCCCAAGCGCGTGGCCGGATCCAAGCAGTTGATAAATAAGGCAATCTTGGGTTCGCTTCGGCGGATTCCGGGTTTCGGCTTTTCGGGTCTGCAAATGATTAAATAGTTTTTTGGTTTAGACAATAATTTTCATTCATCCCTTTTGTGCTCGCTTGTTCATTCGTTTGGATGCAATGCGCGCGGCCGTACGAGAGCATGGAAGCCATGGACAACCCTGGCACCCTCTGCGTCTTCGCCGGCTCCCATTCCGGCACCAACCCCCATCACCTGGCGGCGGCGGTGGCCCTGGGGCAGGCCATGGCCCGGCGGGGCACGGGTCTCGTCTACGGAGGCGCCCATTGCGGCCTCATGGGGGCCCTGGCCGACGCGGTGCTCCAGGGCGGGGGCAGGGCGGTGGGGGTCATGCCCCGGGCCCTGGTGGCCCGTGAGAAGGCCCACCGCGGCCTGACGGAGCTGATCATCACCGAGGACATGCACTCCCGGAAGGCCCGCATGGTCCAGCTCTCGGGCGGATTCCTGGCCCTGCCCGGGGGGTTCGGCACCCTCGACGAGCTGTTCGAGGTGCTGACCTGGGCCCAGCTGGGCATCCACGCCAAGCCCGTGGGGCTCCTCAACAGCGACGGCTTCTGGGACGGCCTGCTGGCCTTCCTGGGCCAGGTGGAGGCCCACGGCTTCCTCCACGGGGACGGTCTCGCCGGACTGCCCTGCGAGGCGGACCCGGACCGGCTCCTGGATCGGCTAGCCCCCAGGAGCCTGTCCACGTAACAGGAGGCCCCGCGAGGCCTCCTGTTACGTGGACAGGCTCCTCGGTAGCTCCAGCACGAACCGGCTGCCCCGGGGCTGGTTGTCCTCGACCCAGATGCGCCCCCCGTGCAGCTCGGCCACGTGCCTGCAGAAGGCCAGGCCGAGGCCCTTGCCGCCTCCCGTCCCGGCGTCCTCCCCGGCCTTGAAGAGCCGGTCGAAGATCTGCTCCTTCAAGGGGTCCGGCACGCCCGGCCCCTGGTCCTCCACGGAGATCCGGCACTGGCCGGCCCGGGCGTCGAGGGCCGCCCGCACCTGGATCGCCTCGCCCGGCGCGTGGCGGGCGGCGTTCTCCAGCAGGTTGAAGAGCACGCGCCGCACCAGGTGCGGGTCGGCCTGGATCGTGCCCGGGCCGTCGGCCTTCACCTCGAAGACCTGGGGGCGCCGGGTGCCGAAATTCCCGAACTCGCTCACGACCCGCGGGAGCCAGCGGGCCACGAGGATGGCCTCGGTGCGCAGGACCGGGCGGTCCCGGCGGGACAGGGAAATGTCCAGGAAGTTGTCCACCAGGCCGTGCAGGCTCCGGGTGCAGGAACCGATGCGGCGCTGGTGCTTCTCCCAGTGGTCCGGGGAGGCGTCGTGCTCGAAGATCTCGACGCTGGCGAGGAGGCCCGCCAGCAGGTTCTTCACGTCGTGCAGGATGAACTGGACCATCTCCTCGTGCTGGACCTGCATCTGCAGGACGGCCTCCTTCTCCTGCCGGAGCTGGATGCGCAGGCGCCGCAGGCGCAGGAGGCTGCGCACCCGGGTCAGGAGCTCGGGGGGCAGGATCGGCTTGCGCAGGAAGTCGTCGGCCCCCGCGCGAACCGCGTCCCCGTGGTTCCGGGGCGAATCGTCCACGGTGACGATGAGGATGGGGATGTCGTCCCCCTGGGGGTCCGCCCTCAGCTGCCGGCAGATCTCCAGGCCATGGGCGTCCGGCAGGAGGAGGTCCAGAACCAGCAGGTCGGGAAGCCGCTCCCGGAGCGCCGCGAGGCCCTCCTCCACGGTCGTGGCGGCCCGCACGCGGTAGCGGCTCTCGGCGAGGATGAACCGGAGGAATTCCATCGTGACGGGAGCGTCCTCGACGACGAGGATCTCGGCGCCCTCGTCGGCCCTCACGTGGGGGTGGCTGTCGGGGTCTGCGGGCTGCACGGGGCGTTCCTTCACAAGTCCGGCTGGGGGAACTGTAAATGAATTAATAATTTGAGCTTATGGGGTGGTGTCGGCGTTTCCGTATTGTCCGCCGCTTCGGGGGCTATGCCTAGCCATCATGCGTCCGGCACGTCGGTCCACGGCCCATCCCCCCCCGGGTTCTCGGACCAGGAATCAGAAGCTGGGGCGCCGGGAACTGCAAATGGAGAAATATCTGTCAGGAGGGGATTGACGAATGCCAAGCAAAGAGTACTCTGTAATGCAGAGTTCTCTTAACCCAATTTCAAGGAGGCGACCCATGAATCCAACCTGCCTTTCGCTCGCCCGACTGCGGAGGTGCCGCCATGCCTGACCTCACCCCGGACCAGGCGCGCGAAGCCCTGGCCGACATCGAGATGGTGGCCCGCCACACCCGCCGGGCCGTGGCCGGCAGCCAGATGGGCGACAACCTCCTCCTCTGGGGGGCCCTCTGGATCGTCGCGTTCACCCTGTCACACCTGTCCCCCGCCCACACCAGCCGGATCTGGATGGTGCTGGGGAGCCTGGGCATGGTGGCCACCCTGGGGCTGGGCCTCCGGGACCACCGCCAGGGCAACGTCCGGAGCGCCCAGACCCGCAGGCTCATGGCCCAGGTGGCCCTGTTCTGGCTGACGGTCATGGTCTACGCCATGGCCCTGGGCATGCTGCTGCCCCTGAGGAACGGCGCGGACCAGCTCGCCGTGATCGTCACCGTGCTCATGATGGCCTACGTGCTCATGGGGATCTGGGTGCGCAGCGGGCTGCTCGCCGCCATCGGCCTGGTGGTGAGCGTGGCGGCCCTGGCGGGCCGGGCCTTCCTGGACTTCCGGGGCTTCCTCCTGTGGATGGCCGTGTTCGGTGGGGGCGGCCTCTTCCTGCCCGGACTCTACATCAAGCTCCGCTGGAGGTAGGCCATGGCCGGGCTGAACGAGATCATCCACCAGACGGCGCGGCTGCGCATCGTGGCCGCCCTGGCGGCCCTCGATGCCGACGCGAAAGTCGACTTCACCTACCTCCGGAACCTGCTCAAGCTTTCCGACGGCAACCTGGGGGCCCACCTGCTCAAGCTGGAGGAGGCCGGGTTCCTGGCCCAGGAGAAGACCTTCGTGGACCGCAAGCCGCGCACCTACCTGTCGCTCACCGGCGCGGGGCGGGAGGCGTTCCAGGAGCACGTCAAGGCGCTGCGGGAGATCCTGGGCTAGCCGTGCCGCCGGGCGTGGGCGTAGAGGGCAGGCCACAGCACCGCCAGGGCCTCGTCCACCAGCACCGGCAGGACGGGCCGGCCCCGGCCCTTGACCCATAGCCGCTGGGCGCCCTGCAGGGCGGCCAGGGCGAGGGCGGCCTCCAGGTCGGAGATCCGCTCGCCCTGGGGGCCCGCGGCGCCCCAGCGGCGGAAGTGGCCCGACAGGACCTCCAGGTAGTCGCGGTCGAGTTCGGCGCGGCGGGCGCGCAGGGCGGGGTCGGCCTCGATGCGCTCCAGGCGGCGCAGCCATGGCCCGCCGTCCTCCTCCAGGTGCCGGGCCAGGGCCTGGAAGGCCTCCACGAGGCCCGAGCGGTCCAGCACCTCGGCCAGGCCCCGGACCAGGTCGGCGTGGTCATGGAAGATGATGGCCTCCAGGTCGGCCTGGGAACGTACGTCCGCAGGACCGCCCGAGTCCAGGGCGGCCAAGGTCCGGTCCAGGATCTCTCGCTGTTTCTGTAGTTGGCGCTCACGCCTGCCTGCCGTCATGGGGTCAGTGTACGGGAAGGGGCGAGGGAATCGAAAGGATGAGAAGGAATATCCACCCTCCTCGCCCCGCTGGAGGCCTCCTCCAGCTCGCCGCAGGCTCCCCTGGATACCGGCGTCGAGAACCGGTTCAAACGGTGATGACGACGATCTCCGGGTCCACTTCCTTGCGCAGGATGCCCTCGATGGCCATGAGCGTGCCCGTAAGTCCCGACGGGCACGACCCGCAGGCGCCCAGGTAGCGGATCATCACCTGCTTCTCGTGGCGGCCGACGATGTCCAGGCCGCCGCCGTCGGCGGCCAGGGCGGGGAGGATGCTGGCGGCGAGGACCTTGCGGATCTGCTGGATGAGGGGGTCGTTCTCGTCCACCTCGGGGCGGTCCCAGTGGGGGGCCTCCTGGGTGGAGCCGGCCGCCGACGGGGCCTGGCGGATGGGGGGGGCCAGCTTGGGCAGGAGCTCGGTCCAGCCGATGCCGTCGTCCTTGGTGACCGTGATGAACTTGTCCTGCATGAAGACCGACACCACGTGGCCGATGGCGAAGAGGCCCCGGGCCAGCTCGTCGTGCTCGGCCATCTCCGCGTCCCGGAAGGCCTTGGGGAAGCCCACGGTGACGGGCTCCTTCAGCTGGAACTTCACGGCGTTGGGATTGGGGGTGTACTCGATTTCGGCGATCTTCGGCATGGGGCGTCCTATTCGGTGCTGACGATGTCTTCGCCGTGGAGCGCGCTGTGCAGCGTGGCCCAGGGCAGCACGGCGCACTTCACCCGGCTGGGCAGGTCCCGCACGCCCTGGAAGAGGCTGAGGCGGCCCAGGACGTTGGGGTCGGTGGCGGTGTCGAGGGCGCCGCGGATCATGGCGCGGAACTGCTCCACCAGGACCTCGGCGTCGGCCACGGGCTTGCCCTTGACGTTGACGGTCATGAGGCTGCTGGAGGCCTTGGAGATGGCGCAGCCGTGGCCCGTGAAGCGGATGTCCTGCACGAGGCCGTCCTCCACCACGAGCTTGAGGACGATGTCGTCCCCGCACAGGGGGTTCAGGCCGTGGGCGTGGTGGGTGCAGGGCTCGAGGTCCCCGAAGTTGCGGGGCTTCTTGTTGTGCTCGATGATCACCTGCTGGTACAGCTCCCGGGGGTCGCTCACTGGAAGATCTCCTGGACGTTCAGGATGCCAGAGACCAGGGCGTCCACGTCGGCCCGCGTGTTGAAATAGGCGAACGAAGCACGGGTGGTGGCGGGGATGCCGAACCGGGTCATGACGGGCTGGGCGCAGTGGTGGCCGGCGCGCACGACCACGCCGGCGTGGTCCAGGATGGAGCCGATGTCGTGGGGGTGGATGCCCTCCAGGACGAAGGACAGGACCGAGGCCTTCTCCCGGGCCTCGCCGATGATGCGCAGGCCGGGGATGGCCTTGAGGCGCTCGGTGGCGTAGAGGAGCAGGTCGTGCTCGTGGGCGGCGATGCGGTCCAGGCCGATGGCCTGCACGTAGTCGATGGCCGCGCCCAGCCCGATGGCCTGGGCGATGGGGGGGGTGCCCGCCTCGAACTTGCCGGGGATGGCCGCGAAGGTGGTGCCCTCCCAGGTGACCGAGAGGATCATGCTGCCGCCGCCGTGCCAGGGTGGCATGGCCTCCAGCAGGCTCTTCCTGCCGTAGAGGACGCCGATGCCGGTGGGCCCGGAGAGCTTGTGGCCGCTGAACACGTAGAAGTCGGCGTCCAGGTCCACGACGTCCACCTTGAGGTGCGGCACCCCCTGGGCGCCGTCCACCAGCACGGGCACGCCCTTGGCGTGGGCCCGCCGGATGATCTCCTTGACGGGGTTGATGGTGCCCAGGACGTTCGAGACGTGGGTGACGCCCACGATTTTCGTGCGCTCCGTGATGAGGTCGTCCAGGCCGTCCAGGATGAGCTCGCCGGCGTCGTTCATGGGGATGACGCGGATTTTCGCGCCGCGGTCCTCGGCCAGCAGCTGCCAGGGGACGATGTCGGAGTGGTGCTCCATGGCCGACAGGAGGATCTCGTCGCCCTCGTGGACGTTCTGGCGGCCGAAGGTCTGGGCCACCAGGTTGATGCTCTCGGTGGTGCCGCGGGTCCAGATGATCTGCTTGACGCTGGGCGCGTTGATCAGGGCGCGCACCTTCTCCCGGGCCTCCTCGAAGCGGTCCGTGGCCTCCTGGCTGAGGGTGGAGACGCCCCGGTGCACGTTGGTGTGCTCGAAGGACTGGTAGTGGGCCATGCGCTCGATGACGGGCAGGGGGGTGAGGCTGGACACGGCGCTGTCCAGGTACACCACCGGCTTGCCGTGGAAGGGCGTGGTGAGGGTGGGGAAGTCCGCGCGGATCTTCTGGATGTCCAGGGGGGCGGTGGCGGTGCTCATGACAGGGCCTCGAGGGTGCCGGACTGGGTGCGGGCCAGCACGGTCTGCCTCAGCTGGCGCCGCAGGCTCGTGACGGGGATGCGGGCCAGGAGGTCGGCCGCGAAGGCGTAGGTGAGGACGTTGCGGGCCAGGGCGGGGTCCATGCCCCGGCTCTGCAGGTAGAAGAGGCCCTCGGGGTCCAGCTGCCCGATGGCCGCGCCGTGGGCGCACTTCACGTCGTCGGCGAAGATCTCCAGCTCGGGCTTGGTGTCGATGCGGGCCTTGGGGGACAGCAGGAGGCCGCGGCACTGCTGCTGGGCGTCGGTGCCCTGGGCGCCGGGGCGCACGAAGATCCGGCCGTTGAACACGGCGCGGGAGGCGTCGTCGGCGATGACCTTGTGGGACTGGCGGGTGGTGCAGTGGGGGACCGTGTGGTCCACGAAGGAGTGGGTGTCCGAGAGCTGGGAGCCGCCCAGGAGGGCCAGGCCGTCCAGGCTGAGCTCGGCGCCCTCGGCGGCCATGACCACGTGGGGCGTGGACCGGGAGAGGCGCCCGCCGAAGCTGATGGTGCGGCAGGCGTAGTTCCCGCCGCGCTCGACCCGGGCCGCCAGGTGGGAGAAGTGGAAGGCCAGGTCGGATTCCCGCTGGATGCGCTCGTGGATGAGGCGCCCGTCCTCGCGGACGATCACCTCGGCGACCCCGCTGGTGAGGTAGGTGCCCGTCCCCAGGTGCTCCTCCACGAGGACGGCCGAGGCCCCGCGCTCCACCACCACCAGCAGGCGGGGCAGGGCGAAGGTGGGCACGGCGCCCTCCTGGCGGTTCACGAACACCACGTGGAGGGGGGCCTCCACCTGGACGCCCTTGGGCACGACGACCAGGGCGCCGTCCTGGAACCGGGCAAGGTTGAGGTCCGCGAAGAAGTCCGATCCGGAGAGGGTCCCCAGGTCCCGGGCCATTTCCGTGGCGCAGGAGAGGTTCAGGAACCGCACGCCCGCGGGCAGGTTGGTGACGTTGCTGGCGTGGGGGGCGTAGTGGCCGTTGACGAAGACCAGGCGCGAGCCGCGGGCCTCCGGGAGGATGACGTGGGCGATGTCGGCGTCCAGGGCGGCGCCGGGGGCGAACTCCAGGTCGCGCATGGGGGCCAGGTCGGTGTACTTCCAGTCCTCCTGGCGCGTGGCGGGGAGCTCCCTGCCCTCCAGGGCCGCCTCGGCCTTGGCGCGCAGGGCCTCCCAGCCCGAGGGCCGGAGCCGGGAGAGGATGCCCTCGAGCAGGGGCACGGCGTCCAGCGCCACCATCACGCCCTCCCCGCGGGGGCTTCTTCCTTGAGCCAGTCGTAGCCCCGCTCCTCGAGCTCGTCGGCGAGCTCCCTGCCGCCGGTGCGCACGATCCTGCCGCCGGAGAGCACGTGCACCTGGGTGGGCTGGATGGTCTCCAGGATGCGGGGGAAGTGGGTGATGATGAGCTGGGCGCGGTCGGGGCCCTGCAGGGCCGTGACGGCCTCGCCCAGCACCCGCAGGGCGTCGATGTCCAGGCCCGAGTCCAGCTCGTCCAGGATGGCCAGCACGGGCTCCAGCACGCACATCTGGAGGATCTCGTTGCGCTTCTTCTCGCCGCCGGAGAAGCCCTCGTTGAGGCTCCGGTCCAGGAAGGAGGGGTCCATCTTCACGAGCTTGATGCGCTCCTGGATGTAGTCGTCGAACTCCAGGGGGTCCAGCTCCTCCCGGCCGTTGGCCTCGGCCTTCTTGTTGTAGGCCAGGCGCAGGAAGGAGGCGTTGGAGACGCCGGGCACCTCGATGGGGTGCTGGAAGCCCAGGAAGATGCCGGCCCGGGCGCGCTCGTCGGCGGCCAGGTCGAAGAGGTTCCTCCCCTGGAACAGCACCTCGCCGCCGGTGACCTCGTACGCGGGATGGCCGGCCAGGACCTTGCCCAGGGTGGACTTGCCGCTGCCGTTGGGCCCCATGATGGCGTGCACCTCGCCGGCCTTGATCTCCAGGTTGATGCCCCTGAGGACGTCGTTTTCGCCGATGCGGGCGGTGAGGTTGCGGATGGAAAGCATGCTTGTCTCCGAATGGGTGTTCATCAGCCGACGCTCCCTTCGAGCTTGAGGCCCAGGAGGCGGGTGGCCTCCACGGCGAACTCCATGGGCAGCTCCCGGAACACGTCCTTGCAGAAGCCGTTGATGATCATGGAGATGGCGTCCTCGGGAGGGATGCCCCGCTGCTGGAAGTAGAAGAGCTGCTCCTCGCCGATCTTCGACGTGGTGGCCTCGTGCTCGACCTTGGCCGAGACGTTCTGCACTTCGATGTAGGGGAAGGTGTTGGCCGAGCAGTGGCTGCCGATGAGCATGGAATCGCACTGGCTGAAGTTCCGGGCGCCCTCGGCCTTGGGGTGGACCTTCACGAGGCCCCGGTAGCTGTTGCTGGAGAACCCGGCCGAGATGCCCTTGGAAATGATGGTGGACTTGGTGTTGCGGCCCAGGTGGATCATCTTGGTGCCCGTGTCGGCCTGCTGCCGGTGGTTGGTCAGCGCCACGGAGTAGAACTCGCCCACGCTGTTCTCGCCCAGGAGCACGCAGCTGGGGTACTTCCAGGTGATGGCGGAGCCCGTCTCCACCTGGGTCCAGCTGATCTTGGCGTTGCGGCCCTTGCAGAGGCCGCGCTTGGTGACGAAGTTGAAGATGCCGCCCACGCCGTCCTTGTCGCCGGCGTACCAGTTCTGCACGGTGCTGTACTTGATGCTCGCGTCGTCCAGGGCCACCAGCTCGACCACCGCGGCGTGCAGCTGGTTCACGTCGAACTGCGGGGCGGTGCAGCCCTCCAGGTAGCTGACGGAGGCGCCCTCCTCGGCCACGATGAGGGTCCTCTCGAACTGTCCGGATTCCTTGTTGTTGATCCGGAAGTAGGTGGAGAGGTCCATGGGGCAGGTGACGCCCTTGGGGATGAAGCAGAAGGAGCCGTCGGTGAAGACCGCCGAGTTGAGGGCGGCGTAGTAGTTGTCCGAGGTGGGCACGACCGAGCCCAGGTACTTCCGGACCAGCTCGGGGTGCTCGCGCACCGCCTCGCTGAAGCTGCAGAAGATGATGCCCTCTTCGGCCAGCCGGGCCTTGTAGGTCGTCGTGACGCTCACGCTGTCGAACACCACGTCCACGGCCACGCCGGCCAGGGCCTTCTGCTCGTTGATGGGCACGCCCAGCTTCTCGAAGGTGCGCAGGAGCTCGGGATCCACCTCGTCCATGCTCTGGTACTTGGCTTCCCGGGGCTTGGGGGCGGAGTAGAAGACGATCTTCCGGACGTCGGGCTTCTCGTAGTGGACGTTGGCCCACTCCGGCTCGGTCAGGGTGAGCCAGTGGCGGTAGGCCTTGAGGCGGAATTCAAGCAGCCAATCGGGTTCGCCCTTCTTGGCGGAGATGAACCTGATGACATCCTCATCAAGCCCCGGAGGCACGCTGTCGGACTCGATGTCCGTGACGAACCCGTACTTGTATTCCTGACCTGTGACCTGCTGCAGTGACGTGCTCATGGCCGGACCCAACCTTCCCGAATAATCATGACTAGACTTGTCAACTTTGTCACGGACCCTTTGACCGCGATCACAGATGACCGGCCGGCTGCTCTAGGTCATGAATCATTCCTTCCATCCGGGACCGGAGCAGGGTGGTCTGGCTCTCGGGCAGATCCCCCGGGTCCGAGTCCAGGCCGTCCCGCAGCACCGCCAGGGCCTCTTCCTTCTCCCTGAGGGCCGCCAGGGCCATCCCCAACTGGAAATGATTGATCATCGTCGGCTCGCTTGCAAGGACCGGGTCCACGAGCTGGACGACCTCCCGGGGATGCTTGAGCTCCAGGAGGTACTGGCCCAGCAGGGTGCGGGCCCGGGCCTCCTGGCCGGGCAGGGGGTTGGCCTGGAGCCGGCGCACCTCGGCGAGGTCGGCTTCGGTGATCTTCGCGTTCATGAGCCGGTGGGCCTGGCGGATGATGGCCGCCTCCCAGGCGCCGCTGCTCTTGGGGTGGGCGTTGAAGAACACGTCCAGGGCCTGGTTGAGGCCCTTCTCGTCGTTGCGGTCCATGAGCGAGTCCAGGGCCAGGCGCAGGGCCTGGAAGCACAGGCGCGGATGGCGGGGGCTGCCGGCGAAGAGGACGGCCTTGCCCAGGTGGGCCTTGGGGTCCTTCTGGTAGGCCAGGTTCAGCTCCAGCCACTCCAGGCGCTCGCTCCTGTCCTTGCGCCGGGCCTTCTTGAGGACGCCCTCGGCCTCGGCGAGGTTGCCCTCGGAGAGCCAGTCCTCGGCGTCGTCCAGCAGGTAGCGGGCCTCGGCCTTGCCGCCCCTGGCGCTGCGGAGCTGGGCGGCGTTCTCGGCGTCCAGGAGCAGGAGGAGCTGGGGATCGCCGGGGTGCTGGCGCAGCAGCTCGGCGAGGATGGAGAAGGCCTTGGGACGCTCGTCGGCGAGGATGTAGCCCTCGGCCAGGAGCTCGCGGACCCGCAGGTCCCCGGGGAGGTAGCCGGAGGCCTCCTTGAGGAGCGGGATGGCCTTGGGGGCCTCGCCCCGGGCCAGGAGGGCCTCGGCCAGCAGGCAGAGGGTCTCCCCGTCCCGCTGGAGGTTCACGGCCTCCTGCGAGCTCTCGAGCGCGCCCTGCAGGTCCTCCTCCTCCAGGAGGAGCTCGGCCAGCTGGATCTTGGGGCCGGCCTCGTCGGGGCGCAGGTCGGAGGCGATGCGCAGGGTCTCGATGGCCGCGTCGGCCCGCGCGGGGTCGTCCTGGAGCACCTTGGCCAGGAGCATCCAGCCCTCGAAGTGGCGGGGGCTGAGCTGCACCACGCGCCGCGCCAGCTGCTCGGCCTCGTCCCACACCTGGGCCACCTCCTTGAGGGCGGCCACGGTGAACACCAGCTCGTAGTTGCGCGGGTCCAGCGCCAGGGCCTCGCCCAGGCGCGTGGCGGCCTCGGGCAGCTGGCCGTTGTCCAGCAGGGCCGAGGTCTCCAGGAGGGCCCGCTTGAGCTGCGAGGCGGCCTTGGGCTTGGCGATGGGGAGTATCCGGGCGCGGTAGCGGGTGAAGAGCTCGCGCGCGCTGATGAGCTGCAGGTTCTCCTCCACCAGCTGCTCCCACCGGGAGGAGAAGGCGCGGCCGTCGAGCTGGCCCTTGTGCTCCATCTCCTGCACCAGGGACATGAGGCCGTTGCGCAGCATCACCTCGCTGCGCTCCAGGCGGCCCATCTGGTCGGAGACGGTCTCGAGGTAGGTCTCCACCCGGCGCAGGGTCTCCTCCAGGCCGGTGATGCGCTCGAGGAGATGCTCGTCGAGGTCGTCCTCGGCCTCCATCTCCTCGGTCTCCTCCCAGGTCTGGTCCCCGGCGACGATCAGGAGCCTGGTGCCGCACTTGCGGCAGATCTCCCTTTCTCCCGGGTTCCAGGTGAAACAGTTCTGGCAGAAGGTTCCAGGGATCTCGTTCGTCATCCTACAAGGATAGCCGTACCCGGGTCGGGCCTTGCCCGGTAGAATCCCGGCAGAGGTGAAAAGTGCTCGAGACCTGGCTCAACCAGTCCCACGCCCTGCCCTGGCTCGTGATCATGTGGATCGCCGGGCTCCTGGGCTCCGTGGGCCACTGCGCGGGCATGTGCGGGCCCATCGTGGCCTCGTTCGGCCTGGCCCAGGCCAGGGAGGGGGGCCGCATGTGGCCCCGCCACCTGATGTTCCAGGCGGGCCGGGTGAGCACCTACGCGGTCCTGGGGGCCGCCATCGGCTTCCTGGGCGGATTCGCGAGGCTCCAGACCGTGCAGGACATGCACGCCTGCTGCCGCCCCGACGGCCAGGCCCTCATCGCCGCCCAGGCCTGGCCCTGGCAGGTGTGGGTCAAGCTGGGCATCGGGTTCCTGATGCTCCTCCTGGGGCTGTTCATGGCCCTGGGCCGGCGCGCCGACAGCCTCATGGAATTCCCCATGCCCCGGCCCCTCCAGAGCTTCCTGGCCCGGGGCCTCAAGTGGGGGGGGGCCCCCTACCTCCTGGGGCTGGCCTGGGGCTTCATCCCCTGCGGGCTGGTCTACATGATGCTCCTGCGGGCCCTGGACGCCGGATCCTGGCGCATGGGGGCGGCCGGAATGGTCTGCTTCGGTCTGGGAAACCTTCCCATTCTCCTGGGGCTCGGCCTGGCGGCGACCCGGCTTCGCCAGTCCTGGCGGACCGGCCTCCTCCGGGTGGGGGGGGTGCTGGTGGGGGCGATGGGCGGGTATATCCTGTGGCAGGCGGTCAGTCTTCTCCGCCTTCAAGCTTAGGCTCCCATCTGCCGGAATTGTCCTATGATGGGGTTCCCTCGAGGCCCTCCATGAGCACCGACGACAAGAAGCAAGAGGCGATGGAACTGGTCAGCAAGGCCTACCAGCACCACATGCGTGGCGAGGTGGACCGGGCCATCGAGCTGTACACCAAGTCCCTGGACCTGCACCGGACGCCCGAGGCCTACACGTACCGCGGGTGGGCCCGCTCCTTCCAGAAGGACTTCGACGCCGCCATCGCCGACTGCCACCGGGCCATCGACCTGGACCCCGAGTACGGCAACCCCTACAACGACATCGGCGCCTACTACCTGGAACTGGGCCAGTACGAGGACACCATCCCCTGGCTCCACATGGCCCTCAAGGCCAAGCGCTACGAAAGCTACTGCTACCCGCACTACAACCTGGGCCGCGTGTACGAGGCCCTGGACAAACTGGAGCAGGCCCTGGATCATTACCGCAGCGCCGTGCAGGAGAACCCCGGATACGCCCTGGCCGTGAAGGCCGTGGAGCGAGTGAAGGAAAAGCTCGCGTCGCTCCACGCACCCCTTCACGGAGCCCGTTGATGCCCTTCACGATCGCCCACAGTCCCGATTCCGACGACGCGTACATGATGGCGCCCCTGGCCCTGGGGTGGATGGACACCGAGGGCTTCGACTTCCGCTTCGTGCGCAAGGACATCGAGACGCTCAACGCCGAGGCCCTGGGGGCGCCGTACGAGGTGACCGCCATCAGCTTCGGCGCCTACCCCGAGCTGGCGTCCACCTACCAGCTGCTCACCGCCGGCTCCAGCATCCAGGAGGGCACGGGCCCCGTGGTGATCTCCCGGAAACCCCTGGCCCCCGCGGACCTGGCCGGCGTCACCGTGGCCATCCCGGGCCTGCGCACCAGCGCCTACCTGGCCATGCGCCGGTGGATGCCGGGCCTGAAGGTCGAGCTGGTCCCCTTCGACCGGATCATGGAGTCGGTAGCCGAGGGCGCCTTCGAGGCGGGCCTGCTCATCCACGAGAGCCAGCTGATGTTCCGGGACCGGGGGCTGCACCTCGTGGAGGACCTGGGCGCCTGGTGGAAGGCCGACTGCGGCCTGCCCCTTCCCATGGGCGGCAACGCCATCCGCAAGGACCTCCCCGAGGACGTGAAGGCGCGCTTCGCGAACCTCATGCGCCGCAGCGTCGAGTTGGCGCGGGAGCGGCACGACGAGGCGGTGGCCTATTCCCAGTCCTTCGGGCGGGGCATGGACACCGAGATGATCGGACGCTACGTCCGGGCCTGGGTGAACGACTTCACCGTGGATCCCGGGCCCCGGGGACGGGCGGCGGTGGACCGCCTCCTGGGCCTTTCCGCAGAGTGGATCCAGGGCTGAGCCGAAGGCGGCTCCCGGGGCATTGCGGCACCTTGGTTCTGGTAAATCAGGTTTTCAAAGCGGTAAGGTGGACATCATGCCGAAGGGGAGACCATGAAACCCATGCTGCGCTGCTTCGTGCTCACCGGGCTTGGTCCGATCCTGCTCTGCGGCTGCACCATGGGCGGCTGGAACAGCCCCAGGGAGCGGCTCTCCATCAACTCGCCCCCCGCCGTGACGCCGCCGAAGGCGAGCACGAACGACACCAACCTGTCTCAATATAAAACATACCTATTCACGACCGGCGCCACGGATCCGGATCTCTACGACCAGGTCGTGAGCTGCACGTGGGACTTCGGGGACGGCTCCCTCCCGGAGGCGGTCACCACCTCGCCCTTCTCGGTGCAGCACGCCTTCCTGGCCGCGTCCGCGGCGGTGAAGGTGACGGTCACCGCCCGGGACACCCACGGCCTGAACGGCCCCGCCTCCGCCACGACCTTCGTGGTGGCGCCTTCAGCCAATCCCTTCACCGTCATCCCCGTCACCCCCGCCGCCGCCATCAGCGTGCAGGCCGGCCAGGGCACCAGCACCACCGTCATCTTCCAGTTCCGTGTCACCTACAACGGGATGGGGACGGTGCCCAACGAGGATTTCCTGTTCACGCCGGGCAGTCCGCTGGCCACCGCGGTGCCCGTGGTCAAGATCATGGGCACCCTGGACGGGGCCGTGCCCTGGTCCATCGCCATGGCCTACCCCGCCTCCGGGGGCGCCGGCGCCGTCTACACGGCGACGCCTTCCTTGAAGATCAAGGACAGTCTGAATATCCAGAGCGTGCCGGTGCTCTTTCCCCCGGTAACGATCCAGACAGTGGCCCGTCCCTAGGCAAATCGTGAAGCCCAGGCCTTCCGGGCATCTATTTTCATAGAGTCATGGAAATAAATGGCCCCTGGATGGGGTTGATTGTATGATCGGAGCCATCATATCGGCCGATCTTTCTGTACTAATTTGGGTAATTGCTGGTTCTTTTCTTCGGCTTCAATGCGAAGGGGCATCCATGAGATTCACATTGCGCAACTCCGGGATCATCCTTTCTGCCACCTGCTTGGCGCTGCTTTGCGCATGCGGCGGAGGTGGTAACAGTCCCAGCAACAAAGTTGCGGTGAATTCGGCGCCGTCGGCCACGGCCCCCGTTGTCAATGCCACGACCAACACCCTCGTGGAATATAAGATATACACCTTTACCACCAGCACGACGGATCCCGACCTGGGCGATTCCGTCGCCAGCTGCATCTGGAATTTCGGGGACGGCACGCCGGTCCAGACCGTGACCGCCGCGCCGTTCACCGCCCAGCACGCGTTCCGGTCGGCGTCCAACGCCCTCACGGTGACGGTGACGCCCACCGACAGCCACGGCCTCGCCGGGACCGCCGTCGCCACCACCTTCACCGTCACCCAGGCCTCCAACCCCTTCACGGTCAGCCCGGTCGCGCCGGCCGCGCCCAGCACCCTGCAGACCCAGGTCGGCAGCAACGTTCTCTACACCTTCGACTTCACCATCGACCTCGACCCCGCCAGCGGGCTCACCTACAACGCCGCCGGCATCACCTTCAAGACCAACGACCCCCTGGCGACCGGCAGCAGCCCTGTGGTAACGGCCAAGCCCGGCACCACCAACGAATGGACCGCCACCGCCACGTTCCCGGCGGCCGCCACCACCGACAGCCGCACCTTCTCGCCGACCGTCTCGGTGCAGGACACCACGGGCGTCCTGCTCAGCGATCTCGTGACCCTGCCGGCCATGACCGTCAACACCACCCTCAGCGTCGCGCAGGCGCCGATCATATCCCTGGTCGCGTCGGCCGACATTCCCGTCCCAGGCGCCGCCAATTCGACCTGGCAGAACGTCCCGATCACGTTCACCGCCACGGCGGTGGATCCCCAGAACGCCTCCCTGACCTACAGCTGGACCTTTGGCGACACCGGCGCGGTCGGGGACGTCTCCAGCACCACCTCCCTGACCCAGACCCACACCTACGCGGCCGCCGGCATCTACACGATGGCCTTCAAGGCCGACAACGGGATCCCGGGCGGGAACAAGTCCATCTCCCTGGTCCTGAACATCCTGGCCAACGCCCCGCCCGTCCTCGCCTACACCCAGAACCCCACCGGCAACCCCTTCGCCTACCAGCCCATCACCTTCACCGCCGGCGTGACCGACGCCAACGCCGACACGCCGACCATCACCTGGGATTTCGGCGACGGGACCGCCAAGGTCACCGGCGCCACCGCGACCCACGCCTGGACGGCCCAGGGCATCTCCAACGCCTCCGTGACGGCCGACGACGGCAAGGGCGGCGTCACCACGGTCGCCATTCCCATCACGGTCCAGGCCAACCTGCCCCCGGTCTCCAGGATCACCACCCCCGCGGCTTCCGGCCTGCTCCAGAACAAGGTGTACGCCTTCACCGCCTCCGCCACGGACCCGAACACCTCGGACACCATCCAACAGTTCGTCTGGGACTTCGGCGACGGCAACACCGTGACCTCGGCCCCCGACGCGAGCCCCACCGGCACGACCCGCACCACCACCGTCAACCACACCTTCCCCACCACCGTCACCGGGACCATCCCCGTGCGGGTCCGGGCCATCGACGCCAACGGCGGCGTGGGCGACTTCAGCCCCTCCGTGGCCTTCCAGGTGGTCAACACCCCCCTGCCCGTGGTCGCCTTCACCACGCCGGGCGCCACCACCCTTAACGTGGACCTGAACGGGACCGTGAGCCAGGTGTTCACCTTCACCGTGACCAACCCGAGGGCCGGCGCCGGCGGCGCGACCGATCCCATTCCCGCCAACCTCATCACCTTCCAGCCCAACGACGCCGGGGCGACGGTCACCAGCCTCGTCAGCACGGGCGGGGGCGCCTACGCCGCCACGGTGCAGTACCCCGGCGCGGCGGCCACCGGCACCCGGACCTCCACCCCCTCGGCCTTCGCAACGGACAGCCTGGGCATCGTCGGCGTCCCCGCCAGCGGCCCGGTCATGACCATCAAGACCCTGGGCGCGAACCACAAGCCCGGGTTCACCATCAGCACCCCGGCGGCGCCGATCACCTCGGCCCTGACCTCCAAGGCCGTCAGCCTCGTCTTCGCCGTTTCCGACCAGGACAACGATCCGGTCTCCTACACCGTCGACTGGGGCGGACCCGACTCCGCCTGCCAGCCCAGGGTCGTCACCGGAACCACCACCACCAGCACCAGCGCCTCGGGCGGATCGGTGGTGACCCTGAGCCACATCTACCCGGATGCGTTCACCGGGAATGCCACGGTCACCATCAACGGCACCGACAACCGCAGTTCGAACGCCGCCGCCACCCAGGTGTCGTTCACGGTCACGGTGTCCCTGAACGCGCTTCCCACGGCTTCCATCTCCTCCCCCCAGGCCTCGGGGACCCCGCCCCCGGATCCCAAGACGATCCTGGACGGCGGCAAGGGCGTCCCCGTCATTCCCGCGGGCGACTCCGATCCCGACGTCGTCTACATCCCCGCCGGCGGCAAGCTCCTCTTCGCCGGCACCGGCGTGGCCCCCACCTCCGGTGGAGCCCTCACCTACGCCTGGACGTTCCCGGGCGGCGTGCCCAGCGCCAGCGGCGTCGCCAGCCCCGGCGAGGTCTCCTTCCCCGGCGAGGCCGGCAAGATCATCGCCTACCGCGTGGACCTCACGGTGACCGACACCACCGACGTGCAGGACCCGGCCAACAGCTGCGCGAAGGTCGGCCGCTCCAGCCTGGTGGTCCCCAAGAAGACGCGCAAGTGGGTGGTTGTGGACGGCATCAACACCCAGCTGTTCACCCTGAACTTCCTCTACCGCCAGATCAAGGACGATACCGGCCAGGCGGTCACGCCCCTGCCGAAGGTCACCACCGCCGCCAACGGCCTGGGCGCCACCATCCAGATCTTCCAGGACGGCATCACCTACAGCTATGCGGTGGCCGATTCCCAGGGCATCAACGCGACCATCTCGGTGCCGGTCCGCTCGGACCTGCCCTTCTGGATCGACATCCCCTCCTGGACGAATCCGGCGATCCCCGACAGCCGGTCCTACTTCATGCGCATCCCCAACGCCCCCACCGGCGCGTTCATGGATCCGACCCTGGGCGCGACCCTGGATTCCACCACCACGGTCTCCTCCTTCGGCTTCGAGAATCCCGCGGCTGCCGTCGCCCCCTGGAACCCGGTCCTGAACATCGTGACCGCCCAGGGCTTCGCGGCCGAGACGGCCGTCGCCTCCCTGCGCAAGCTGCAGGGAACGACCGCCCTGCCCGGCGGGATCCCGACGGACCGCTGGCTGTTCCGTCCCTCCGTGCCCTGGACCGCTCCCGTCTGGGAAGAGAAAGACAACATGGCGGCCACCTTCTCGGGCATCCAGGCCTTCCAGATCTTCGCGGAATGGCCCCTGATGCTCAAGACGATCCCCACGGTGGAAACCACCAGCGCCGGCACCTCGGCCAACCTGGGCTTCAACCTCGACTACCCCACCTATCAGGGTGACTCGGCCGTCCCCAATACCTACAAGGCTTCGGAGTTCCAGGCCTTCCGCGCCCCCGGCGCGTCCACGGACCCCTATGACCTGGATGTGGCCGGCTGGAGCTCGGACACGGTGAGCCTGTCCCCGCTGCCTGTGGCAGGCGCCGTTCCCGCCTTCTTCAACGCCGCGGTGTACGACTCTCAGGGTGCCTCGGCCTTCTCGGGCGGTCTGGCCGACCTCCTCATTCCCTACGACGCCAACGACGTCAACCGCCAGGTGATCACCCCTTCCACCCGGCCGCTCAATCCCATCCGGAGCGTCTTCTCCTACTCCGAATACCTCTGGTCCAGGGTCTGGCAGTGGCCGGTCACTCTGAACGCCGCCGCCCTTGACTGGCAGAACTCCAAGAACGGGATGCTGGCAGGCTTCCCGGGCTTCCGCTACACCTCGGCCACCACCTGGCCGAGCCACGCGGGCATCACCCCCCGGAACAGCGCCTTCAACCTCAACGCCACGGGCCAGGGCACCTTCGATGCCTCCTTCCCGGCGGCGGAGAACGGGCTGGTGCCCAGTCCCAACGGCGTCGGCCGCTTCTTCTGGACCGCGTTCACGCCCTACTACAACAGCGTCTCGGGCTGCACCATCGCCCGCACCTGGCTGGCCGACGGCACCACCCTGCAGCCGCCCACCGGCCTCACCGGGGTCGCCTCCGGCGACGCCACGGCCAGGTTCGGCTTCGTCCCGCCCCAGGACACCATGGTCGACAAGCGCGGCCGGAACGCCGACGGCAGCCTCAAGATTCCCAACCCCCTGGTCACGGATACGCCCAGCCTCGGCGGCTACCGGGTCACCTGGTTCAATGCCACCAAGGACAGCCTCGGCGCCCCGGTCGCCCCCGATTTCTGGGTCGTGGAACTGGCAACCGACCAATCAACTCAGCACTTCATGTTGCCAGGCAGCTTCCCGGCCCAGACCGTTGCCGGCAATCCGTCCAGCGGCTATCCGGTCTTCAGCGGCACCACCACCCCCAACCCGGACACGCTCCCCATCCTCACCGACGCCCGGGTCACCATGACCAGCGGCCAGATCTATACCGACCCGGTGGCCAAGACGACGTTGATGACCACCGTCGCCCCAGGCTACTGCTGGTTCGACGTCCCCTTCGAACTCCGGCCCTCCGGCTCCGCCACCCTGCGGGTATACGCCCTCAAGGCGATCACAGCCAACAACGCCGGGGGCAAGCTGGTTCCCCGCGCCCTCAACCGGACGGAGTGGATCGAGGCCATCAAGACGGCAACCGGCAACGTCCACATCAAGGCCAGCGATGGCAAGGATCTCAGCTACGCCTACAAGATCCCCTTCAACTACCACTGGGACATCGTGGTCACCAACGGCCCCGCCACCCCCGTGGCACCCTGATTGCATCCCCCTTGGGAAGCGTCGGATCCCCGACGCTTCCCCCTTGTTCGCCCCCCTGGTTCCCAACTCTTAAGGAGGACTCGTGAAGATCACAACAGTCCTGGTCGCAGCACTTTCCGCAGGATCCCTCTTCGCCCAGACGCCGGTCCAGGCCCTGGACGCCCGGATCCAGGTCTTCGGGGAACTGATCCGGCCCACCTCCATCACCGTGCAGGCGGGCACCAAGGACCAGGCGGACCGCTCCATCGGGGTGGGGATCCGCTTCATGGGCGAGATCGCCTCCGCCCGCAACTGGTACTACGAAGTGGGCGGGAAGCTGGACTCCTCCTCCCAGATGGCGCTCAACACCGGCGCCGTGGATCTCACCGACATCAAGATCACCCACAGCTACTGGTCCCTGGGCGCGGGCTACCTCATGCCCCTGGGCTCCAGCGTCTCCCTGGGCTTCCACCTGGAGGGCAGGGGCGAAGCCCTTTCCGCCCAGGGCGCCATCTTCCAGAACGGCGTCATCACCGGCCGCGTGGATGCCTCGAACACCTACCTGCGCCCCTGGGTCCGCCTGAGCCTGGATGGCACCTGGCGCATGGGCTCCCTCCGTCCCTACGTGGGCGTCGATGTGGCCGGCACCCCCGTGAAGACCACCCAGACCCAGCTCCAGGCCCTCAGCAGCATGGACAACCGCACCCTGCGCGCCATGGCGCCCCAGGTCGCGGGCTCCTTCTACCTGGGCCTGCACTTCTAGTCCGTCCGTACGCACTGGAAGCGGGCCTCCGGGCCCGCTTTCCTTTTACCTGCCCAGGACCCGCTCCAGCTTCTCCAGGGCCCAGTCCAGCTGCTCGCGGGTGATCACCAGGGGCGGTACGAGGACGATGACCGTATCACACACCGCCTGGCACAGGAGCCCCTCGTGGGCCAGGGCCTCGCAGATCCGGACGGCCTCGGGGCCCCGCAGCTCCAGCCCCACCCAGAGGCCCAGGCCCCGCGCCTCTTGCACGCGGGGGTTCTCCATGGCCCGCAGGCGTGCGAGGAAGTAGGCACCCAGCTCGGCGGACCGGTCCGCAAGGCGCTCCTCGGCCAGCACGTCCAGGGCGGCGGAGGCCACGGCGCAGGCCAAGGGGTTGCCTGCGAAGGTGGACCGGTGGGAACCGGGGGTGAACAGGTCCATGACCTCCCTGGAGGCCAGGAAGGCGCTGGCCGGATAGAAGCCTCCGGTCAGCGCCTTGCCCAGGACGGCCCCGTCGGGGCGGATGCCCTCGTGTTCGAAGGCGAACAGTTTGCCGGTGCGCCCCAGGCCGGACCGCACCTCGTCCAGCAGCAGCAGGAGCCCGTGGCGATCGCAGAGTTCCCGCAGGCCCCGCAGGTAGCCCCGGGGGGGGATCCGGAGCCCGGCCCGGCCCTGGATGGGCTCCACCAGGATGGCGCAGGTGCAGGGCCCCACCGCCGCCCCTGCCGCGTTCAGGTCGCCGTAGGCCACCATGTGGAACCCCGGGCCGAAGGGGCCGAAGTCCCCGGCGGCGTCCGGGTCGCAGGACAGTCCCGCCAGGGTCGTGGTCTGCCCGTGGTCGTTGCCCGTGAACACGAGGATCTCGGCCTTGCCCGGCGGAATGCCCTTGACCCGGTAGGCCCAGCGCCGGGCGGCCTTGATGGCCACCTCCACGGCCTCGGCGCCGGTGTTCATGGGCAGGGCGGCCCCGAACCCCGTCACGGTGCAGAGCTTCTCGAGGAAGGGGGCCAGCCGCGCGTGGCGCACCGCCTGGGTCACCAGGGAGAGCCGGAGGCACTGCTCCACCATGGCGGCGGCGATGCGGGTGTGGTTGTGGCCCTGGCTGACCGCGCCGTCCCCCCCGAGGAAATCCATGAAGCGGTTCCCCTGGAGATCCCACAGGTAGGCGCCGTCGGCGCGCAGGAACACCTGCTCAAGGGAACGGGGTCCGGGGGTCCCGTACCGCTCCTCCTGCTCAAGTAGATGACGGCCCAGCCCTGGATCAACCTTCATGGTCTCGTCTCCGTTCCCAGTTGTGTGCGGCGAGCGTGGCCATCGTTCCTCGAGGGGGAGGAGCGGGAATTTGACATTGAAAGCGGCGCCGATGCTGCGAAAATTTACCAACAACCCCGAACGAGGCCAGCCATGAATGAATCCAATCCGTCCGAAAGCCTCTATGGCAGCGAGGCCGCTCCGCAACCCGTGAAGGCCCCGGGCCTCCTGGAGCAGCTCGTGGGGGTGTTCACCGAGCCCGAGGCCCTGTTCAGGCGGCTGGAGGCCACGCCGGTGTGGGGAGGCGCGCTGGCCCTCCTGACGCTCCTCAACACCGTGGTCGCGGTCCTGTGGGCCCGCCGGGTGGACGTGGACGCCATGCTCCGTCCCATGCTCGAGGCCAATCCCAAGATCCCCGCCGAGTCCATCGACAATATCATCTCCATGCAGGCCAAGATGATCCTTCCCTTCAGCGTGCTGGGCGGGCTGCTGGGCCTTGCGGTCGTCAGCCTCATTCTGGCCCTGGTCTACTGGATCGTGGGTTCCTGGAGCCACGAGGGCCGCAAGCCCAGCTACCGGCAGGCCTTCTCCGCCACGGTCGTCGCCGGCCTGGTCGGCGCCCCCAAGGCCATCCTTCTGGGGATCATCTGCTCCCTGAAGACCATCGGCGGCGCCAAGCCCGACGCCCTCTCCCCCACGTCCCTGGGTTTCTACCTGGCCCCCGACAGCGTCAAGCTCCACGCCCTCTTCAACGCGCTCGACCTCTTCACCTTCGCCTCCATCTTCCTCATCTTCATCGCCACCAGGCACACCATGCGCCTGAAGGCGTCCGGGGCCGCCATCTGCGCCGTCATCGCGGCGCTCCTGATGATCGCCCTGCCTGTCCTGGGAGCGCGCTAGCCATGGCCACCATCTCCATCCACCAGATGCCCATCCTCACCACCTTCGAGCCGCCCCCCGGCACGGAGATCGAGCGGATCATCGGTCCCTGCTGGGGCATCACCGTGCGCTCCCGCAGCATCGTGGGGACGGCCTGCGCGGGATGCCAGCAGGTGTTCGGCGGCGAGATCACCATGCTGACCGAACTGGCCGGGGAATCGCGCAACGAGGCCATGAACCGCCTGGAATTGCACTCGCGCCAGATGGGCGCCAACGCCATCCTCGGGTTCCGCTTCGATTCCGGGGACCTCATGCAGAACACCAACGAGATCGTGGCCTACGGCACCGCCGTGGTCCTGCGTCCCAAGCCGCCCGGCGCGTGATCGACCGGGACCTGGCCCGCCGCATCGACCGGTTCAGCCGGCGCGCCCACCGGTTCCACCGCTTCGCCCACCACCCCCTGTGCGCCGCCTACCGCGGCGAGGTGGTGGCGTTGGGGCGCATGCGGGTCTGCAAGGGCTGCCTTCTGACGGGAATGGGGTTCGTGGCGGGGACCGGTGCGGGCCTGCTCGCACCTTCCGGTTCGCTTTGGGCCCTGATGGCTTCCTGGGGCGTCCTGCTCCTGCTGCTGACGCGCGGGCGGCCCTCCAAGTGGTTGTCGCGCTTCCTGCCGGCGGCCCTGGGGACCTTCCTGGCGGTGCGGGGCCTGCGTTCCGGGCCGGCCGGCTGGGGGGTGGCCCTGGCCGTGCTTGCGGGCTTTTTCGCCTTCTGGCGGCACTACCGGCACCGGGGCCCGGATCGGCAGGCATGCAACGCCTGCCCCGAGTTGGCAGGGCCGACCGTCTGTTCCGGCTTTCGGCCTATCGCCCGCCGGGAGAAGGCCTTCAGACGAATGACTGGCGGCTGGTACTGAACCCGTTTTCTCTCGGCGATCCTCAGCCCCTCGGCTGCCTCGGCGATGCCTTCCTTGTCCGGGATCCCGCGGCGCAACGCTTCAGCGCGCCGTCGAGTCTAGAAACAGAAGGTATCGCCGAGGCGGCCGTGGGGCCGAGGTTCGCCGAGAGAAGAATCAGAGACGGTCGATGCGGATCTCGATCTTGCCGGCCTTGACCGTGGGCTTGGGGGCCTCGGGCACGTGGCGGGAGGGCTCGGGCTTGCGGCGGGGTTCCGGGGCGGAATCCCGGGGTTCGCGCGTCTCCCTGGCTTCCCGGGGCTCCCGGTTTTCCCGTTCGGACCGGTGCTCGGAGCGGTGCTCCTTGTGGCCGTGGTCCCGGCGGGGGCGGTCGGAGGCGGGGCGGTCGGCGGCGGGCGCGGGGGCCGGGGCGGGTTTGCCGGCCCAGGCGATGCCCACCTGCTTGATGCGGTCCTGGAGCCGCTGCGGCTCGATCACCTGGATTCCGTCCCCGAACTGCATGGCCCAGCGGGCGATGGCCCGCAGATCCGTGCCGACGAAGGTGACCTGGGCCTTGCCTTCCTCCAGTTCCTCGATGACGAATTCGGGGAAGGGGGCGGGGGCCTGGCGCACGGCGAAGATCCACTGCTTGAGCAGCACGGCCTTCACGCGGATGGGCTCGCCGCCAAGCCAGCCGCCGATGAGGTTCGCGGCGGTGCCTTCCTTGTAGGGGCCCTGGGCCGCGCGGCCCATGCCCTCGACGGGACCCACCTGGGCGATGAGGTCCAGCCGGTGGTGGCGCTCGGCGTTGTACCGGCGGTCCCAGCCCCAGACGTACCATTCCCTGGCGAAGGTGTCGAAGATCAGCTGGCGGGGTTCGAAGGTGCGGGGCGGATTGGTCTCGGCGTCGACAAAGAGCAGCTCCACGGCGGCCCCGTCCTGGATGGCCTGCAGCACGGCCCGGGCCGGGGCGGTGAGGGGGTCTCCCGCGGGGGCCGCGGGCAGGACGGCGGGCACGGGCGCGGCGACGGCGGGAACGGACGCCTCGAGGGTGGGTTCGGGCACGGCGGCGGGGGCCGTCGGCGCGGCGGCCCTGGGCTTGCGCGCCGCTTTCGGGGCGGGGGCGGCAGGCGGGGCGGCTACGACGGGGGCTGCGGCTTTCCGGGTCCGGGGCTTGGCCGTCTTTGCTTCGGGGGCCGCCTCAGGCGTTCCAGCTTCAGGGGCGGCGGCAACCTTCGTGGATTTTCGTGGGGCCATCAGTGGATTCTCCAGATCCCATCATGGCGGGAAGCCGCGGCTTCGTCCACCTGCCTAACCTCCCCTTTTGCCGACGCCCTCCTTGAGGGTGTTTTGGAAACAGAAGGCTCTCTTTAGATGCGCGCCCGGGGTGGGCCGAGCACCTGCTCGACCTCCTTCTGCACTTCCTCCAGGGAGGAATCGCCGTGGATGGCGATGAACAGGGCGTCTTCGCCCGCCACGGTGCCCGCCACGCCCCTGACGGTGGTGCGGTCCACCCGCAGGGCGAGGGCCTGGCCGAGACCCTGGTGGGTCTGGAGCACGAGGAGATTGGGTGCGGACGGGACGAAGGCGTAGGGCGGGGGGGGCTGGGCGGCGCTGGGGACCCGCTGGTAGCGGCCTCCCCGCTTGCGGATGGAAAGCCGGGCCAGGCGCCGGGACAGGGTCCCCTGGGTGAGGGCGTAGCCGTCCCTGGCCAGCAGGTCCAGAAGGGTCGCCTGATCGGGCACCGCATGTTCGGCCAGAAGCCGGAGGATGACTTGATCAATGATTCGTTTTCCGGATTCGATCACTGCGGGTCCTCAAACGGAAGTGATGGGGCTTGCCCCAACCCAATCCGTCCATTTCAGGGCTGAAATATGAACAGATCTTGGATTCATTATGCACGAAGGGTCCATTCCGAAATGCAGGAATTGAAATCGAACCGAATCAACAGCATTTTCGGGGACATGCCCGATTCCGCCTCATGGGTATGGTTTGGCCAAATATAACTAAAATATTGAATTAATCGAATTCATTAAAATTTACGATGCATTAATTAACATTTATGATCTTGGGTGCATCCGGTCGTACAGCGCCCTGAGCCGGGTCTGGTGCACGTGGGTGTAGATCTGGGTGGTGGAGATGTCCGCATGGCCGAGCATCGACTGCACGGCCCTCAGATCGGCGCCATGGTCCAGGAGGTGGGTGGCGAAGGCGTGGCGCAGCACATGGGGGCTCACGGCCTCCTGGCGGATGCCCGCCCGGACCGCGTAGGCCTTCAGGAGGCGCCAGAACTGCTGCCGGGTGAGGGGTTCCCCCCGCCTTCCCACGAACAGGGTGTCGTCCTGGGGCCTGAAGGAGGGGCGCAGGGCCAGCCACCGGCGCACCCAGTGCTCGGCGCTCTCGCCGAAGGGGATCAGGCGCTCCTTCCGGCCCTTGCCCATCACCTTGAGGAAGCCCTCGTCCAGGAACACCGTGAGGCCGGAAAGGCCCGCCAGCTCGGAGACCCGGAGGCCCGAGGCGTAGAGCAGCTCGATCCACGCCCGGTCCCGCACGCCCAGAGGCGCGTTCAGGTCGGGCGCGCCCAGGAGGGCCTCCACCTGGGTTTCGGAAAGGGTCCTGGGAAGGATGCGGGGAGGGCGCGGCGGGCGCACCACGGACTCGGGGCCCGCGGCGCCTTCGCCCTCCATGCGCATGAAACCCAGGAACTGGCGGAGCGCCGAGGAGAGGCGCGCGATGCTCCGTGCCGCCTTGCCTGTGGACTGCTGTGACACCAGGAACGCCGTGACCCGGTCCCGGTCCAGGTCCGAGGGCGGCAGGCCGGCCCCGGCGGCCCACAGGGCCAGGTGCTGGAGGTCGGAGAGGTAGCCCGAAACCGTGTGGCGGGAGAGCCCGCGCTCGACGGCGAGGAAGACCTCGAACTCGCGCAGGGAGGTGCTCCACCCTAGGGGCCAGCCCCTTTCGGGGACGGGATTCTGGACGGGTCGCGGCATGCCATCCAGTCTAGCCGCTTGGCATTCCGGAAAAGCCATGCTAGCCTCGTCAGGTTCTAAGGAGAGACCATGGCTGAAATCCGCAAAAAGGTCATTGCGATCATCGCCGAGCAGCTTGCCAAGCCCGAGGATTCCATTTCCGAGAACAGTCACTTCGTTGACGATCTCGGCGCCGACAGCTTGGATACGGTTGAGATCATCATGGCCATCGAAGAAGCCTTCGGGATCGAGATCCCCGAAAGCGAGCAGGAGAAGATCCGTACGGTTGGCGATGCCATCTCGTACATCGAGAAGAATGCCAAGGCCTGAACATTCCTTGGGAACCATCCCGGCGCCGCAGAACGAAAAGTCCTGCGGCGCTCGCCGTTAGAAAATTTCAGGCAGACGTCCGAGCCCTCCCGTTTCCAGTGAAACGGAGAGGTTGCCGGACCCATGCCTGTGGCATCCTTGTCATCTGAGGTGAGGCCATGACCACCATTCAGCGCAGGCGCGTCGTCATCACGGGCATGGGGACCGTCAACCCCTGCGGCAACACCGTCGCCGAAACCTGGGAGAACCTCCTGGCCGGCCGGAGCGGCATCGGGACGATCACGAAGTTCGACGTCACCGACTACGCGTGCAAGATCGCGGGCGAGGTGAAGAACTTCAACGCCGACCTGTACATCGACCGCAAGGAACAGAAGAAGATGGATCTGTTCATCCAGTACGCCATGGCCGCCTCCCAGGAGGCCATGAACGACTCGGGACTGGGCGAGCTGAGCAAGGCCGAGCGGGAGCTGTTCGGCATCTCCATCGGCTCGGGCATCGGAGGCCTCTCCACCATCTGGGAGGAGGCCAACGGCTACCGGGGTCCCCGGCGCACGAGCCCCTTCTTCATCCCCAGCCTCATCATCAACCTGGCCTCCGGCTTCGTGAGCATCAAGTACGGCCTCCAGGGCCCGAACGCGGCCATGGCCACCGCCTGCGCCACGGGCACCCACGCCATCGGCGACGCGGCCCGCCAGATCATGTTCGGCTATGCCGACCGCATGATCGCCGGCGGCAGCGACTCGGTCATCAACCCGCTGGGCGTGGGCGGCTTCGGCGCCATGCGCGCCCTCTCCACCCGCAACGAGGCCCCCACCGAGGCCAGCCGTCCCTTCGACAAGGGCCGGGACGGCTTCGTCATGGCCGAGGGCGCGGGCGTGGTGGTGCTCGAGGAGTACGAGCTGGCCAAGGCCCGGGGCGCGAAGATCTACGCCGAGGTCTGCGGGTACGGCATGAGCGGGGACGCCCACCACATCACCAGCCCCAGCGAGGACGGCGACGGGCCCCGGCGCGTCATGGCCGCGGCCATCAAGGACGCCGGCATCGCCCCGGAGCAGGTGGGGTACGCGAATGCCCACGGCACCTCGACCCCCGCCGGCGACCGCATCGAGTGCTCCGCCCTCAAGGGCGTCTTCGGAGCCCACGTCGCCAGGCTCAAGGTGAGCTCCACCAAGTCCATGACCGGCCATCTCCTGGGCGCGGCGGGCGGGTTGGAGACCATCGTGGCGGCCCTCGTGGCCGGCACCGGGAAGATCCCGCCCACCATCAACGTGGTGGACCAGGACCCCGACTGCGACCTGGACGTGACGGCCAACGTCGCCGGCACCTTCGACGGCGAATACGTCCTGAACAACAACTTCGGGTTCGGCGGCACCAACGGCTGCCTCGTCCTGCGGAAAATTTAGCTTGCCAATGCCGGCGATTTGAAGGAATTTGATCCCATCAAGGTGAAACCACACGTTGAGGGGGGCCCATGTTCCACCTGTCCACCGGTAGGATCCTTGCGGCTGCTGCCATCCTCTGCGCCCCCCTCCGGGCGGGCGACTTCGACCACCTCTTCGACGTGGTCAAGGAGATCTGGCCCGAGCGCCTGGTGGCCATGGCCATCTGCGACAAGGACGCCAGCCAGTTCGAGCTCATCGACCTGGCCGACACCGCCAAGGCCCGCAACATCTCCCTGCTGATCGTCGACCTGCGGGAGGAGAAGGACTACAACAAGACCCTGGCCAGCGCCATGAGCCGGAACCCCGGGTTCATCTTCATCGTCGAGGGCGACCCCCTGCTGGGCGCCAAGGGCCGCCTCACCGCCCGGATGATCTACCGCGCCTCGGGCCGGGACGTCCCCACGGTGGGCCTGTCCCAGGGCCTGCTGCAGCTGGGCGCGGTGCTCACCGCGGGGCCGGGCGCCAAGGATCCCGTATACGTCAGCAAGGAGACTGCTGAGCGCATGAAGCTCCCCCTCCCGGCCGGCGCCATCGATCCCACCGTGAAGAAAAAGGGCAAGTAGCGTTCGCCAATTGTTCGCCCCGTGTAGAATGGGGCATGGCCGCCGCGAAACCCTTCAAGCTCCATGCGCCCTATGAGCCCGCCGGCGACCAGCCGGAGGCCATCGAGCAGCTCGTGCGCGGCATCGAGGCCGGGGACCGCTGGTCCACCCTCCTGGGCGTCACGGGCAGCGGCAAGACCTACACCATGGCCTCCACCATCGCCCGGCTGCAGCGGCCGGCGCTGATCTTCGCGCCCAACAAGACCCTGGCGGCCCAGCTGTTCTCGGAGTTCAAGCAGTTCTTCCCCGAGAACGCGGTGGAGTACTTCGTCAGCTACTACGACTACTACCAGCCCGAGGCCTACGTCCCCGAGCGGGACCTGTTCATCGACAAGGACGCCAAGATCAACGAGGAGCTGGAGAAGCTGCGGCTCTCGGCCACCCGCAACCTGCTGGAGCGGCGGGACACCATCGTGGTGGCCTCGGTGTCCTGCATCTACGGCCTGGGCGACCCGAGCAGCTACATGAACCTCTCGGTGACGCTGCGCCGGGGCGGCACCCGCGACCGGGCCATGCTCCTGCGCGACCTGGTGGCCATCCAGTACGCCAGGAACCAGATGGCCTTCGAGCCGGGCGTGTTCCGGGTGCGGGGGGACGTGGTGGAGGTGTACCCCGCGTACGAGGACACCGCCTACCGCATCGAGCTCTTCGGCGACGAGATCGAGCGGCTCAGCCGCATCGACCCCCTGCGGGGCGTGGTGCTCGAGACCCTGGACGAGCTGACCATCTGGCCCAAGAGCCACTACGTCACGCCCGAGGACAAGCTGCTCCAGGCCATCCGCGAGATCAAGGCGGAACTGGAGGAGCGGGAGGCGTTCTTCCGGTCCGAGGGCCGCATCGTGGAGCTCCAGCGCCTGCACCAGCGCACCATCTACGACATCGAGATGATGAAGGAGATGGGCTACTGCTCGGGCATCGAGAACTATTCCCGGTTCCTGGACGGGCGCAGCCCCGGCGAGCCGCCCCACACGCTCCTGGACTACTTCCCCGAGGACTTCGTCCTGTTCATGGACGAGAGCCACGTCGCCACCGGCCAGCTCCACGGCATGTTCCTGGGGGACCAGTCCCGCAAGCGCACCCTGGTGGACTACGGCTTCCGGCTCCCCGCGGCCCTGGACAACCGGCCCCTGCGCTTCGAGGAGTTCGAGGCCCGCGTCAGGCAGCTGGTCTTCGTGAGCGCCACCCCCGGCGACTACGAGCTCGCGCAGTCGGGCGGCGTGGTGGTGGAGCAGGTGGTGCGTCCCACGGGCCTGGTGGATCCCCTGGTGGAGGTGCGCCCCGTGGGCACCCAGGTGGACGACCTCCTGGAGGAGATCCGCAAGGTGGTGGCCAGGGACGAGCGGGTGCTGGTCACCGTGCTCACCAAGAAGCTGGCGGAGCAGCTCACGTCCTACTACCAGGAGCTGGGCATCAAGGCCGAGTACCTCCACAGCGAGATCGACACCCTGGAGCGGGTGGAGCTCCTGAAGAACCTCCGCCGGGGCGTGTTCGACGTGCTCATCGGCATCAACCTCCTGCGGGAGGGCCTGGATCTCCCCGAGGTGAGCCTCGTGGCGATCCTGGACGCGGACAAGGAGGGCTACCTGCGCAGCGCGCGGAGCCTCATCCAGACCATCGGCCGCGCCGCCCGCAACGTCAGCGGGAAGGCCATCCTCTACGGCGACCGCATGACCGATTCCATGGAGAGGGCCATCGGCGAGACCGGGCGCCGCCGCCAGAAGCAGCTGGACCACAACGCCCTGCACGGAATCACCCCCGAGACCACCAAGCGGCTCCTGGACGACGTCATGGGCGAGGCCCTGGCCCGGGAGTTCATCAACGTCCCCAAGGAGGACCGGGCCGCGGAGGAGCCGCTGCTCTACCTCACCGACAAGGAGTTCGAGCGGGAGGTGGCCAAGCTGGAGACGAAGATGAAGGCCTTCGCCGGCAAGATGGAGTTCGAGGAGGCGGCCAAGCTGCGGGACCGGATCCTGAAGGCGAGGCGGGAGCGGCTGGTCAGTTAGAGGGTGTCTGCATCTTCCGGACGCTCTCAAGGCGGCCGAGGAAAACGGGCAGGTTCGGATCGGCGTATTTCTCCCCCAGGCGGCATGCCGATTGGCTGTTCTCCAGGGCCAAGGCGGGTTCCCCCGCGGCCTGGTAAGCCTCGGCGAGGGAATCGTAGGCGTTCGGGGATTCAGGATACAGCCGGATGATGTACTGAAAGAGGGAGATGGCTTCGTCCGTTTTCTTCCGCTGGAGGGCAGCGTAGGCTCTGCGGTTGAGCCTCCCTTCACTTGGCCGGCAAGGGAAACCGAAGGCTTCGGTCAGACGGCCGAATTGCCTCTCCATTTCGGCCACCCCGGGAATGCGATCCTCCGACAGGGCCCAGCCGTCGAACAGGTTCTCGAGCCCGTCGTAGATGGCCCGGGAGGGCGTCGACTGGTGGTTGTCGCGGGACATGTAGTCGAATTTCCATCGAAGAAGGGCGGGGGCCTTCAAGCCCAGGATGGTGGTGAAGGCCTGGACGGACTTGGGGATTCCGTTGTTCTCCCGGCCATGGGTCAGGTAGAGGAACTTCCGGAATCCGGCACCTGGCGCGAAACCGCGCTCGGCCTTGGCGCCTTCCGCTTCGCTGTCCCACCACAGGCTCGGGCTGATGGCCAGGTAGGCGCCGAAGGCTTCCGGCTCCTCCATCAGGGTGTGGACCGCGAACAAGCCCCCGAATGACCATCCGATCAGGATGGAATAGGGCTCCGTCCTGTAGGTGCTCTCCAGGTACGGTCGGAGTTCCTTGACCAGGAATTCCCGGAACCGGTCCGCGCCACCGCTGGTGGGGAATTTCTCCTTCTCCTTGCTGGAGGGGGGCGTGAGGTCGCGGGTGCGGTCGGTGTTCTCGATGGCCACGACGATCATTGCGGGGGCCATGCCCTGGCTTGCCAGGAACCTGGCGTCCGCCACCGTTTGCAGGAAAAGGGCGCTGCCATCCAGGAGGTAGATCACGGGGCAGCGGATCCGCCGGTCGGCGTAGTCCGGGGGCAGGGAGATCAGGAGGGTCCGGTCTTCCTTCAGGATGGCGGAATGGATCCTGGCCCGGGTCCCGATCGTGATGCTGTCCTCCTGCGCACGCAGAGGGCCGGTGCCCGCCAGGAGGAGAACGGCGATCGCGACGTGAAGCAGGCGCTGGAAACGCATGGTGGCAGCTCCCTTCCTCGTGGATCAGGACGCAGGGCATGGGTGGGTGAGGCTGGATGCGGAACGGGATTTGGGGATCACCGTAAAGGTAGCGCTCCCGGCCGGTCCTAACCGGGATCAGGGGCCATCCGCCCCGTCGTGGGGTGGAGGCGCATTTTCCCGTGGCCGGCCGGCCGTCCACCTGAGACGAAGCACCGGGGTCCAGGGCGTGAATCCAGTTCAAGTCCCAAGGGAGCCACCCCGGTCAGGGCGGTCATCCAGTTCCATCCCCGTGCATCCCCGGCCAAGTCAACGTTTGGTTGCCGCCGAAACAAGGGGGCAGGGCCATGGCCACTCGCCCGGACCCACCCCGGCAGGAATCAGCCGGGGAGACACGGGGATACACGGGGAGTGCGCCAGGCCAAGCCTGGGCGAGGAGGATGGATGACCTAAGACAGACTGAAACCTCGCAATGGAGCCCAGCGGGGAGGCAGCAAGCCCCGCCCGGCAAAGCTGGCCAGCAGCCGGAACCGAGTCTTGCGTGGGGAAGGGCGACCGACCTCGTGAAGCGTAGACAGGGAGTGCATGGGCCGTGTGATGGAGCCCCGAAAGCATCCAACCGTGGGAGTCGACGCCGTTCTCCGATCGGAAGACAGCACCCGAAGGTCGCAAGGGCCTGACCGTAGGGTCCCACCGGGGTCATAGAGCAGGGCACGTGCACAGGGGTTCCCCAGGAACCTGGGAGATCCAGCCATCTCCGCCAACAACCCAGTGGTGAGGGAAGCCACGTAAAACGAACCCAGGCTCGCCGGGGGGTGCCGCCCCCGGCGGGAGCGAACAGCCGGCACAGGGCGGTACCGCAAACTGAAGGAAACGAAGGAGCGCGGGAGGGGTGGCCGGAAGTCGGAGCAGCTCATAGTAGCGATGATCGCGGGGAACCGGGCCGCCGGGACCCGCTGGAGCCAAGGAGCTGCCGGATCACGGAACCGTTGAAGGGAAAGATAATGGGTGCAATGACATCCAACAGCGTCTCCACGAAACAACAACGGATCGCAGAACTGGCCAGGATCCACCCGGAGGTGGCTTTCACCTCCTTGGCCTACCACATGGACCTGGACTGGATGAAGGAAGCCTTCGGGCGCACCCGCAAGGATGGGGCGACCGGGGTGGACGGCGTGACGGGCAAGGAATACGGGGAAAACCTGGAGTCCAACCTCCAGAGCCTCCTGAACCGGGCTAAGAACGGCGACACCTACAAGGCCCCTCCAGTCCGGAGAACCTACATCCCGAAAGGGGATGGCAGCCAACGCCCCCTGGGCATTCCCGCCTTCGAAGACAAGGTCCTGCAAAGGGCCGTGGTGATGGTGATGGAACCGCTCTATGAGCAGGACTTCCTGGACTGCTCCTACGGGTTCAGGCCCGGGCGCTCCGCGCACATGGCGCTGGAGGCGATTTGGCAGGGGTTGATGGACATGGGGGGAGGCTGGGTGCTTGACGTGGATATCCGTAAGTATTTCGATACTTTGGACCACGGGAAGCTGCGGGAAATCCTTGACCTGCGGATGAAGGACGGCGTTCTGAGGCGCCTGATCGGCAAATGGCTCAACGCGGGCGTGCTGGAGAAAGGATGCATCACGCACCCGGAAACCGGCTCGCCCCAGGGCGGGGTGGTCAGTCCGATGCTCGCCAACATCTACCTCCACGAGGTGCTGGACGTGTGGTTTGAAAGGGAGGTCAAGCCCCGACTCCGGGGTCGGGCCTTCCTGGTGCGCTACGCGGACGACTTCGTGATGGGCTTTGCCCAGGAGGAGGATGCCAAGCGGGTTATGGAAGTCCTGCCCAAGCGGTTCGAGCGGTATGGCCTGACGATCCACCCGGATAAGACCCGGCTGGTGGAGTTCTGGAAGCCGAGGGAGCCCAGGGACCCCAATGGGGGACCAGGCCACTTCGACTTCCTGGGATTCACCCACTACTGGGCCACGGCCAAGAACGGCCGGTGGGTGGTGAAGCGGAAGACCGCGAAGAGCCGGATGAGTCGGGCGCTCACGAAGATCGGGGAGTGGATGGCCAAACACCGCCACCTCCCGGTGCGCGAGCAATGGCGGACGATCAACCAGAAACTGGTCGGTCACTTCAGGTATTACGGGATCACGGGGAACTCCAGGGCCCTGGCGCACTTCCGCTATGAAGTTGGGCGAAGGTGGCGTGGATGGCTCAACCGGAGGTCCCAGCGGGCCCGCATGACCTGGGATCGCATGAACAAGCTTCTGGCTCGGTTCCCACTGGCCCCAGCCATCAGTTACGCATCGAAACTACGTCCTCAGCGACCGTGACGAGGAGCCGGATGCGGTAGTCCCGCACGTCCGGATCTGAGGGGGGCCGGGGGCGCAAGCTCCCCGGCCTACCCGACTGGAAGGGGATGGGATCGGTCAAGCCGACCCCGGCCTTTGCGGCCTTTTCCTCGGATTGAAGACCAACCTCAGTCCATGCGGTAGTTCGGCGCTTCCTTCGTGATCATGACGTCGTGCGCGTGGCTCTCCCTGAGCCCCGCGCTGCTGATCTGCACGAAGGTGGCCTTGTCGTGGAACTCCGGGATGGTCCCGGCCCCCACCAGCCCCATGCCCGCCCGCAGCCCGCCGATGAGCTGGCCCACCAGGTCGTTCATGCGGCCCTTGTAGGGCACCTGGCCCTCGATGCCCTCCGGCACCAGCTTGGCGTCGTCCTTGCCGTCCTGGAAGTAGCGGTCCTTGGAACCGGCCTTCATGGCGCCCATGCTGCCCATGCCGCGGTAGGACTTGTAGGTGCGGCCGCTGTAGAAGATCGTTTCGCCGGGAGCCTCGTCGGTGCCCGCGAAGAGGCTGCCGATCATGACGCTGTCGGCGCCGGCGGCCAGGGCCTTGGCCACGTCGCCGGAGAACTTGATGCCGCCGTCGGCGATGCAGGGCACGCCGAACTCGCGGCAGGCCCGGGAGGCCTCCAGGATGGCGGTGATCTGGGGCATGCCCGCCCCGGTGACGATGCGGGTGGTGCAGATGGAGCCGGGGCCGATGCCGACCTTGACGGCGGACGCGCCGGCTTCGCACAGGTCCCGGGCGCCCTGGTAGGTGGCCACGTTGCCGGCGATGACCGGGGTGTCGGGCAGGGCCTGGCGCAGCATGCGCAGGGCGGCGAGGACGCCTTCGCTGTGGCCGTGGCTGCTGTCCAGGCACAGGACGTCCACCCGGGCCGCCACCAGGGCCTTGGCCCGGTTCAGCAGGTCGGGCCCCACGCCCACCGCCGCGCCCACGCGCAGCCGGCCCTGGGGGTCCTTGCAGGAGTTGGGGTACTCGGTGGACTTCTGGATGTCCTTGACGGTGATGAGCCCGCGCAGGGCTCCCTGATCGTCCACCACCAGGAGCTTTTCGATGCGGTGCTTCTGGAGGATGGCCCGGGCCTCCATGAGCGTGGTGCCCACGGGCACGGTCACCAGGCGGTCCTTGGTCATGACCTCGCGCACCGGGAGCTCCCAGCGGGTCTCGAAGCGCAGGTCCCGGTTGGTGAGGATGCCCACCAGCTTGCCGTTCTCCACCACGGGCACGCCTGAGATGCGGTACTTGGCCATCATGGCCTCGGCCTCCCGGATGGGGGCGTCGGGGCGGATCACGATGGGGTCGGTGATCATGCCGCTCTCACTGCGCTTGACCTTGTCGACCTCCTCCGCCTGGCGTTCGATGGAGAGGTTCTTGTGGATGATCCCGATGCCGCCCTGCTGGGCCAGCGAGATGGCCAGCCGCCCCTCGGTGACGGTGTCCATGGCGGCGGACAGGAGGGGGATCCCCAGCTTCACGCCGGCGACCAGGGTGGAGCTGAGGTCCACCTGGTTGGGGTGGACGGTGGAGTGTCCGGGAACCAGGAGCACATCGTCGAACGTCAGCGCCTGGACAAGGGGCAAGGTGAGCATGGGGGCCTCTCTTCTGGAGTTCGCGGCAGCGGAACCTTGCAAGAAAGGATCGCATGGAATGGCCGTGACCGTGGTCTCAGAAAAAAACGGGAGACCCCCTGAAAAAAAATCGCTTTCATTCATCTCGGCGAACCTCGGCCCCTCGGCTGCCTCGGCGATGCATTCTGTTTCAAGACCTTGCGGCGCATTTAAGCGATGCGCCGCAAGGTCTTAAGAAAGAAATGCATCGCCGAGGCAGCCGAGGGGCCGAGGTTCGCCGAGTAGAGAAGTCCCTTAGAACTTCTCGCCCACGGGTTCGAACCAGCCCTGGGGTTTCATGCAGACGGGGCAGGCCTTGGGAGCGGCCAGGCCCTCGTGGATGTGCCCGCATTCCATGCAGCGCCAGTAGATCTTCTCGCCGCGCTGGAAGACGGTGCCGTTGACCACGTGGTCGAGAAGGCGCTGGAACCGGTCCTCGTGCTCCTTCTCCACCTTGGAGATCCATTCGAAGGTGCGGGCCACGTCGTTGAAGCCCTCCTCCTTGGCGATGCGGGCGAACTCGGGGTAGAGGGCGGACCATTCCTCGTTCTCGCCGCTGACGGCGGCCCGGAGCTGGGCAGCGGTGTCGCCGGCGACGGCGGGATAGGACGCGGTGATCTCGAGGGCCGAGGGGGCGAGCTTGGCCAGATGGGCGTAGAACAGGCGGGCGTGCTCCTGTTCGTTGCGGGCGGTCTCCTCGAAGACGGCGGCCACGTGCTCCAGGCCCTCGGTGCGGGCGATGCGGGCGGCGAAGGTATAGCGGTTGCGGGCCTGGCTCTCCCCGGCGAAGGCCTTGAGGAGGTTTTTGGCGGTCCTGCTGTCCTTGAATTCCATGGTGACCCTCGGTCAGTTGCGGCCCAAAAGGAATGAAAGACCCATTGCTTTCCGTCCCGAGGCCAGTGGGTTGATAGGCGGTGCCTCGAGTCTAGCCTCTTGGCGAACGGCCAGGGGGTGTAACCTGCGACACACCCGCCCCAAAAAAGACCCACCGCTCTTGATTATGGCCAATTTGAAGAATAAACTCACCTTTGTGCGAAGCGGTATGTCCTGGCCCACAAGGCCCTGCTTCTCCAAGAGTCCCATATCCACGTCGGACAAGTCTTAACGACACACGTAGGAGGAAGGCCATGGCCGAACGACGCATGGTTACCGTAGACGGTAACGAGGCGACAGCATCCGTTGCGCATCGCTTGAATGAAGTGATCGCGATCTACCCCATCACCCCCTCTTCCAACATGGGCGAGTGGTCGGACGAGTGGAGCGCCGCGGGCAGGAAGAACATCTGGAACACGGTTCCCGCCGTGGTCGAGATGCAGTCCGAAGGCGGAGCCGCCGGCGCGGTGCACGGCGCCATGCAGGCCGGCGCCCTCACCACGAGCTTCACGGCCTCCCAGGGCCTCCTGCTCTTCATCCCCAACATGTACAAGATCGCGGGCGAGCTCACGCCGTTCGTGCTCCACGTGACGGCCCGCACCCTGGCCGCCCACGCCCTGTCCATCTTCGGCGACCACGCCGACGTCATGGCCTGCCGGCAGACCGGCTTCGCCATGCTGAGCTCCGACTCGGTCCAGCAGGCCCACGACTTCGCCCTGATCTCCCAGGCCGCCACCCTGAAGAGCCGCGTGCCCTTCGTGCACTTCTTCGACGGATTCCGCACCTCCCACGAGGTCTCCAAGATCGAGATGCTGAACGACGACGATCTCCGGAGCATGGTCACCGACGGCATGGTCGAGGACTACCGCAGCCGCTGCCTCACCCCCGACAAGCCGGTGGTCCGCGGCACGGCCCAGAACCCCGACACCTTCTTCCAGGCCCGCGAGGCCTGCAACGGCTTCTACAACGCCACCCCCGCCATCGTGCAGCAGGAGATGGACGCCTTCGGCGCGCTGACCGGCCGCAAGTACCACCTCTTCGACTACTACGGCCACCCCGAGGCCGAGCGCGTCATGATCATCATGGGCTCCGGCGGCGACACCGCCACGGAATACGTGGACTGGGCGCTGGCCAAGGGCGAGAAGATCGGCGTCCTCCAGGTCCGGCTGTTCAGGCCCTTCTCCATCAAGGACTTCGTCCACGCGCTGCCCAAGACCGTCAAGACCATCGCCGTCCTGGACCGCTGCAAGGAACCCGGCGCCATCGGCGATCCCCTCTACCTGGACGTGGTCACCGCCCTGCGCGAAGCCGCCGACGAGGGCCTCACCCACTTCGCGACGGCCCCCAAGGTCGTGGGCGGCCGCTACGGCCTCTCCTCCAAGGAGTTCAATCCCGCCTGCATCAAGGCCGTCTATGACGAGCTGGCCAAGGCCAACCCCAAGAACCACTTCACCGTGGGCATCATCGACGACGTCACCATGAGCAGCCTGCCCATGGACCTGGACTTCGACATCGAGCCCGAGGGCGTCAAGCGCGCCATGTTCTACGGCCTGGGTTCCGACGGCACCGTGGGCGCCAACAAGAACTCCATCAAGATCATCGCCGAGGAGACCCCCAACTACGGCCAGGGCTACTTCGTCTACGACTCCAAGAAGGCCGGCGCCATCACCATCAGCCACCTGCGCTTCGGCCCCAAGCCCATCCGCAGCGCCTACCTGATCCGCAAGGCCAACTTCATCGCCTGCCACAACACGTCCTTCCTGGACAAGTACGACATGCTCACCGCGGCCGAGCCCGGCGCGACCTTCCTGCTGAACACCCCGTTCAGCAAGGACGAGGTCTGGGACTCCCTGCCCAAGGAAGTCCAGACGGCCATCGTCAGCAAGAAGCTGAAGTTCTACGTCATCGACGCCTTCGAGGTGGCCAAGGCCACGGGCATGGGCGTGCGCATCAACACCATCATGCAGACCTGCTTCTTCGCCATCTCCGGCGTGCTGCCCCGCGAGGAGGCCATCGCCCAGATCAAGAAGGCCATCAAGAAGACCTACGGCAAGAAGGGCGAGGCCGTGGTCAAGAAGAACTTCGAGGCCGTGGACACCACCCTGGTCAACCTGCACCAGGTCAACGTCCCCGCCGAAGTCTCCGCCATCCGCGTCATGCCCCCCACCGTCAGCGCCGAGGCTCCGGACTTCGTCCAGCGCGTCACGGCCATCATGATGCAGGGCAACGGCGACCTGCTCCCGGTTTCCGCCTTCCCCGTGGACGGCACCTGGCCCTCCGGCACCACCAAGTGGGAAAAGCGCAACATCGCCCTGGACATCCCCGTGTGGGACGAGAAGATCTGCATCCAGTGCAACAAGTGCGCGCTGATCTGCCCCCACGCCGCCATCCGCCCCAAGGTCTACGAGCCCAGCTGCCTCTCGGGCGCGCCTGAGACCTTCAAGTCGGTGGACTACAAGGGCGCGGACTTCAAGGGCTCCAAGTACACCATCCAGGTGGCCCCCGAGGACTGCACCGGCTGCGGCATCTGCGTCGCGGTCTGCCCCGCCAAGGACAAGAGCAATCCCAAGCACAAGGCCATCGACATGACCCCGCAGGTTCCCCTGCGCGAGGCCGAGGCCGCTAACTTCAAGTTCTTCCTCGACCTGCCCGAGCCCGACCGCACCAACCTGAAGTACGACGTCAAGGGCAGCCAGTTCATGGAGCCCCTGTTCGAGTTCAGCGGCGCCTGCGCCGGCTGCGGCGAGACGCCCTACATCAAGCTCATGACCCAGATGTTCGGCGACCGCGCCATGATTGCCAACGCCACGGGCTGCTCCTCCATCTACGGCGGCAACCTGCCCACCACGCCCTACACCGTCAACAAGGACGGCCGCGGTCCCGCCTGGGCCAACAGCCTGTTCGAGGACAACGCGGAGTTCGGCCTGGGCTACCGCCTGGCCCTGGACAAGCACAACCAGCAGGCCCTCGAGATGCTCCACCGCCTCGCCGGCTCCATCGGCGACGAGCTGGTGGCCGGCATCGTGGCCGCCGACATGTCCACCGAGGCCGGCATCAAGGCCCAGCGCGAGCGGGTCGCCATCCTCAAGGACAAGCTGGCCTCCATCGCCACGCCCGAAGCCAAGCGCCTCGCCATCCTGGCCGACTACCTGGTCAAGAAGGCGGTCTGGATCGTGGGCGGCGACGGCTGGGCGTATGACATCGGCTACGGCGGTCTCGACCACGTGCTGGCCTCCGGCCGCAACGTCAACATCCTGGTGCTCGACACCGAGGTGTACTCCAACACCGGCGGCCAGGCCTCCAAGTCCACCCCCATCGGCGCTTCCGCGAAGTTCGCCATGGCCGGCAAGTCCCTCCCCAAGAAGGACCTGGGCATGATCGCCATGAGCTACGGCAACGTCTACGTGGCCAAGGTGGCCATGGGCGCCAAGGACATGCAGGTCGCCAAGGCCTTCGTCGAGGCCGAGAGCTACGATGGTCCGTCCCTGATCATCGCCTACAGCCACTGCATCGCCCACGGGTTCGACCTGGTCCAGGGCTGCGAGCAGCAGAAGCTGGCCGTGGACTCCGGCCACTGGCCGCTGTTCCGCTTCGACCCCCGGCGCGTCGCCGAGGGCCAGGGCCCGCTCCAGATGGACAGCCCGGCCCCCAAGATCGACCTGGCCACCTACATCCTGAACGAGACCCGCTTCCGCATGGTCCAGCAGCAGAACCCCGAGCACTTCAAGCACCTGCTCGCCATGGCCCAGCGCGAAGTCACCAACCGCTATGCCACGTATGAGAACCTCGCCAACCTGACCATGCCGGTCAAGACGGTGGTGGACTAGAACCTGGTTGCACCGGCCGTCCCCGGCCGTCACCGATTATTTCCGGTGACGGCCCTGGACGGCCGGTGATCTAATCTGAAGCACGTTTCTTCTCGAGGTTCGGCATGAACATGAAGACCACCTACCTTGGCTTGCAGCTGGACCACCCCATCATGGCCGGCGCGTCCCCCCTCGGGGCGGACCTGGACGCCGTGCGGAGGCTGGAGGACGCCGGCGCCGCCGCGATCACGCTGCCCTCGCTGTTCGAGGAGCAGATCACCCGCGAGGAGTCCGGCACCCTCTACGACCTGGACGGCCACGCGAACTCCTTCGCGGAGGCCACCTCCTACTTCCCCAGCGTCGACGAGATGACCCTGGGCCCCGAGAGCTACCTCAACCAGCTCCGGCGCGTCAAGGCGGCCGTGAAGGTCCCCGTCATCGGCTCGCTGAACGGCATCACCAACTCCGGCTGGCTGGACTACGCCCGCAAGATGGAGCAGGCCGGCGCCGACGCCCTCGAGCTCAACATCTACTACCTCGCCACCAACCCCTTCGAGACCGCCGACATGGTCGAGAAGCGCACGCTCGAGATCGTCCGCACCGTCAAGAGCAGCGTGAAGATCCCCGTGGCCGTCAAGCTCTCGCCCTTCTTCTCCAGCCTGGCCCACTTCGCCAAGGTGCTGGAAGGGACCGGCGTCGACGCCCTGGTGCTCTTCAACCGCTTCTACCAGCCCGACCTGGACATCGAGAACCTGGAGGTCGTCCCCGCCCTGCAGCTCTCCTCCAGTTCCACGCTGCGCATGCGCCTGCGCTGGCTGGCCCTGCTCTACAGCCACATCAGCATGCCCATGGCCGTCACCGGCGGCGTGCACACCGCGGAAGACGCCGTGAAGGCCACCATGGCCGGCGCGACGGGCATCCAGATGGTCTCGGCCACCCTCAAGCACGGCCCCGAGCGCATCACGGAAGTCCGCGACGGCCTCGCCGCGTGGATGGAAGAGCACGAGTACGAGTCCCTGGAGCAGATGCGGGGATCGCTGAGCCTCATGAAGTGCCCCAACCCCCAGGCTTTCGAACGCGCCAACTACATGCGCGTGCTGGCGGGCTGGAAGGCCTAGCCTTCACCCGGAACAGGAAAAGGGCCGGCATCGCCGGCCCTTTTCCTTTGCCTGGATTGCTACCACTTGTTCAGGTGGATCAGTTCCGGGCGGTACCTGTCCTCCGATTCGGGGGATTCCGCGGGATGGCCGATGGGGATCAGCGCGAAGGGGATCACCACCTCGGGCAGGTCGATGAGCTTGCGCAGGGGCTCGATGCGGTCCTCGCGGGGATGGACGCCCACCCACACGGCGCCCAGGCCCTTGGCATGGGCGGCCAGGAGCAGGTTCTGGGTGGCGGCGGCGCAGTCCTGGACCCACATGCCGGGGTGCTTCTCCTGGCGGGGGTCGCCGCAGACCAGCACCGAGACGGGGGACTCGCTGAGCATGCCGGCGTAGGGGTGGAAGTCGGGGATCTTGTCCAGGATCTCCCGGTCCGTGATGATCAGGAAATGCCAGGGCTGTTCGTTGCCGGCGCTGGGAGCGTGCATGGCCGCCCGGATCAGTTCCCGCACGATGTCCAGGCTCACGGGCCGGGGCGTGAAGGCGCGGATGCTGCGTCGGGTGTTGAGGGCTTCTAAGGCGTCCATCAGAACTCCAGAGGTGGGGAGGGAAGACCATCATACGCCTCCGGCCCGGGATTTTCAGTCGATCTTGAAGCTCGCGATGGCCTCGGCCACCTCGTCGGCGACCTTGGCCAGGAATTCCGCGGTGCGGTTCACCTCCTCCACGGTCTGGGCCAGCTCGAGGGACGCGGCGGCGCTGCGCTCCGTGGCCCGGGCCGCCTCCTCCACCTGGCGGGCTACGTCGTCGGAGGCCCGCCCCTGCTCCTCGGTGGCCATGCCGATCTCCCGGCCCACGGAGGCGACGGCCTGGATGCTCTCCCGAAGGGACCGGAGCGTGGCTTCGGTGCGCTCCACCGTGTTGACGCCGCGGGCCATGGCCTCCTCGGCCTGCCCGATGAGGCCGGCGATCTCCCGGGCCGCGCTGGCGCTGTGCTCGGCGAGCTTGCGCACCTCCTCGGCCACCACGGAGAACCCCCGGCCGTGGGCGCCGGCCTTGGCGGCCTCGATGGCCGCGTTCAGGGACAGGAGGTTGGTCTGGCGGGCCAGGTCCTGGATGACCCGGACGGCCTGGACCATCTGCTGATTCGACTGGCGGATGGCCGCCATGGCCTCCCCGGTCTCCCGGCCCTGGGCCACCCCCTCCTCCACGGCCGCCACCATGGCGTCCGTGGCCTGGGCGTTGACCTGGACGTTCCGGGCCACCTGGTGGACGGAGGCGGCGAACTCCATGACCGCGGCGGAGGTGCGCTCCCCCGTGAGGCGCTGGGTCTCGGCGAACTGCGCGATCTCCCCGGAGGCACGGGCCATCTCCCCCGCCGTGGCCGACAGTTCGGTGGAGCCCGAGGCGACCCGGGCGCTGGTCTCCCGCAGGCCCCCGAAGTGCTGCTGGAAGAGCCGGACTAGGCCGTTGAAGTCCGCGGCCATGGTCCCGAACTCGTCCCTGCCCGACACCAGCACTCCCGAGCGGAAATCGTTGCCGGCCATGCGCCGGATGCCCTCGGAAACGTCCTTCAGGGGGCCGGTGATCTGGCGCACGTGGGTCCGGACGAGGCCCAGGGCCAGCGCCACGCCCGCGATCAGGAGGACCACCTGCACGGTGAGGATGGCGGAACTCAGGCGCTTCATGTCCGCGGTGCTGCGGGCGCGCACCTCCTCGCCATCGGCGATGATCGACCGGGCCAGCTCGCCCAGGGCCGCGCCCATGGGGCGGTCGATGCCCCGCAGGGACTGGTCCACGGTGCGGTAGGACCCGGGCACCGCCGGCTGGAACCTTGCGAGGCCGGCCCGGTAGGCCTCGCCCAGGCGCGCGTGCTCCTTCAGGGACCTCGCGGCCAGGGCGGGGTCCAGGCCGAGGGGGGGGAGGAGCCCCTCCAGGCGGGTGAGGCTGGCCCGGACCTCGGCCTCCTGTTTCTCGAAGTTGCCCCGGTACCGGGCCAGCAGCTCGGGATCGTGGCCCCGCAGGAGGATGTCCTTGAACTCCTGGACCTGGCCCTTGAACTGCGCCTGGGCGTCCCGGGCCAGATCCCCGGCCAGGGTGGCGCGGGAGGTGGCCGCCAGGGCGTTCCCGGACTGGGTCACGACGCGGTTGAGCGCGAGGAAGCCCGAGAGCCAGAGGCCGATGCCCATGGCGAGGAGGGTGGCCACCAGGACCTGGAGCTTGGCCTTGACCTTGAGGTTCCGCAGAACGCCTGAAGCCATGTCGCCTCCCGGATGAACCCTGGGGGTCGGATCCCGCTGAAGAGTATAGGTGCGCCCCCCGCGGCTTGCCCGGGAATGCTTGACAAGGGCCCCTCCGGAGGTTCGAATTAGCCTCTGATCAGAAACCTGGGGGGGTCGGGTGTTCGATGCTGTCCTCTTGCGTCACGGCTGGACCGTGGCCCCCGCGTCCCTCGCACGGGCCGGGGCCGCGGAGGCGCCTCTGGACGAGGCCCTGAGGCTGGCCCTGGAGATCGCCCGGGAGGACGTGCCCGAGACCCTGGACGCCTGGCGCGAGGCCATGCAGGCCGAGGCCCGCCGGAGGCTCTACCCCCAGCGCTTCGGCACGGGCGAGGGCCGGATCCTGGGCGTGGCGGACGCGTTCTTCCCGCTGGCCGACGCGGCCCGGCTCCGGCTGCCGGCGCCGTCCAGCCTCTCCGCGCGGCTGCCCTTCCAGGCCCTGGCGGAAGCCGAACAGGCCCCGTGGCCTTCCGGGGAGCAGTACCGGCGGCTCCTGGGTCACCTGGAAGAGGAGGGGTTCCTGGTGGCCATGGCCATGGCCCAGTTCTGGCGGGGCTTCTCCATCCAGGACCACGTGCTGGGCGTCACCGGCCTGGCCCTGTGGATCGGGCGGCAGCTGGCGAAGTCCATCCCCGTGGACCTGCCCCTCCTGCACGGCGGCGCCATCGGCCACGACGTGGGCAAGTTCGGCTGCGTGGGCGACGAGGCCAAGCGCATCCCGCGCCTCCACTACTACTACACCCACCAGTACTACGCCTCCCGGGACCTGGGCGGCCTGGGCCACATCGCCACCAACCACTCCTGCTGGGACCTGGAGCTCATCCGCCTGCCCATCGAGACCCAGGTGCTCATCTACTGCGACTTCAGGGTCAAGGACGTCAAGGGGCCGGACGGGAAATGGCGCATGGAGGTCATCTCCCTCAAGGAGGCCTTCGACACCATCCTGGACAAGCTCGAGGACGTGGACGCGGAAAAGCGCCTGCGCTACCAGGCCGTGTACCGCAAGCTCCGCGACATGGAGGACTACGCCCTGAGCCTGGGCGTGGAACTGGACCCCCCGGGGTTCGAGGTGTCCCGGCGCCGCCGGCCCTGGCTCCCCCCCGGCCTGGACATCGTCGCCCTCATGGCGGGGAATCAGCGCCCCGACACCGTGGCCCTGGCCGCCGGCGGCCAGGTGCCGTCCACCGCGCGGCTCGTGGCCACGGCCCACAACATCGGCGTGATGGAGCGGCTGCGCGATCTCCCGGCCCTGCGCCGGCTCCTGGAGGAGGCCCGGAGCTTCAACGGCTGGCGGGACCTGCGCACGTACGTGGGCATCGTGGGCGACTACGCCCCGGCCTTCTCCGAGGAGCAGAAGGCCCTGGCCCTGGACTTCTTCCGGGAGCTGCTCAGCCACCCCGACGACGACATCCGCTACCAGGCCGCGTGCCGCATGGCCGACCTCCTCGCCCTCGGGGAGGTGGAGTGGCGCAAGGACCTGCCCGTGGGCGCCGCCCTGGAGGAGCGCCCCTGGGTGATGCCCCACGTGATCGCCGTGCTGGACCTGCTGGACCTGGCCCCGAAGGAGGCCGCCGAGGACATGGGCCCCGAGGAGCAGATCCTCTACGGCGTCCCCATCTTCCTTCGCCGGTTCTTCAGCCGCGCCAATCCGAAGCTGGCCGCGGAGGCCCTGCCCCAGGTGGTGGAGCGCCTCCTGGGCCGGGCCGCGGACCGCCGTCCCCTGTCGGCGCTGTACACCTGCGAATCCTTCGAGCTGCTGGCCCGGGAGATGGACCCCGCGGGCCGCCTGAGGCTCCCCAAGCTCATCCGCACCTGGGGCTTCCACGAGGTGGCCAACGTGCGCCTCATGGCGTGGCGCGTGCTCCACGTGCTGGCGAACTTCGGCCAGCAGGAGCCCGCCCTCCTGGAGGAGGTGGGGCACTGCGTGGACGCCCTGGGCGCCTACGCGAGACCCACGGCCACCGTGGCCGAGCTCTTCCTGCTGGAGCGCTGCGCGGCCCTGTCGGGGCGCGCTGTCCTGGCCGACCGCTGCCGGGAGATGCGCGGCAAGGGCCGCAGCCCCATCCGCGAGGTGATGCTGCGCAACCTCAAGGGCCAGACCGGCTGGGTGGAGAAGAAGGTCGCCTGCGACTTCCTGGTCTCCCTGGTGTCGGGCCCGGACTTCGACTCCCGGCTCGTGGGCGAGGTGGGCTTCCACCTGGCCAACCTGCTCAAGGTGAGCCGCGTGGAGGGCACCCGCTTCCACGCCGGGCGCTGCCTGGTGGGCCTCATCCCGCTGCTCACCGACACCCAGCGCAACGACCTCGCCATCGAGCTGCTGCGCTCCCTCCAGCTGGACGGGGAAGGGGTGACGCGGTACCTCCCCCGGTTCCTGGGCCCGCTCCTGGCGAGCCTCCCCGCCCAGGAGCTGGACGAGCTCCTGGACGACATGGCCCTGGACGCGCGCAGGGGAGCGGAGGGCCTCCAGCAGCTCCTGGTCCAGGCCTCGACCTGGCTCATCCTGGCCCTGCCCCTGGAAGCGATGGGCCGCATCCTCCGCCTGGCGGGGCTCCTCCTGGGGGCCCTGGCCGACAGCCGGGTCTCGGTGGCCCACGAAGGCTACGCCCACGTGGCGGTGCTCCTGGACTGGCTGCGCGAGGCGCCCGATCCCCGCCTGGCCCCCATCCTCGCCCACGTCACCAAGAAGGTGCTGACCCTGGTCAAGCACCTCCCGGGGGAGCGGGCCCGGTTCTTCCTGGCCGCGGAGGCCCTGTCGAGCCTGGACAAGGCCCTTGCGGCCTGTCCCGTGGCCTTTCCCCGCGCCCCCCGGGTGGGCTTCCTGCCGGGGACCTTCGACCCCTTCACCTCCGCCCACGGGGAGATGGTGCACAAGGCGCTGGCCCATTGCGAGGAGGTGTTCGTCCAGGTGGACGACTTCTCCTGGCGCAAGCACGCCCAGCCCCGGTACGTCCGGGACGAGCTCGCCTGGATGGCCCTGTCGACCATCCCCGGGGCCTACATCTTCCCCTTCGATCCGCCCGTGAACATCGCCAACACGGAGAGCCTGGTGGAGCTCCAGGCCAAGCTCGGCCGGCGCCCCCTGCACCTGATCGTGGGCACCGACGTGCTGGAGGGGGCCTCGGCCTACCGCAGGCCGGCATCGCCCATCTGGGCCATCCCGCACCTCCTGATCACCCGCGAGGAGGCCAACTCAAGGCGCTGGGAGGGCATGCTGGAGCAGTTCACGGCCGGGGTGCAGGTCTTCCAGGTGGGCGCCCGCATGAAGACGGTCTCCAGCACCTCCCTGCGCGAGGCCTTCGACCGGCGCGGGGAGCTGGACCTGTACTGCGACCCGCTCGTGGCCCGGACCCTCCTGGAGCGCCGGCTCTACGTCAACTACCCCGCCCGCAAGGAGGAGATCTTCGAGTCCCAGTGGAAGCTGCGCTTCGCCCGGGAGGGAAGGGGGCTGCCCACGGGCCTGGTGCCGCTGGCGCAGCTGGACACGGTGCGCGCGGTGACGCGCTGGACGGGCCACAAGCCCCGCACCGCCGTCCTGCAGTCGCGGGAGACCGGGGAGGACCTGGCGGCCATCACCTGGGTGGCCGGCACCGCCGCGGCCCTGCCCGTGGCCCTGGAGGACGAATCCCTGGCGGGGCTGGCGGGAGGCCGGCTGATGGGTTCGGGAGCCCTGGTGGAAGCCGTGGGCTGCAGCCCCGGGGACACTTCCCTGGTGGACCTGGACCAGCTCCTCTCCCGCATCATCGGCCAGTGGTTCAGCGAGGGCCTCCTCTTCGCCCTCATCGGCGTGCCGGAGCAGGGCGGGGAGCGGCTCTGGAAGCTCCTGCGCCACCACGGCGCGGGCTGGCTGGGGGACCACGCCGGCGGCGCGCGCGGGTTGCGCTGGGCCGGCATCGAGCTCACCCGGCCCCTGGTGATGATCCACGACCTGGAGCAGCTCCTCCAGCACCCCTACCTGGGCGCGGAGCCGGTGGAGGAGGTCATCCTGAAGCTCCGCAGGTCCCTGGCCGGGTTCTTCGCCGAGCGCATGCCCGGCAGCGGCCTCCTGCACATCCACGAGAAGGAGATCAAGCGCCAGCTTTCGGCCTGGACCCAGGAGCGGCTCGCCAAGGAGGGCCCCGGCTGGGTGGCCCTGGGCCTGGGGCGGCAGTTCTCCCGGGACACCATCGGCAACGTCCCCACCCTCTCCCTGGACATCGAGCGCTACCTCACCGGGCAGGGCTACGAGGCCGGCGTGGGCCCCTCCTACGGAAGCCCCAGCCTGGAGCGCCAGCTGACCACCGCGCGGGAACTGGGCCGCAACGCCATCCTCCTGGTCCCCTTCCTGGACAGCGCCGACCAGGTGATCCGGATCCAGGAGGCCTGCCGGAAGGTGAAGATCCGGCTGCGGGAGGTCTTCGTGGGCGCCACCAGCGCCTCCGTGAACGCCGCCCTGCACATGGCCGGCGTGCCCCACCGCACCGGCCTGGTGGTGCCCCACTGGCGCGGCGTCGTGCGCGAAAGCGCCGTGATCCCCTTCGTGGGCGGCTGGACCATCCGGGACCGCCGCTCCATGGGCCTGTCGCTCACGCCGAGCCTGAACGACTGCCTCCCCTACCACAACCCGCACCCCCTCGGCCTCAGCTCCGAGGAGGCCCTGGACTTCTCCCGGCTGGCCCTGGAGCAGTCCGCCCTCCTCTTCCAGGTCCTGGAGGACGCCTTCCGCGCCCACGAAGGCCGCCTCCTGAGCCTGGCCGACCTGGCCGCCGTGGTGCGCCACCCCCGGTGCCCGCCCTTCCCGAGGGGCTTCGTGCCGCCCCGGGACTGCGCTCCCAGCGAGTTCATCAGCCAGGACCTCGAGGCCCTGGCGCGGCTCCTTCCTGACGCCCACAAGGACCATCGGGCGGGATGGGGAAGACGGTGACGGGCCCTGCGAGGGTCCCGCGCGGCGGCGCCTGGATTCAAGGCTCCTGACGGTCGCCCGGACGACATATCCGGTGGGGCAGGGAAGGCGGTGGCGCGACCTCCGCGTTGAATTCTTTTTGCCCAACGCCGGTCCCGCGCACGTTCGATGCATGGTGGGCCGGTGCATCGTTTCCTGTTCGTAAAACCGCCGAAAATCCCCCCTCCGCAGTTCCCCCGCCAAGCCTGTGTCCGGCCTCCCGGAATCCGGAGCCACTTTGACGGTCCGTCAACCAAATAGGCGATCGAGCAAATAATCGATGAATCGGACCCTCCGTCCGCCCGGACCAATAGGGATGAATCATTTAATGCATTCAGGGGGCTTCGTGATGAATGTCACAGGATTTAGGAAGGGCCCAAATAGTTATTGACCCAAAAAGGTACCTTCTGATAATTGGGGCCGAGAACGCTGAGGTTCACAAAGTGTTCCCAGAGGCAGGCCTCCATTGGATCCAGCCTCCTGGGAGGTGTTTGTCCAGCCCCGGACCGGGGCCCGCAGAGCCGTACCTTCCTCCCTGTAATCCAACCACCCCCCCCGGGGCAACTCCAAGGAGTCATTTATGACCTTCTCACTCACACTGCCCGTCTCCAGTGTCAGCCAGTACGTCCAGATCTTCTTCGACAGGCTCATCGCCAAGAACCCTGGAGAGAACGAGTTCCACCAGGCGGTGAAGGAGGTCGTGGAAACCCTGGTGCCCTGCCTGGAACGGCACCCCGAATACCTCAGCCACCGGATCCTCGAGCGCATCACCGAGCCGGACCGCATCATCCAGTTCCGCGTCACCTGGCAGGACGACAAGGGCGAGATCCAGGTCAACAAGGCCTACCGGGTGGAGTTCAACAACGCCATCGGGCCCTACAAGGGAGGCCTTCGCCTGCATCCGTCGGTGAACCTGGGCATCCTGAAGTTCCTGGGCTTCGAGCAGATCCTCAAGAACAGCCTCACCACGGTGCCCATGGGCGGCGCCAAGGGCGGGTCGGACTTCGATCCCAAGGGCAAGTCGGACTGGGAGGTCATGCGCTTCTGCCAGGCCTTCATGAAGGAGCTCTTCCATCACATCGGCGCCAACATCGACGTGCCCGCGGGCGACATCGGCGTGGGCGGGCGCGAGATCGGCTACCTCTTCGGCGAATACAAGAAGCTCACCCACTCCTGGGAGGGCGTGCTCACCGGCAAGGGCCTGGCGTGGGGCGGCTCCCTGATCCGGCCGGAAGCCACCGGCTACGGCGCCACCTATTTCGCGGAGGAGATGCTCAATACCCGCGGCGACAGCCTGAAGGGCAAGATCTGCGCCGTGTCGGGCTCGGGCAACGTGGCCCAGTACACCATCCAGAAGGTGAACCAGTTCGGCGGCAAGGTCATCACCCTTTCCGACAGCAACGGCACGATCGTGGACAAGAACGGCATCGACGCCGACAAGCTGGCCTACGTCCTCGACCTCAAGAACAACCGCCGCGGCCGCATCCAGGAGTACGCCGACAAGTTCAAGTGCGAGTACTTCGAAGGCATGCGCCCCTGGTTCGTGAAGTGCGACGTGGCCTTCCCCAGCGCCACCCAGAACGAGCTGAACAAGGAAGAGGCCCAGATGCTCGTGGACCACGGCTGCTTCGTGGTCTCCGAGGGCGCCAACATGCCGAGCACCCCCGACGCCGTCGAGGTTTTCCTCAAGCACAAGATCCTCTACGGGCCCGGCAAGGCCGCCAATGCCGGCGGCGTGGCCACCTCCGGCCTGGAGATGGCGCAGAACGCCTGCTTCTCCAACTGGAGCACCCAGGAGGTGGACGCCAGGCTCCACAACATCATGAAGGGCATCCACAAGACCTGCGTCGACACCGCCAGGGAGTACGGCGACCCCGGCAACTATGTGCTCGGCGCCAATATCGGCGGCTTCATCAAGGTGGCCAACTCCATGATCGACCAGGGCCTCGTCTAGGCTTTTAGCGAACAAGCTGGCCGGCGGGGACGTCTCGTATCCGCCGGCCATCCTGACGCTTCCCGGCCTGTGCTATGCTCATCGGCAAAATCACAGAAACATGGCTGCGGGAGCGGGACATGAAGCTCTTCGGGAACGAACGCGTGGTGCTGGCGGATGATCCGGCCACCGCGGAGCGTCTGGGATGGACCGTGCGCAGGCGGTCCGCCCCGGCACCGGAGATCGTCCTGGCGCCGGTGGCCGGCGACCCCCGGCGGGAACCCTGGATCGCCCAGGGGCGGGTCCCCCCCGGCGGGGGTGCCGGCATCCTCTGGAAAGGGCATGGGCGGGACTGGACCTACCTCCGGGAGGCGCCCGGCGTGGACCGGTACCTGCGGGCCCTGGCCAGGCCGCCCAGGGTGCGCGACTTCACCGTGGGCATCTCGGGGCTGGGCCGGGTGGGGGGCCTCGCCGCCTCCGCGCTTTCGGCCGCGGCCACCGCCCACACCCGCATCGGCACCCTCCTGCTCCACGACTGCGATGCCGGCAACCTCGAGCGCATGGTTCAGGAGCTGGGCTCCGTGGCCAGCTGGAGGGGAAACTCCCCGCTGCCCCGGGTCGAGGCCGCGGGCCTTCCGGAGATGATGCGGCACTGCGACGCGTTCCTGTTCGCCGCGGCCAGCGCGGTGCCCCCTCTGGGCACCCCGGGGGACGTGCGCCTTCCCCAGTTCCAGCCCAACCGGGCCTGCCTGCAGGGGGCCCTGGACGCGGCCAACGCGGAGGGCTACGCGGGCCTCTTCCTGATGGTCTCCGACCCCGTGGAGGTCCTGGCCCAGACCGCGTTCCACGACAGCAACGCCCCCGGTGGGGCCTGGCTGGGCACGGGGCTCGCCCCGGAGCGCCTGGGAGGCCTGGCCCTGGGCGTGATGTGGGGCCGGGCCATGGCCGAGGCCGCGGCCGTGGGCCAGCGGGAGCGCGTGGCCCGCACGGGCGTGCCCTACGGACCCCATTCCGCCGAGGTGCTGGTCTTCGACGACCCCGCCGCACCGGACCCGGCCCTCTGCGAGGCCATGACCCGCACGGCGCGCACCGGCAACTACCGGGTGCGGGACCTGGGCTTCCTCCCGTACATCGGGCCGGCCCTCTCCTCCATCGTGCTCACGCTCCCCGAGCTCCTCGCGGGCAAGGAGGTGCTGGCCAGCAGCTTCGTGGACGGCGTCTACTTCGGCGCGCCCTGCAGGCTCCGATGGGGCCTTTCGCCCACGCGAAGGCGCATCGCCCCGGAGGTCCGCGGGCAGCTGGAGGACCTCCACCTGCTGCTGCGGAACCGGATGTCGGGCCTGGGGATCGCCTTCTAGCGCCGCCGGGCGCTAGTTGATGGTGAACACCTCCACGGTGTACGCGTGCCAGTCGAAGGCGGTGCCGTTCTTCACGGGGCGCACCCAGATGCGGGCGCCTCCGTAGGAGCCGGCGGCGGGGGGCGCCAGAAGGGTGGCCCACTGGGCGTGGTCCACCGGGGCCTGGAACGTGAACAGGCGGGTGGCGCCGTTCCAGGTCACGGACTCCACCACGGTCTGGAGATCCCCGGTGAAGTCCAGGGTCACCGTCATGGGGGAGAAGGCGGGCCCGGCGAAGGGCGTCTGGTAGCTGATTCCCAGGGTTCCGGAACCGGCCGCGGGGCCGTCGGAGTAGGCCTTGGTGATGACGGCAACGGGGAGCCGTTCGGGCGCCAGGATCAGCTGGTGGACCTGCCAGGAGCCGGAGACCGTGTCCCAGGCGAGGTTGGCGTATCCGGCCGCGGGGAGCCTGGCGGCATTGGCGGCGGCGAGGGTGTCCACCAGGTCCTGCACCACGCTGCTGGCGCCTGACGGAAGGCCGAAGTACCACCAGCTGAAGGGGCTGGCGGTGCCCTGTTCGTAGGCCCAGGTGCGGGCGCCGGGGTCGTCCGGGCCGTTCACGATGCCGCCGGCCATGGGCAGGTGGGTCAGGGCGGGCCACCCGAAGGTGAGTCCCGTGGCGGTGGCGGAGGTGACGAAGCCCTCGTCATGGGCGTTGTTGACGTTGACCGCCGTGGCCGTGGTGCCGGCGCTGTCCAGCTGCACGTCCACGCGGACCCCGCGCCAGATGTTCCGGAGGGGGGCGGTGCCCGTGCCCATGGCCACGGTGCTGTGGAAGGTCCACACCGTGCCTGCATCCACCTTCACGGTCTGGCCCAGCCAGCGCTCCCGCAGGGTGCTGGCGGCGACGTTCTTCGTGAACACGGTGAAGGAGCTGCCGGCGAGGTCGACGCGGCGCACGAGGCCCTCGGGGGTTCTCGCGGGGAGGGTGGCCGCGTCGGCGGCGTACCACACGCGCCGGGCGTAGAGGCTCCCGTCGGCGTTGAGGTTCGAGGCCACCAGCGCGTAGGCGCCGGCCTTGAGGCCCGCCAGGGTGCCGGCGGCCTTGGCGTCGGCGTCCAGGTAGATGGTGCCGGCGTCCACCCCGTAGGTGAAGGAGGCGCCCCGGGCGTCGGTGAGGGTGAACCCGGTGGCGGTGGCGGCGGTCACCTTCCCCAGCTTGCGGGCGAACTGCAGGTCCTGGATGTTCGCGGGCAGGGCCTTGTGGCGCACCTGGAGGTTGAGGATGACCTTCTGCACGCCGCCGATGGTCTCCTGGACGATGGAGAGGGGATGGGCGAGGTCGAAGTCGGCCTGCAGGCTGGCCGTGGCGCCCGCGGCCACCGTCAGGGACGGGTCGATGACCACGTTGATCTGGCCCTTGCCGGAGGGGTCGATGACGGTGATGTCGGCGGCGGGAATGGCGGTCCCGCCGTCGTCCACGAGGATCATGGAGGCGGGCGTGGTGTCGATGGTGAGCTGGAGCCGGTCGTAGGTGCCCGCGGCCACGGGGACCTTGCCCAGGAGCTCGGCCACGCTGGCGAGATCCACGAGGTTCACCATGCCCGAGGCGGGGTTGGCCGGGTCCGCGGCCCACACCTGGGTCCAGGCCTGGTCGGCCTGGTTGCGCAGGCTCGCGGTCTTGAGCACCACCGACACCTGCTGCCAGGAATCGGAGGGGGCGTCGGTGACGGCGAGGTTCAGGCTGCCGGTGCCCGCGGCGTGGGCGGGCCGGGTCCCGCTGGCGGTGCCGCCGCACGCGGCCAGGATGCCGAGTGCCGCCAGGGCGGTCAGGAGGACCCCGGATCGGAAGGAACGGGAAACGTTCATCGGATACTCCACTGGAAGAAGGGGGAACATCCATGTTCCAGAGTGGACAGTGCCAAAGGATGACTCCTGGAGAAGGCACGGTAAAGGGTACGGAACGGATTTTTCCCCCGGGTGCAGCGTGCGGGATGGTCCGGACCCCGCCCGCCCCGGTAGACTGGAACCCAAGCAGGGCCCCCATGGCGGAATGGCAGACGCTGGCGACTTAAAATCGCCCTCCAGCAATGGAATCCCGGTTCGACCCCGGGTGGGGGCACCATGCCCGCGGCTGGAACCGGCAACGCGGGAGGGACCTCCGGACGAGTCCTTGCAAAGAGGAGAATTAGATCAACTTTTCCGGCCGTGCCACCGATAGGTTCCTCAGCGGGCTTTTGCCCGCTCGGTGCTCCGGAGACTCGGAATGGAAAACCACCACGGTTCTGGGGGCAACCTGTCTGGATACTTCCGGAACGGAGGGCTCTGCCTCCTCCTGGCCCTGGCCCTCGCATGCGGCGGCGGGGGAGGTGGCGGAGGAACGACCGCTCCGGCGGCGCCCGCGGTCCCCGCCATCGGCTCCTTCGTTCCCAGCCCGGCGACGGTCGTGCCCGGGCAGGCCTCCACCCTCTCCTGGACCGTGAGCGGGGCCACCTCGGTGATCATCGATCACGGCGTGGGCGCCGTCCCGGGCACCTCCGCAACCGTCAGCCCCGCCTCCACCACCGTGTACACCCTCACGGCCGCCAACGCCTCCGGCACATCCACCGCCGCCGCCACCGTCACCGTGGTCCCCCCCGCGGGCATCGCCAGTTTCACGGCGGCCAGGAGCATCCTCACCGCGGGCGCGGCCACGACCCTCACGCCCGTGTTCACGGCGGCCACCGGAGCCGCCATCGACCAGGGCGTGGGCGCCGTGACCTCGGGCACGCCCGTCACCGTGGCGCCCGCCGCCACCACCACCTACACGCTCTCCGTGCAGGGCGCGGGCGGCACGGTCACCTCGGCGGTGACGGTCACGGTGGTGGCGGCCCCCGCCATCGCCGCCTTCACGGCGGTCCCCGGCGCCGTCCTGCCGGGGGGCGCGGGCCAGCTGTCGGCGGTCTACGCCGGAGGGACCGGGACCGTCGACCACGGCCTCGGCGCCCTGCCCAGCGGCGGCACCCTGGCCACCGGGGCCCTGGCGGCCACCACGGACTTCCGCCTCACCGTCACCAACGCGGCCGGCGACGCCGCCACGGCCCTGGCCACGGTGGCCGTGGGACCCGGCGTGGCGATCACCTCCTTCGCCGCCTCCCCGTCCACGATCACCGCAGGCGCCGGAACCGTCCTCACCCCCGGCTTCGTGAACGCCGCCTCCGCGGCCATCGACCCGGGCGTGGGCGCCGTGGCCAGCGGCACCGGCTATCCGGTGACCCCTTCGGCCACCACCACCTACACCCTGTCGGCCACCGGCCTCGGAGGCCCCGTCACCCGGTCCCTGGCGGTCACCGTGGTCCCCCCCGCGGCGGTCGCGTCCTTCACCTCGGCGGTCCCGCGCGTCGTGGCCGGCACCGCCACCACCCTCACCCCCGTCTTCTCCGGCGGCTCGGGCAGCATCGACCACGGCGTGGGCGCCGTCGCCAGCGGCGCGCCGGTCCCCACGGGCGGCCTCGCGGCGGCGACGACCTTCACCCTCACGGTGACCAACCCGGCCGGGGACGCCGTCACGGCCACGGCGGCCGTCGGGGTGGACTGCCAGGTCACCTATCTGGCGGGAGCCGGCGGTTCCATCCTCGGCGCCGGGACCCAGACGGTGGCGCCCGGCGGGACCTGCTCGGCCGTGACGGCGGTGCCGGCCGCGGGCTGGCACTTCACCCAGTGGAGCGACGGGTCCGCGGCCAACCCCCGGACGGATGCGGCCGTGGCCGGGAACCTCACGGTGACGGCTGGATTCGGCATAAACGCCTATGCTCTCGCCTATGCGGCCGGCGCCAACGGGAGCCTCTCCGGCGTCCCGGCCCAGACGGTCGCCTACGGCGCCAGCGGAACCCCCGTGACGGCGGTGCCGGCCACGGGTTGGCACTTCGCCCAGTGGAGCGACGGGTCCGCGGCCAACCCCCGGACCGACTCCGCGGTGGCCGGTGACGTCTCGGTCACGGCCTCATTCGTCATCAACGCCTATTCGCTGGCCTACGCGGCGGGGGCCAACGGCTCGCTCGCCGGCGCCGCCTCCCAGACCGTCAACCACGGCGCCTCGGGCTCCGCCGTCACGGCGGTGCCGGCCCCGGGCTTCCACTTCACCCAGTGGAGCGACGGCTCCGCCGCCAATCCCCGCACCGACGCCGCGGTGGCCGGCAACCTCGCCGTGTCGGCCGGGTTCGCCGTCGACACCTGGACCCTGGCCTATGCCGCCGGAGCCAACGGCTCCATCTCGGGCTCCGCGTCCCAGACCGTGGACCAGGGGTCCTCCGGCTCCGCCGTCACGGCCGTGCCCGCCACCGGCTACGCCTTCGTGCAGTGGAGCGACGGTTCCGTGGCCAACCCGCGCACCGATGCCGCGGTGGCGGGGAACCTCTCCGTCACCGCCTCCTTCGCCATCCGGACCTTCACGGCCACGTTCGCCGCCGGCACCGGCGGGTCCTTGGGCGGCAGCACCTCCCAGACCGTGGCCTACGGCGGCAGCGCCACGGCGGTGACCGCCATCCCGGGCGGGGGCTACTCCTTCCTGAACTGGACGGGCCCGGGCGGCTTCGCCTCCACCGCGGCCAATCCCCTGACGGTCGCGAACGTGACGTCCGACCTGGCCATCACGGCCAACTTCACGACGCTGTTCGTGGTCCAGTTCGCCGCGGGCTCCAACGGGTCCCTGACCGGATCCACGAGCCAGGCCATCGCCTCGGGGGGGAGCGCCAGCGCCGTCACCGCCGTCCCGGCCGCGGGCTACGCCTTCCTCAACTGGACCGGGACCGGCGGCTTCGCGACGACCTCCGCCAACCCCCTCATCCTCGGCAACGTCACCGCGAACATGACGGTCACGGCGAACTTCTCGCGCCTCCCGGTCATCAACAACTTCCATGCGCTCGCGTCCACCATCGGCCGAGGGCAGCAGGCCAACATGGCCTGGAACGCCATGGCCTTCACCACCAGCGCAAGCATCGACAACGGCGTGGGCCCGGTCGCCATCACGACGAGCATGGCCCAGACGTACCCGATGGTCACCACCACCTACACGCTCACCGCCGTCAACGCGGTGGGGACCTCCACGGCCTCGGTGACCTTCACGGTCATCCCGCCGCCGGCCATCACCTCCTTCACCGCCAGCCCCGTGGACCTGGCGCCGGGGCAGGCCACCACCCTCTCCTGGGCCGCCACGGACGCCGCCAGCTACAGCATCGATCACGGCGTGGGCGCCGTCGCCGGGACCTCGGTGTCCGTCGTGCCGCCCACGGGCTCCACCACCTACCGGCTCACGGCGACCAGCGCCTACGGCTCCACCTCCGCCACCGTGACCGTGAGCTCGGGTCCCCCGGTCAACCTGGCCTACGGGGTCAATCCGGCGGTCTTCACCCGGAACGCGGCCATCACCCCCGACAGTCCCGCCAATGGGGGCGGGCCGATCACGTCGTACACCGTCGCGCCGGCCCTCCCCGCGGGTCTCGCGCTCGACCCGTCCACGGGCGTGATCAGCGGGACGCCCCAGTCCGCCAACGTGGCCACCTCGTACGTCGTGCGCGGAACCAACAGCTACGGTTCCTGCCAGGCGACCCTGATCCTCACGGTCAACGACGCGGCCCCGGCCTTCTCCTACCCGGCGTGGGCGCACGACTTCCAGCTGAACGCCCCGATCGCCGCCCTGGCCCCCGTGAACACGGGCGGGAGCTCCACGTCCTGGAGCATCAGCCCGCCGCTCCCTGCCGGCCTGGCCCTCGACCCCGCCACCGGCCGGATCTCGGGCACCCCCACGGCCACGGCATCCTCCCAGGCGTACACCGTCAGCGCGGCCAATTCGGGCGGCACCGGCAGCGCCTCCGTCACCCTGTCGGTGGCCGTGGGCGCGCCCATCATCACGGTCCAGCCCGCCGGGCAGATCCTGTCGCCCGGCGATCTCCCCTCCCTGGGCGTCACCGCCTCGGGGACCGGGCCGCTCTCCTACCAGTGGTACCGCAACGGCACCGCCATCGGGGGCGCGGGCGCCGGCACCTACGCGCCCCCGGCCTTCCAGGCCGCGGATGACGGGACGATCTACACCGTCTCGGTGAGCGACACGTTCGGCAACACCACAGCAAGCACCCCCGCCACGCTCTCGCTGCTCCATGACCTCACCGCCTGGCTCACGGCCAACCCCGACGTGGCCGCGGCCATCAAGTGGCAGTTCAAGAGCGCGGATCCGGCCAACTACTACCTCGCCCCCGACGACACCTCCAAGATCGCCTGGGCCGCCTGGAGCCCCGGCCAGAAGGCGGATCTCGAGCAGGCCTACCTGGACGCCGCCGCCTGGTACTCCCAGGGCATGCCGGCCGTGACGATGGTCCCGGGGGGGCCCGGCCTCACGGACCAGCCCGTGAACCTCCACCCCTCCGTGGCCAACGACCTCAGCACCACCTTCGAGCAGGTCTCGCCCGCCTACATGTGGAAGCTCTACACGGCCCACGTGGCCTTCTCCCTCCTGCTGGAGACCTCCCGTCAGGTCCCCTGGAGCGTCAAGGACTACCCCGCGCCCAACCTGGCCTGGATCTTCGACAGCGCCACCATGGCCTGGCTCACGCCGCCCAACACGAACGTCTACTGGATGGGCACCTACGAGAGCGCCTGGGTGCCCTCCCTCCGGGCCAACAACCGCCCCCGCACCTCCTTCGCGGATCCCAGGTGGACCTTCCGCTGGCTCCGCGAGGCCGGGATCCTGGGCTCCACGCGGCTCGCCACCATCGGCGGCACCCTGGACTGGATGCGCCAGAACATGACCCACTTCTTCGGCGGGGACACGTTCGGCAACGACGCCGCCGTATGGCAGTACCGCGGCTGGTCGCCCATCTCCGCCATCGTCTACGGCACCACCGACCTCAACAACCCGGGCTACGGGCTGCGCCACTGGACGGCGGGGTGCCACGGCAGCACGGGCTTCGTGCATTCGGCCCTGCGGGTGGTGAACATCCCCGTCCAGCCCGTCTGGGTCACCGGCCACGAGCTGATGTACTTCATGAGCGAGGACCTCTACATGGACCACGGGGACGATCCCTACAACCAGGTGGTGAAGGCCTCGGGCGCGCCCAGCCTCGGCCTGCTGATCGACTCGGCCACCTGGCGGCAGCGCTTCGGCTCAGACGAGACCGTGAACATCCTGGATCCCAATGATCCGGCCAAGATCTGGATCGGCTACGCGGCCTCCCAGTTCTAGGGATAGAATCTAGGGGTTTCGCTTGCCTGGGGGTTTGAATGAAATATCCGGTTTCCTGGATCCTGGGGCTCTCCCTGGCCGCCGCGGTCGGCGCCCGTGCGGAGGAGCCTCCCAAACCCATCCAGGACAACTCGTTCCTGGTGGAGGAGGCCTACAACCAGGAAGCCGGCGTGGTCCAGCACATCAGCACCTTCAGCCGGAACCGGGTGACGAAGGACTGGCTCTACACCTTCACCCAGGAGTGGCCGGTCCCGGAGATCACCCACCAGCTGAGCTACACCCTGCCGTACCAGCGGATCCAGGACTCCCCCGACGGGCGCAGCGCCCTGGGGGACGTGCTCCTCAACTACCGGTACCAGCTCCTCGGGGACGGGGACGCGCCGGTGGCCGTGGCCCCGCGCTTCTCCCTGGTGCTGCCCACCGGCGACCAGCGGCAGCTGCGCGGCAACGGGGCCATCGGCTACCAGGTCCTCCTGCCCGTGAGCGTGGTGCTCGCCAGGTCCCTGGTCACCCACTGGAACCTGGGCGCCACCTGGACTCCCGGCGCGAAGAACGCCGCGGGTGACAAGGCCGACATCACCACCTGGACCATGGGCCAGAGCTTCATCTGGCTCGCCCACCCCAACGCCAACGCCATGCTGGAATTCGCGTTCTCCAGCGGGGAGACCGTGGCCGGACCCGGACTCAAGGGCAGGACGGACGCCTTTTTCATCAGTCCCGGCGTGCGCTTCGCCCTCAATTTCAAGAGCGGCCTCCAGATCGTGCCGGGGCTGGCCTTCCCCATCGGCGTGGGGCCCAGCAAGGGGGACAAGTCCGTGTTCTTCTACCTGAGCTTCGAGGCCCCCATGTGGACCCCCCGCAAGTAGGACCCCATTCGTTGCTAGACTCGTGGGATGCCCGAGTATCCCCCCGACCATCCCCTGCTCCGCAACCTCAACGACCCCCAGAAGGAGGCCGTCACCCACGTGGACGGCCCCCTCCTGATCCTGGCCGGGGCCGGTTCGGGGAAGACCACCGTGATCACGCGGCGCATCGCCTGGCTCATCGAGGAGGTGGGGGTGCGCCCCGCCTCCATCCTGGCCATGACGTTCACCAACAAGGCCGCGGGCGAGATGGCCGAGCGCGTGCAGCGCATGGTCCACGTGCCCGCCGAGCAGCTCTGGGTGAGCACCTTCCACAGCTTCTGCACCCGCATCCTCCGCCGCGAGGGGGACCGCACGCCCGTGGGCCGCGACTTCGTGATCTTCGACCCCTCCGACCAGCGGAGCCTCGTCAAGCAGGTGCTGGCGGACCTGAAGCTCCCCGAGAAGCAGTTCCACCCCAAGAAGGTCCTGGAGGTGATCTCCGACTTCAAGAACCGGTGCCTGCTCCCCGAGGAGGCCATGGACGAGGCGATGGACCCGTGGACCCGGAAGGTGCTGGAGGCCTACCGGGGCTACCAGAACGGCCTGAAGAGCCACAAGGCCTGCGATTTCGACGATCTCCTGCTGCACACGGAACGGTTCCTGCGGGACCCGGCCGTCCAGACGATTTATGCCGAGCGGTTCCGCTACATCCTGGTGGACGAGTACCAGGACACGAACAGGGCCCAGTACCTGATGGTCCAGCACCTGGCGAGGCAGCACCGGAACCTCTGCGTCGTCGGGGACGAAGACCAGAGCATCTATAAATGGCGCGGGGCCGACATCAAGAACATCCTCGATTTCCAGGCCGACTTCCCCAACGCCGTGCAGATCAAGCTGGAGCAGAACTACCGGTCCACCCAGCTGATCCTGGACGCCGCCAGCACCGTCATCGCCAACAACACCCAGCGCCTGGGCAAGACCCTCTGGACGGACCTGGGCCTGGGGGAGCGCATCACCTTCAAGCTCCTGGACGAGGGGCGGCTGGAGGCCGAGTACGTGGTGGACCGCATCCGGCAGGAGCGCCACCGCTTCCCCAACGCCCGCATGGCGGTGCTCTACCGCGCCAACTGGCAGTCCCGGCAGCTGGAGGAGGCCCTGCGGGCCCAGAACATGCCTTACAAGCTCGTGGGCGGCGTGAAGTTCTACGAGCGCCAGGAGGTCAAGGACCTGCTGGCCTACCTGCGGCTGGTCTGCAATCCCTTCGACCTCGTGAGCTTCCGGCGCTCGGTGAATTCCCCCACCCGGGGCGTGGGCGCCACGACCCTGGCCCGCATCGAGGCCGCCATTCCCGACGGCGGCACCGCGCTCCAGGCCACCGTGGCCCTCCTGCGCTCCGGGGAGCTCAAGGGCCGCGCCCAGCGGGAGCTGGGGCGGTACGTGGACCTCTTCCGGCGGGCCGCGGACGAGGCGAATTCCCTGAGCCTCTCGGGCCTCGTGCGCTGGGTCCTGGTGGAATCAGGCTACGTGCAGATGCTGGAGGAGGAGGCCACCCTGGAGGCCGAGACCCGCCTGCGCAACCTGGAGGAATTCGTCTCCGCCGCGGCCGAGGCCGAGACCCTGGGGCTGCGCCTGGCGGAGTTCCTGGACCGGGTGACCCTGGCGTCGGATTCCGACGAGCTGGAGGAGGCCTCGCTGCTGTCCCTCATGACCATCCACTGCGCCAAGGGGCTGGAATTCCCGGTCGTGTTCCTCGTGGGCCTCGAGGAGGACGTCTTTCCCAACCGCAACGCCCGCGAGGCCGAGGACGGCCTGGAGGAGGAGCGCCGGCTCTTCTACGTGGCCATCACCCGCGCCCAGACCAAGCTCTACCTCACCGCCGCGCGCCGGCGCCGGGCCATGGGCCAGGAGATGCTGGGCATGCCCAGCCGCTTCCTGCGCGAACTGCCCGAGGAGGGCCTGGAGACGCCCATCCGGTGGGGCACGGAGCTGTACCGGTCCGGCCAGGGCAACTTCCCGTCCCAGCGCCCCGCCTCGGGCGGCGGCAGCAGCGTGGCCTCGGAGCTGGGGCGCATCCGCAGCTTCTTCAGCCAGGCGCGTCTTCCGGAGCCGCCCGCGCCGGAGGCCGAAGACGGGGCCCCGCCCGAGGAGCCGCCCCACCCTCCCGCGGGGAGCTGGCCCAAGGGCACCCGGGTGCTGAGCCCCCGGTTCGGCCGGGGGGTCATCACCGCAGCCTCGGGCAGCGGCGACATGCTGACCTACACCATCCGGTTCCAGGAGGGCGAGAAGCGCATCGTCGCGCGGTTCGGGATGCTGGAAAGGGAGCCGTAGATGTTCAAGCCGCTGATTCTTGCGGTCCTGGCGACCTTCGCCCTCATGGGGCAGGACACCGTCGTGGTGCTGATCCACCATGCCGAAAAGGGCGCCAGGTCCTCCAACGCGCACCTGTCCTCCCGGGGGCTCCGCCGCGCCGGGGACCTGGTGGACGAACTCGCCGCCTTCAAGCCCGCGGCGATCTTCGCCACGGAGGTTTGGCGCACCCAGCAGACCGTGGCGCCCCTTGCCGACAGGCTCGGGCTCAAGGCGGAGATCCGCGCCCGGGGCGAGGAGGCCGCGGTGGGCCAGGAGGTCCTGGAGAACTGGAAGGGCCGGACCGTGGTCATCTGCGGCCATTCCGATACCCTGGCCACCCTGGCGGGGGCCCTGGGGTTCCGTGGCTTCTTCCCCGAAGTGCGGGCCTATGACCGCCTCTGGGTCCTCACCGTTCCAGGCGGGCCCGGTCCGGTGACCCTCGAGGAGCGCACGCAGAAGTCGGTCGCACGGCCCTGGTCCCGTGGGTTATAGTTGGACGGATTCCCTTCCCCGTCCACTTCCAGAGGACCTTCGCGTGCCCGACCTCCTTCCGGCGTCCGTGTCTTCCCCCTTCGCTGGGCGACGGGTCATGGTCGTGGAGGACAGCGCCACCCAGCGGGTCCACCTGGCCGGCCTGATCCGGGAGCTCGGGGGAGCCGCCCCCCTCGAGGCCGCCAACGGGCTGGAGGCCCTGGCCCAGCTGGAGCGGGAGCCGCTCATCGACCTGATCCTCACCGACCTGGAGATGCCGGTCATGGACGGCGTGGCCTTCATCGGGGAAATGGCCTCCCGGGGCTACCGTCCCGAGCTGGTCATCGTCAGCTCCCAGGAGCAGAACATCCTGCGCTCCGTCCGCCTCATGGCCGTGACCTTCGGCCTGTCGGTGGCGGGCTTCGTGCAGAAGCCCGTCTTCCGCGAGGACCTGCTGAAGGTCCTTTCGGGCCCGCCCTTCCTGGGCCGGTCCGCGCCGGTGCCGGCCGTCCAGGGCGCCATCGGCCTGGACGAGATCCGCAAGGGACTCCGGGACGGCGAATTCCTCTGCTTCTTCCAGCCCCAGCTGACCTTCCAGGGAGCGCACCTGAAGGGCGTGGAGGCGCTCCTCCGGTGGCGCCACCCGCAGTCCGGGCTGCTGGGCCCAGGCGCCTTCCTGACCCAGGCGGAGACGGACACGGAGCTCATGTCCGGGCTCACCCTCCACGTGCTTGAATTCGTGGCGAGGCAATGGCAGGGATGGAACGCCCGCGGCCTCAAGCTGGAAGTCGCCGTGAACCTTTCCGCCCAGTCCCTGAGCGAGCCCGCCTTCGCGGACCGCCTCATGGAGAAGGTTTCGGACCTGGACATGCCACCCAGGTTCCTGGTCTTCGAGATGACCGAATCGGCCTCGGTTTCGAACCTGGGCCACACCCTCGCCAACCTGAACCGCCTGCGCATGCGAGGCTTCGGCCTGAGCATCGACGACTTCGGCACCGGCTTCGCCACCTTCGAGCAGCTCGAGCGGATTCCCTTCACCGAGCTCAAGATCGACCAGTCCATCACCCGCGGCCTCCCCGGCTCCGAGCGCCACACCATCCTCGCGAGGAACATGCTCCAGATGGCCAAGGACCTGCACCTCACCTCGGTGGCCGAGGGCATCGAGACCCAGGAGACGTGGGACGCGCTCAAGGCCCTGGGCTGCGACCGGGGCCAGGGCTACTTCCTGGGCCGGCCCATGCCGGGGGCGCAGCTCAAGGACTGGGTCCTGGCGGGTAGGTCCCACCTGAAGTAGCCTTCAGGACAGGCCGGTGATGTTCCCGTCCTCGTCGATGTCGATGAGTTCGGCCGCGGGGACCTTGGGGAGGCCGGGCATCGTCATGATGTCCCCGGTCAGGACCACCACGAAGCCCGCGCCCGCCGACACCCGCACGTCCCGCACGGCGAGGGTGAAGCCCTCGGGCCGGCCCCGGAGCAGAGGGTCCGTGGAGAAGGAGTACTGGGTCTTGGCCAGGCACACCGGGAGGTGGCCGAAACCCGCGGCCTCCAGGTCGGCGAAGGCCTTCTGGACCTTGGCGTCGCCCTTGATGTCCTTGGCGCCGTAGATCCGGCGGGCCACGGCGCGGACCTTCTCCCAGAGGGGGAGCTCCGCGGGGTAGGTGAAGGCCAGGGCGGGGCGGGGCCCTCGGGTGAGGGCCAGGACCTCCCCGGCCAGGTCCACCGCGCCTTCGCCGCCCCGGGCCCAGTGGTCGGCGCGCACGGCCTTCACGCCCAGTGCGGCGCAGGCCTCCTCGATGGCCCCGGTCTCCTCGGGGGTGTCGGCGGTGAAGTGGTTGATGGCCACCACCACGGGCAGGCCCCAGGCCTGGATGTTCTCGAGGTGCTTGACGAGGTTGGGCAGACCCCGGCGCACGGCCCCCGCGTCGGGGCGCGCCAGGTCGGCCTTGGCCACGCCGCCGTGCATCTTGAGGGCGCGCACCGTGGCCACCAGCACCACGACGTCGGGCACCAGGCCCGACTGCCGGCACATGATGTCCAGGAACTTCTCGGCGCCCAGGTCCGCGCCGAAGCCCGCCTCGGTGACGACGAAATCCGCCAGGCCCATGGCCATCCGGGTGGCGATGAGGCTGTTGCAGCCGTGGGCGATGTTGGCGAAGGGGCCTCCGTGCACCAGGGCGGGGTTGTTCTCCAGGGTCTGGACGAGGTTGGGCTTGACGGCGTCCTTGAGGAGGGCGGCCATGGCGCCGTGGACCTTCAGCTGGGAGGCCAGCACGGGCTTGCGGTCCCTGGTGTAGGCCACGATCATGCGGCCCAGGCGCTCCTTGACCTCGTGAAGGGACTCGGAGAGGCAGAACACCGCCATGACCTCGGAGGCCACGGTGATGTCGTAGCCGGTCTCCCGCGGGGCGCCGTTGGCCGTGCCCCCGAGGCCCACCACGATCTGGCGGAGGGCCCGGTCGTTCATGTCCACCACCCGCCGCCACACGACCCGCCCGGGGTCGATGTCCAGGGCGTTGCCGGAGACGAGGTGGTTGTCGATGACGGCCGAGAGCAGGTTGTGGGCCACGCCGATGGCGTGGAAGTCCCCCGTGAAGTGCAGGTTGATGTCCTCCATGGGCACCACCTGAGCGTAGCCGCCCCCGGCGGCGCCGCCCTTGATGCCGAAGCAGGGGCCCAGGGAGGGCTCGCGGATGCAGAGCATCGCCTTCTTCCCCAGGCGGGCCAGGGCGTCGGTGAGGCCGATGGTGGTGGTGGTCTTCCCCTCGCCCGCGGGGGTGGGGGTGATGGCGGTGACCAGGACCAGCCTGCCCTGGGGGCCGCCACGGAGGCGCCGGTAGAGGTCCAGGGAGATCTTCGCCTTGGTGCGGCCGTGGGGCTCCAGGTCGGGTTCGGGAATGCCGAGCTTCGCGGCGATCTCCCCGATGGGCAGCATGGCGGCGTGGCGGGCGATGTCGATGTCGGCGGGGACGGGGCTGTGCATAAAAAAATTACCTCGATTGAAAAAATTTTATCATGCCCGCGCCTTCCGTCTCCAGGCCTTGGCCTCCTCCCTGGCGAGGCGGGCCAGGGCGCCGGCCTCTCCGCCGCCGTAGGCCACGGCGTCGGCCTCCCGCGCCAGGGCCTCCAGGTGGGCCGAGCGATCGGGGCGCTGCGCTCCCAGGCGCGAGAGCCAGACCCGGGCCGTCTCGCCCGGGGCCGGGAGCCGTTCCCGGCCCGCCGCGCGCAGCAGGGGCCCAAGCTGGGGGAGCCGGCCGGGGCTTCCGGGTCCGCCCGGGGCCCGGGGCAGCAGGGCCCGCGCCGCCCAGGCCAGGGCCGCCAGGGCGGCCACCGCGGCGGTGAAGGCGAGCCCGGCGCGCAGGGGTTCCCGCAGCCTGTCCGGTGCCATGCCGCCCACCTTGGCCTGGAGCCATTCGAGGCCGGCCACCTGATCCTCGTCCGAGAACCGCACCACGTTGCGGTCCCAGGCGAAACGCGCGGAGTCCGCCAGGCGCGCCATGGCCGACATGAACGAACCCGAGCCCAGGGCCGAAGGCGGCGCGGCCGGGGTGGGATCCTCGGTCCTCCAGGCCCGCAGGTCCGGATCGTAGTACTCCACCCAGCTGTGGGCCTCGTTCCGGGTCACGAGGTAGTAGCCGCCCCCCCCGATCCAGGTCCCCAGCCGGTAGCCGTTGACCACCCGCGCCGGGACCCCGCGGCGGCGGAGCATCACGGCCAGCGCGGAGGCGAAGTACTCGCAGTGCCCGGCCCGGGTGCGCTCCAGGAAGTCCGCCAGGGGGTTGGCGGCCCCGCCCGAGGGGTTGTCCAGGGTGTAGCGGAAGGTGCGCAGGGCGCTGGAGAGCCGCGCCGCCAGCTCGCGCGGGGGGAGGTCTCCCGGGGCCGTGGCCAGGCTCCACCGCAGGGCGCTCCCGGTGTCCCCGCCCGCGCGGGTGAGGAAGTCGCGCCGGGCCCCGCCGGGGAGCCGCTCCGGCTCGCCTTCCTGGGGCACGACCGAGAGCTTGAGGGGCAGGATGCGGCGCATGGGGAACCACCACCGCACCGAGGCGCCCGGCCCGGCCCGGAGGCGCTCCCCTTCGGGCGGGAACAGGATGGTGCGGCCGTAGGGGAGGGGGATGACGGGCAGCGGGCTGGGGCTGATGAACGCCTCGGCGGAGAGGGCCGCCCCGCCATGCCCGGCCTCGTTCCACAGGGCCGAGGGATTGCGGGGCGTGGCCTCGGAGACCTCCCACCGCTGCCCGTCCAGCTCCTCCAGGACCACGGCCCGCAGGAGCGCGAAGGCCCGTTCGAAGCCGGGCTGCCCCGGACCGGGGACGATTCGCAGGGCCACCTCGCCCCCGCCCTGGATGGGCCCCCCGCCCGCGAGGTCCAGGACGTCGCTGAGCCCGGCGCGTCCCCCCGCGAGCCCATGGACGCCCAGGGGCAGGCCCCGCACGCCCATGCGCAGCCGCGGCAGCACCACGAAGAACCCGGCCGCCATGACGACGACCGCCGCCAGCCAGGCAGGAGCCTTTCGGAAGGGCGCCGGGTGGACGGGTCCGTGGCGCAGGAGGGCGGACTTCTCCCAGTTGAGCTGCATGAGGAACAGCGCGCTGCCCGAGACCCACACCAGGGCCCACACCAGGAAATCCAGCTCGGAGGTGGAGACGGCGGTGGTGAGGAACACGAGGAAGCCCATGAGCAGGAGCTGGCGCCGCTGCGCATCCTCCCGGGGCAGGCACAGCCGTACGCCGCAGAGGGCGAAGAGGGTGTTCACGACGGTGGGCAGCACCCCGGTGCGCGCCGCCACGTGGACGAGGAACACGGCCAGGGCAGCGATCTCCAGCAGGCGCCGGAAGCGGTACAGGGAGCCGCCGCGCCATTCCACGAGGGCCGCTCCCGCCAGGGGCACGGCCATGGCGGTGATCTCCGCGGGGCTGTAGGCGCCGGTGCTGGCGACGGCCCCCCAGGCCATCCATGGGGGGAGGTGGTCCAGCCAGCTCCCCGTCTTCACCCGGGCACCCAGCTGCCCAGGATCGCGGGCCGGGAGGCCCCCGTGACCTCGGCGAGGTTCCCCGGGACGCCCGCGGCGCTGGCGGCGCCCAGAAGGGCCCAGCTCACCGCCTCCCTGGCGCCGGAGGGGAACTGCAGGTCGTCCTGGATGCGGAAGCCCGGAAGCCGTCCGGCGAGTTCCCGGCGCACGCGGCCGTGGAGGGCGCCGCCCCCGGACAGCAGGATCGGGGTGCCCGCGGGCATGGGGGGCGCCCAGGCCCGCAACTCCCGGGCGCAGGCCTCGGCGGTGAAGGCCGCCAGGGTGCCCATGCGGGAAGGGAGGGGGAGGTGCTCCAGGGAGCGCCGCTCCGAGTCCAGCCAGGCCGCGCCGAAGACCTCGCGCCCCGTGGACTTGGGCGGGGGGATGCGGAAGTGGGGATGGGCCAGCCAGGCTTCCAGGAGCGAGTCCTCCACGAAGCCCGAGGCCGAGGCCCCGGCGGGGTCGTAGGGCTTCCCGAGCCAGAGCGTGGCCGCCAGGTCCAGGAGCGTCATGGCGGGCCCCAGGTCCCAGGCCCGCACCTTCGCGCCGTCCCACACCGTGGCGTTGGCGATGCCGCCCAGGTTGAGCGCGATCCAGGGTTCCCTGCGCCCGTGGAGCCAGAGCTCGGTGAGGGGCACCAGGGGCGCTCCCTGGCCGCCCAGGGCCATGTCCCGCCGGCGCAGGTCCCAGACGACCGGACACTGGAGCTTCTCCGCCAGCACGTAGGGATCCGCCAGCTGGAGGGTCGCCCCGCGCACCGGGTGGTGCTGCACCGTCTGGCCGTGGAGCGAGGCCAGGTGGGGCTTCACGCCCAGGGACCGGGACAGCTGGAAGGCCGCGCGCGCGTGATGGTCGCCCAGGTCCCGCTGGAGGATGCAGAGCGCGCCCGGCCTGAGATTGTCGTTGGCGGCGGCCATGACGGTCTCCCGCAGGGCGGGCGGGTAGGGCTCGTGCAGGTGCCCCACGAGGTCGAGGAAGGGGCTGCCGTCCTTGAATCCGGCCGGGTCCACCCGCGCCACCACCGCGTCCACGCCGTCCGCGCTGGTGCCGGACATGAGGCCGAGGACCATCCAGGGGCCCGGCGGGAGGGAGGAGGCGCTGATCATCTCCCGGACAGTATGCCAGTGGAGTTAAGCTGTAGGGCGAGAGGTACGCCATGCAGACGCTCATGCTCACGGAACAGGCCGCCTTCCTTCGCAGGAGGGACGAATCGTCCGGCGGGGGGGGGATGGGCTGTTTCGTAATGCTCCTGGTCATCGGCATCGTCGTGTGGCTCGTGATGCGCGGCCGGCGCGACCGCCAGGAGCAGCTGGGCGCGGCGCACCGCCCCATGGGCTCCGGGCCCGTGGAGGGCTTCACCTTCGCCAATCCCTACCCCAAGTGCCCCACCTGCGGCGCCGCGGGCGACAAGATGAAGCAGCATTACGACGGCCTGCGCAAGGTGACCTGGACCTGCGGCTACTGCGGAGGCACCGCCGGCGTGCAGGAGCTCAAGGACGAGGAGCTGCCCCCCGGCGCCCGCCAGCGGCTGGGCCTGGACGCGCCCCAGGGCCTGGCGCCGGGCCAGCCGGGCTACTACCCCAACCAGGGCGGCGGCGGCATGGGCGGCCTGCTCACCGGGATGATGATCGGCAGCATGATGGGCGGCGGCCACCACGACCGCGACCGGGACGGCTGGAGCGGGGACGGCGGCTCCTCCTCGGGCGGCGACTGGGGCGATTCGGGGGGTTCCTCCTCCTCGGGGGGCGACTGGGGCGACTCGGGCGGCTCCTCGGATTCCGGCGGCGACTGGGGCGATTCGGGCGGCGGGGACTCCGGCGGGAGCGACTTCTGAACCCATAGCAAGGGTTCGTACGGGCAGGCGTCTGCGAAGGCGCTCGTCCCCGGTTTGTACGAAATCTCAACAACCCCGCAGCTCTGCCTGTAAAATGTATTATGTGGATTTAATGGAGTTGCGGTGTTCGGAATCCTTTCAAGGTACAAGGTCGGGTTCTGGGCCTCCCTCTGCCTCCTCACCGCGCTGGCGTCCCTGGCGGGGCACTATGCCGGGCTTCCCGCCCTGGCCGGCTTCGGCCGGGACCTGCGTCCGATGGCCCCCGCCGCCGGGTGGCTCGCGGCGCTCATTGGCGGCGGCGTGTTCCTTGCCGGCAGCGGGCGCCGCCGGCTGATCCTGCGCGGGCTCATGATCGCGGCGGGCCTGGCGGTGGGGGCGCCGCTCCTCTACGGCGTCCTCGTCCTTCGCGCGCCCGGCAACACCCTCCTGGCCCGGATCGGGTACCTTGCCGCGTGCTTCTCGCTGGCGGCGGCCGCAGGCCACCGGTCCGCGCGCTGGAGGCACCGGCAGGCAGCGGCCCTGGCGGCCCTGGTGCCCCTGGTGGCGGGGTCCCTGCTCCTGTTCGGCTATGCCGCGGGGATGCCGCTGCTGTTCGAGACGGAGGCTTCGGCCACCTCCCTGCCCGCGGCGCTCACGCTCTTCTTCCTCGGCCACGCCCTCCTGGCCCTGGCCGGGAACGACACCTTCCCCATGACCCTCTTCCACCTGGACCGGGTGGAACTGGCCGCCTCCACCAGCCTCTGGCTGAAGCGCCTGCCCGTGCTGAGCTTCATGGTCCTGGCCAGCCTGGGCGGGGCGGGGGGGGCCCTGTGGATGCGGGGGCAGGTGACGGCCCACCGGCGCTCCGCCAAGGACCAGCTGGCGGCGGCGGCGGACCTGAAGGCCGCGGCCCTGGACCGCTGGATGGAGGAGCGCCTCGCGGACGCGGAGGTGATCCGGAAGGGCGGCATCCTCCAGGAGAGCCTGGCCCAGAGGCTCCAGCGGGGCCCCGGGCCCGGGGACGGCGCCATCCGGACCTGGATGGCCACCCTGCGCGCGCAGTGCGGCTACCGCTGCGTGGCGCTGTGCGATCCCGCGGGGCGCGTGGTGACCGGGGACGGTCCGTTCCGGCCGGCGCCCGGCACGCTGCAGAAGGCCCTGGACACCGGCGAAGTGTGCCTGGAGGACCTGCACCAGGACGAAGGCGGCGGCGAGTGGCGCTTCGGCCTCTGGATCCCGGTGCTGGACGCCGGCGGCACCCCGGCCGGGGCCGTGAACCTGGCCATGGGCGCCGGGCAATTCTTCGGGCCGTTCCTGGCGCAGTGGCCGGTCATGGGGCCCCGGGGCGAGGCGTTCCTGGTGGAACCCGGCAGGGGGCTCCTGGGTTCGGTTCCCGCCGACGCGCTGGGCGTGTTCCTGGAGGCGGCCTCCAGGGGAAGCAGGCAGGACTTCCCGGTCGGCGCCGGGAGCCTGCGCAACCGGGCCTTCGGCGCGGTTAGGCCCCTGCGCCGGGCGCCCTGGTCCCTGGCCGTGCGGATCCGGGAGGCCGACCTCGTCGAGCAGCTGCGGCCCCGGTTCTGGGGCACGGCCATGGGGACGCTGGGCAGCGTCCTGCTGCTGGCCATGGCCACGGGCTTCCTGGTGCGGCGCCAGGGGGGCATCCGCATCCGGGAGCAGCTGGCCATGGAGCGGGAGCGCAAGGCCCTGGCCGAGCGATCCAAGGTCCTGATGCGCGAGGCCAACGACCTCATCCTGCTGCTGGACCCGGATGGGCGGATCCTGGAGGCCAACGAGCGCGCCCAGGCCAGCTACGGCTGCACGGCGGAGGAGCTGCTGGGCCGGAACGCCGCGGACCTGAGGGCCCCGGAGGCCGCGGCGGGTTTCCAGTCCAAGTGGGAGTGGCTGAAGGCCGAAGGCTCCGGCGTCTGGGAGACCTGGCACCGGCGCAAGGACGGCACGGTGTTTCCCGTGGAGATCAGCAGCCGCGTCGTCTCCCAGGGCGGCGGAACCTACGTGCTCTCCTTCCTCCGGGACATCTCCGAGCGCCACGCCCAGGCCCGGGAGATCCGCCACCTCACCCAGCTGTACGCCGCCCTGGGCCAGGTGGGCCAGGCCGTGGTGTGGACCCGGGACCGGGCCGGGCTGTTCCAGCGCGTGTGCTCGGTCCTGGTGGAATTCGGCCGCATGGGCACCGCCTGGATCGGCGTCGTGGACCGCGCCACGGGCGAAGTGACGGTGGCGGGCCGGAGCGGAAGGGAGACCGGCCTGGGCCGGTTCAGGCGGGAAGGAGGGCGGGACGCCCTGGCCGAGGTGGTCCGGGAGGGCCGGCCCAGCATCCTGGAGGACGAGGCGGACTCCGCCGCGGCCTTCCCCATCGCCCAGGCCGGCGTGGTCACCCACATCCTGGGCGTCGTGGCCACGGACCGGGGCTTCTTCGGGGCCGGGGAGGTGGAACTGCTCGAAGAGACGGCCCTGGACCTGGCCTTCGCCCTGGACAAGCTGGACGAGGAGGCCCGCCGCGCACGGGCCGAGGAGCAGCTGCGCACCGCGGAGGAATTCGCGGAGAACCTCATCCAGACCGCCAGCGCCATCGTCGTGTGCCTGGACGAGACGGGCCGCGTCGTGGTGCTCAACGAGGCCGCCACCGCCATCACCGGGTACACCCGGGAGGAGCTGCTGGGCCGCAACTGGTTCGAGGTTCTCGTGCCCAGGGAGCGGTATCCCGAGGTGTGGGACGTCTTCAGGGACCTCCTGGCCGGGGGGGGCGTACCCCGGCACTTCGAGAACACCATCCTCGCCAAGGACGGCACGGAGAAGGTCATCAGCTGGCAGAACAGCGAGGTGCGCAGGGGCGGACGCATCACGGGAACCATCTCCTTCGGCGTGGAGATCACCCAGCAGCGCCTGGCCGCGGAGGAACAGAAGCGCCTTGAGGCCCAGCTGCAGCAGAGCCAGAAGATGGAAAGCCTGGGGAGCCTTGCCGGCGGCGTCGCCCACGACCTCAACAACGTGCTGGGGGCCATCCTCAGCCTGGCCTCGGCCCACCGCGAGGACGGCGGGCTGCCCCCGGCCCTGGCCCGCGCCCTGACCACCATCGTCACCGCCTGCCTGCGGGGGCGGGGGGTCATCAAGAGCCTCCTCTATTTCGCCCGCAAGGGCCTGGAGGAGGAGCGCCCCCTGGACCTCAACGCCCTGGTGGCCGATCTCACCCAGCTGCTGGCCCACACGACGCTCAAGCGGGTCAAGCCGGTCATGGCCCTGGAGGAGGGCCTGCCGGCCGTGATGGGGGACGCCGGCGCCCTCAGCCACGCCGTCATGAACCTCTGCGTCAACGCCGTGGACGCCATGGAGCGCGGCGGGACGCTCACCCTGCGCACGCGGCGGGAGCCGGGCGGCGGCGTGAGCCTCGCCGTGGAGGACACCGGCGAGGGCATGGCCCCCGAGGTCCTTCAGAAAGCCATGGAGCCCTTCTTCACCACCAAGCCCCTGGGCAAGGGCACCGGCCTGGGGCTCAGCATGGTCTTCGGCACCATGAAGGCCCATGGAGGCGCCCTGGAGCTGAGGAGCGGCCCCGGGCTGGGGACGGTGGCCACGCTCCGGTTCCCGGCCTCCAGGATCCTGGAGGCGCTTCCGGAATCGGTCCAGGCCGCCGCCGCGCCGAAGGGGGGCCGGCCCCTGTCCATCCTCCTGGTGGACGACGACGAGCTGATCCGGGAGGCCGTGGGACCCATGCTGGAAGTGCTCGGGCACCAGGTGCGCCTGGCCCCCGGCGGCCAGGAGGCGCTGACCCTGCTGGAACAGGGCCTGGAGGTGGACCTGGTGATCCTGGACATGAACATGCCCGGCCTCACCGGCGCCGAGACCCTGCCCAGGATCCTGGCGCTGCGCCCCGGCCAGCGGGTGGTCATGGCCAGCGGCTACAGCGACCAGGACGTGGCCCGGCTCGCCGAGGGCCGCCCCGGGGTGCGCAGCCTGCGCAAGCCTTTCAGCCTCTCGGAGTTCAAGGCCCTCCTCGACGCCTGGTGACCGTCAGAGGACCCGCGGCACCACGAACAGCCCGCGGTAGGACTCCGGCGCGTTGGCCAGCGCCTCGGCCTGGGTGAAGCCCTCCCTGGGGACGTCCTCCCGGCGGGGCAGGGGCCGGTCCAGGCTGGCGGGCTCCACCCCGTCCAGGTCCAGGGCGTCCAGGCTCTGGGCGTGGCTCAGCAACTGGGCCATGTCCCTGCGCAGCGGCTCGATCTCCTCCTCCCGGAGGCTGAGGCGGGTCAGGGCGGCGCAGCGGAGCACGTCCTCGCGGGTGACCTCCATGGCTAGGCCCCCAGCGGCAGGTTGGGGTCGGCGTTGAAGGGCCAGGGGTCCGCCGCGGGCTCCAGGATCGCGCCGGCCGCGGCGATCATGGCGCCGTTGTCCGTGCAGAACCTCGGTTCCGGAATGGCCAGCACCAGGCCCAGCCTTTCCGCCAGGACCTTGGCCTGGGACCGGAGTTCCGAATTGCAGGCCACGCCTCCGGAGACGATGAGGGCGCGGGCCCCGGTCTCGTCCCGGAAGGCGGGGATGGGCTTCAGGAGCCAGGCCGCCACGGTCTCCTGGAGGGTGCGGCACAGGGCCCGCACCCGGGGGTCGTCCACGCCCGCGGCGTCCAGGCCCGCTTCGCCGTGGATGCGGATCTTCACGGCGGTCTTGAGGCCGGAGAAGCTCCAGCCGGCCTTGCCGTCCCGGAACTTGGGCGGAGTGAAGGGGGCCGCGGCGCGGTCGGCGGTCTTCGCGCAGGTGTCCACGATGGGCCCGCCCGGGTAGCCCAGGTTCAGCATGCGCGCGGTCTTGTCGAAGGCCTCCCCCGCCGCGTCGTCGCGGGTCTTCTGGAGGAGCTCCAGGTGGGACCAGTCCCGGGCGAGGTAGAGGTGGGTGTGCCCGCCGGACACCAGGAGCGCCAGGGCGGGGAAGGGCAGGTCCGGCACGGCGAAGCGCGCCGCGTTCAGGTGGCCCAGGAGGTGGTGCACCCCCACCCAGGGGATGCCCTCCCGCCAGGCCATGGCCTTGCTGGCCGAGAAGGTGGTGAGCAGGGACCCCACGAGACCCGGCCCCTGGGTCACCGCGATACGGTCCATGGCCGAAAGCGGCAGACCCGCCTTGTCCAGGCACCCCGCGATCACCCCCCGCAGCTGCAGGAGGTGCTCCCGCGCCGCCAGTTCGGGCACCACGCCCCCGTAGGGGCCGTGGAGCTCGTCCTGGCTCTTGCGGGTCATGGCCAGGAGGACGGGGCCCTCCGGCGTTTCTCGCACCACGGCCGCGGAGCAGTCGTCACAGGAGGATTCGAGTCCGAGTACCAGCATCCCGAGATTGTACCGGAATCGGACCCGGGATCCTCAAAACCCGCCCGGGGGGACGCCAGGGTTGGGCTGGGACGTCGAGGAGGTGGAACTGGAGGAGGAAGAGGAGGTCGTGGTCGAAGTCGAGGTCGAGGTCGAGGAGGTGGAGGAACCGGGGTCCCCGTTCTTCCCATGGAGGACCATCACCATCCCCAAGGGGAGGTTGCGTTCCGCGTGGCCCTGGGGCTCGGGCAGGAGGCCCTGGGGTTCGGGCAGGAGGTCCTTGGTTTCGGGCACCCCGACCCCGTGCCCCGCCGGCTTGGGGGGCCCCGATACGATGCCGACCATCCGGCCGTCGCTGTAGTTCACGAAGGAGAAGGTCGCCGGTCCCCCGGGGTTGGTTCCCCTGGCGCCGCCGGAGGCCACCATGCCGTGCGGCAGGACCTCGGTTTCCCAGGTCCAGTAGACGAACGTCCCCACGGCTCCCGGCCCCGCGGTGGATCCCGCGGACGCCTCCGTGACGGCCAGGCCCACCGTCTGCATGGTGTCGAACCCGGCCCGGCCCGTGAATTCGATGGCCTCGCCGGGGCCCAGGACCGTGCTCTTGACGTTTGGAACCCCTGCGCCCAGGTACAGGACCGGAGCCGGGGTCCTGGCCTTGCGGCCGATCATTTCGGCGCTGTCCCTCCGGATGGCCTTGACCGGTTGCTGGGTGGAGGGATCATGCTGGAAGTGCCCGAACCCGGCAAGTTCGACGTGGAAGTTCCGGTCGGTCTGGTTGATCAGGGCGGCGAAGGTGGAGTCCTGGGCCTGGGCGTGGCTGAGGGCGCCCAGGACCAGGGAGATGAACCCCAGGTTGCGGTACGTGAGGAACGAACGGCCTGTCATTTGTTCAAATCCTATGTTTTTCAAGCACATGACGGAATGTCGCGTGCATCCTCAGGTGCGGGGATGATTATGAAGGTTTCTTATCGCCACCGCTCCGGCGGGTGGAAGCGCCACCGCCACCCCGACCAGCTCACCCGCTGGAACGTCACCCGGAAGGGCCAGGGCACCTGCTCCAGGAAGCCCCGGAGGGCCTTCTGGAGGCGGAGGCGCTGGGCGAAGGTGAGGGCCGCGTCCCCCCCCACCCAGGCCCCCGGGGCGCGGGCCTTCACTTCCACCAGGCGCAATTCGTCGGCCCGGGCCACCAGGAGGTCCATCTCGAACCTGCCGGCCTTCAGGTTCCGGGCCACGGGGTCCCAGCCCCGAAGCCACAGGAGCCAGAGGGTGCCGCGTTCGCACCAGCGCCCGTACCGCTGGGCGGCGCGGCCCCGGGAAGCGTCCATGGGGGAGCTGTGCTCCGCGCGGCGCCGGGGTTCCCGCTAGAATTCCCCATGGCCAGCACCCGCTCGAACGCCGACCGCAGCCCCTTTCTCCAGCGCAAGCTGGCGGACCTGCCCACGCGCCCCGGCGTCTACCTCTACCGGGACAAGGAGGCCAACCTCCTCTACGTGGGCAAGGCCAAGGTCCTCCGCAACCGCGTGAAGAGCTACTTCCAGGCCAAGCACCTGGACGCCAAGACCCGGCGCCTGGTGAGCCGCATCTGGGACCTGGAGTTCATCGTCTGCGAGACGGAGCTGGAGGCCCTGGTCCTGGAGAACAACCTCATCCGGGAGCACCGCCCGCCCTACAACATCATGCTCCGGGACGACAAGAGCTACCCCTACGTGAAGCTCACCTGGAAGGACCCCTTCCCCCAGGTGTTCGTCACGCGGAAGGTGAAGAAGGACGGCTCGCTCTACTTCGGCCCCTTCTTCCCGGCGTCCACCGCCTACCGCACCGCGGAGCTGGCCTACCGCTTCTTCCAGATCCGGGACTGCGACATCGACATCGACGGCAAGCGGGGCCGGGCCTGCATGAAGTACCAGCTGCACCGCTGCACCGCCCCCTGCATCGCCGCCGTGACCCAGGAGGCCTACCGCGAGCAGGCCAAGGAGGCGCGCCTGTTCCTGGAGGGCAAGCGGGACGAGCTCAAGGGCCGCCTGGAGGCGGCCATGTGGCGGGCTGCGGAGCACAGCGCCTTCGAGCAGGCCGCGAACTACCGGGACACGCTGAACCAGGTGGACGCCTGGTTCAACCGCCAGAAGGCGGCCACCGTGGACCAGGAGGACACCGACTACTTCGGCAGCGCCGTGCTGGACGGCAGGGCCTGCGTGCACCGCCTGGAGATGCGGGAGGGGCGCATGGTTGGCCGCCGGGAGTACGTGCTGGAGGACGTGGAGGCCTTCGACGGCCAGGTCCTGGCCGAGGTGCTCAAGCGCATCTACACCGAGGAGCCGGTGCCCGCGCGGATCCTGGTGGAAGTGGAGCCCGAGGACGCCGAGCTGCTGCGCGAATGGCTGGGCACCATGCGCGGCGCCAAGCCGCACCTGGCCGTCCCCCAGCGGGGCGAGAAGGTGGACCTCCTGACCATGGCCCAGGAAAACGCCCGCCTGGCCCTGGAGCGCAAGTTCGAGCCCGCGCGGCTCAACCAGGCCGTGCTGGAGGGCCTGCAGGCCTTCCTGGGCCTGGCCCACCTGCCCAGGCGCATGGAGTGCTTCGACATCAGCCACGGGCAGGGCCGCGAAGTGGTGGCGTCCTGCGTCGTCTTCACCGACGGCGTGCCCGACCGCAAGAACTACCGCCGCTTCAAGGTCAGCAATGAGCAGAACGACGACTTCGCCAACATGGCCGAGGTGGTGGGCCGCCGCTACCAGCGCCTGAAGGCCGAAGGAAAGGACCTCCCCGACCTCGTCCTCATCGACGGCGGCCTGGGCCAGCTCCACGCCGCCGAGAGCGCCCTTTCGGCCCTGGGCCTGGACCAGCTGGAGCGCGCCTCCCTGGCCAAGAAGGAGGAGCTGGTGTACCGCCCCGGCAGCTCCGAGCCCCTGCGCATCCCCAGGACCAGCCCCGTCCTCCAGCTCCTCCAGCGCATCCGCGACGAGGCCCACCGCTTCGCCATCACCTACCACCGCGCCCTGCGCGCCAAGCGCACGATCCAGACGGAACTGACCACCATCCCCGGCGTGGGCGCCGCCACCGCGAAGAAGCTGCTGCAGGCCTTCGGGAGCGTGACCGCGGTTCGCGAGGCGGAGGAGGCGGCCCTGGTGGAGAAGGCGGGGCGGGCGGCGGCAAACAAGGTGATGGCGTGGCGGGCGGTGCCGGCAAAGGAACCGTAGGTCTAGTGTGAGTGGGTGGGCCGGCCCTTCGGATGAATGCGCCGACCCATCACGCAATGGCAAGAACCTGTGGTCGGGCAAGAAAATGCCCATCGCCGAGGACGCCGGGGTGCCGAGGTTCGCCGAGGGAAATGGACCTTCCTCTCGGCGTACCTCGGCTCCCCGGCGTCCTCGGCGATGATTTTTTTCAATGGAATTCACAGCCTAGGTTCAATGCGTGGTGGGTAGAGGCAATCATCCGAAGGCCCGGCCCACCCGGTCAAACGAGGATCACGCCAGCTGGAACCGTTCCGTCAGCCGCCGCAGCTCCGAGGCCAGCGCCGCCAGCTCCTCCACGGTCTTCGCGGTCTCGCCCATGGTGGCCACCAGCTGCGTCGTGGCGGAGCCGTGGCGCTCGGTGAGGGCGCCGATGGAGCCCAGGTGGTCCAGGAGGCGCTCGGAGGAGGTGGCCTGGCGGTCCATGGCGGCGGCGATGTCCCGCACCTGGCCGCCGTTCTCCTGGATGTGGCCCTGGATGCGGCCGAGGCCCTCGTTGACCTGGCCCACGGCCTGGATGCCCTCGTCCACGCGCTGGGAGCTCTCGGCCACCAGGGCGGTGATCTCCTTGGCGGCCACGGCGCTGCGCTCGGCGAGCTTGCGCACCTCCTCGGCGACGACGGCGAAGCCCTTGCCCTGGGCGCCGGCCTTGGCGGCCTCGATGGCGGCGTTGAGGCTCAGGAGGTTGGTCTGGCGGGCGATGTCGGCGATGACCGTGGTGATCCGGCCCACGTTGCGGGAACTTTCGAGGATGCCCCCCATGGCGCGGTCCGAGTCCGCGGCGCTGCCTCGGGCCGTGTCGGCGGCGGTCTCCGAGGCCGAGGCCAGGTTCTGGAGCCGGGCGGTGCCGGTCTGGACGGCGCCGGTGAGGGCCCGCATGTCCTGGACCAGGCCGGTGCCCGCCTCCATGATCGACCTCTGTTCGTTGGACGAGACGCCGATCTCGTCCGTGGCGCCCTTGACCTCGGAAACGGTGGCGCTCAGCTCCATGGCGGAGGAGGCCACGCGGTGGCTCACTTCGGAGATCGTGCGGATGTGCTCCCCGAGGTCGTCGATGACGGCGTTCAGCGCGCGGCCGGTATCCCCCAGTTCGCCCCCTCCGGGCTCCGGGCAGCGGGTGGCGAGGTTCCCGGTCCTCAGGGCCTCCATGGCGGTGAGCAGGCCCGCGGCCTGCCTGCGAACGGCGTTCCCGAGCACCCGGGTGAAGGTGAGGCCCAGGGCGAGGGCGGCGGTGAGGCCGGCCAGGATCAGGTACTGACCGGTCCGGCTCCCCGCGAGGTCCCTGCGCACCAGGTCCTCGCCGTCGGTCTGGAGGCGAGCGATGAGCTTGAGGAGGAGGTTGTAGCCCTCCCTCCGGTAGGTGGTGTTGGCCTCGATGAGGGTGGGGAGCTCGTCGAGGGTGGCCTTGCGGGCCCTTTCCAGCACCGGGGGAAACGACTCCATGTACTTCCGCATGCCGGCGGTGATCCTGGCGGCGTCCTCCCGGTCCTGGCCCGTCCATGGGAGGGCGTCCATCTCGGCCAGGGACCTGGCGAGATCGGCCTCCACCTCCTTGAGGCGCTTGACCCGGTTCTCCAGATAGTCCGCGTTCCGGGCCGCGCCGACCAGGGAGACGTGGATCACCCTGAGCACGTCTGAGTCGTGGAGGACCCGCGCGGCCACGGAACTCTTGGGGAGCCCGGATCCCAGGGCCACCTGGTCCGTGCGCAGCCGCTCGAGGCTGGCGGCGCCCAGCACGGCCACCAGGGCCAGGAGCGCCAGCTGGGTGCCCAGCAGGAACAGGAACTGGCCGCGGAGGTTGAGGGATCGCAGGAATGCCATGGTGCCTCCGGATCAAAGACCTAGGAGCGCATAGGCAAGGGAGAGGACGATGAGCCCCGCCATGCCCGAGGCCGCGAGGTTGGCGGTGCGCCGGGTGCCGAAGAGATACGTGTAGAAGACCTTCAACAGGTTGTTGCTGGCGGTGGCGATGATGATGGCCTGGAGGATCTGCCCGCTGCCGATGCCCAGGTTGCCCTGCAGGACGGTGACCACGAAGGGCGTGATGTCCGAGCAGCCCACGATGAAGGACATGGCGCGAAGGCCCATCTCCTTGAAAAGGATCAGGGCGTACTTGGTGGCGAAGGAGACCGTCACGAACATGAAGGCGAAAAAGAGCGCGGAATTGATCTCCAGGGGATTCCGGTGGAGAGCCTCCTCGCCGGATTCCACGGCGGGGGCGGCCTCCGTGCCGTCCTCGGCGGCCTTGGGCGGGGCCTCCGGGCGCACGTCCCGGTTGAGCCAGAGGCCGTACCCGGCCGACAGCAGGGCCAGGATCAACAGGGCCGGGGCCACGCGGATGGCGTCCCGTGTGCGGAAGATGGCCACCAGGACCAGGACCCGCAGGTACATCATCGCCACCGCCACGAGGATCGCCGCGGCGGCCTGATGGTCCCGGCCCGGGTGCTGCCTGGAGCGCTTGGCGAGCACCAGGACGGCCACGGTGCTGGAATACACGCCGCCCAGCAGGCCCGTGAGGAGCAGCCCCCTGCGGGGATAGAGGTAGGTCTGCAGCACGTAGCCCAGGTAGGAGATGGTGGTGGTGACCACCACGGCCATCCACACCTGCCGGGGCGTGAGCGGCAGCACCGCGAAGAGCCGGCCCAGGTAGCCCGTGGGGGGCACCACGGCGGGGATCAGCGGCAGCACGACGCCGGCGATGGCCAGGAACTTGCAGGCCGTGACCACTTCTCCGGTCTCCAGGCGGTCCGTGAACTTCCGGATCCGGCCCTTGGAGTGAAGCACGAACAGGATGGACACGGCGATCAGCACCACGTACCAGTGGGGCTGGAGGAGCGTGATGGGACCCAGGGTGTAGGTGAGCAGGGCGATGAGCACCCCGATCAGGCCGGGGCTCTTCTTCTGGCGGACCTTGTTGTTGTAGTAGACCAGGAGGAACGGAACGATGGCGGCCAGGCCCATGATGAAGACGTAGGGGCCGACGGTGGGCATCTGGTAGAGGAGGAAGCCCAGCATGCCGAAGAACACGAAGGTGCGCACGGTGCCGAAGGTGTCGAACTTGTTCTCGCCCTCGTAGTAGTCCCGCAGCCCGATCCCGATGAGGAAGCTGGCGGCGAGGGTGAGCAGGAACGAGGCTACGAGGGGGGGGATCATGGGCGACTCCTTGCGGCGGTACGTGACGGGGCGCGGAGGGTCTCCCCCCCGCGCCCCGCGGAGCCTACTCCATCCCGACGACCTTCTTGGCGGCCTTCAGGTAGTTGGTGTTGGGCATGGCGGCGATGCCCATGCCCTCGACGACCTTCTTCATGCCCTCGTAGTTCTCGCTCTCGGCGCAGGCGGATTCCACCAGGGCGCCGTTGAACCAGACCTGGGCGTACTCGCAGATGATCCCCTCGATGGTGAAGCCGTAGCGCATCTTCTCGACGCTCACGGGGCACAGGGCAGGGTGCCTGCGGGCGAAGGCGACGAACTCGTCCAGGGTGTAGGTGTCCTGTTCGAGGGCGGTGTCGACCTTCAGGTGGGAGAGGATGGTGGCCAGGTCCTCGCGCTTGACGGGGAACTGGAACTTGCCGCGGGGCTGGAAGATCTCGTAGCCCTCGGGGGTCTCGCCGACCTTGGTCTTGATGTCCAGGAGCCCGTCGCGCACCTTGACGTTGGCCTCGTTGGTGAGGGTGGAGAGGAAGTAGGTCTCCGCGGGCATCTTGCGGGCCTGGAACAGGACGGTCTTGCCGTTCCAGATGTTGCCCTTGACCAGGTCGATGACCCCGTGCCCGAAGACGCGGAACTCGGCGCGGGGGATGATCTTGGCGGCGTCCTCGGTGGAGGTGGCGGTGTTCTTGGCGAAGGGATCGGCCATGGTGTGGCTCCTTTGGGAAAGGTCGGAAGGGAGGGCCGGAGGCTAGAACGCCACGGCGACGTAGAGGAAGGAGAGGACGGCGGCGCCGCCCATGCCCGCGGCCACCAGGGTGGCGGCGCGGCGGTTGCCGAAGAGGTAGGCGTAGACGGCCTTCATGAGGTTGTTGCTGGCCGTGGCCACCAGGATCGCCTGGAGGACCTGCGGCTGGGAGATGCCCAGGTTGCCCTGGAGGATGGAGACGATGAAGGGCACGATGTCCGAGGCGCCCACCAGGAAGCTGAGCATGCGCAGCCCCAGGTCCTTGAAGTAGATGAGGACGAACTTCGTGACCACGGTGACGACCACGAACATGAGGGCGAAGAGGAGGGCGGCGTTGATCTCCAGCGGGTTGCGTTCCTTGAGCTCGACCTCGGCCTCCGGGACGTCCTCGGGCGCGGGCCCGCCCCGGACCCACCAGGCGTAGGCGGCCACAAGGATCGAGAGCGCCAGGAAGGGCACCGTCAGGCGCAGGGCGCCCGCGGGCATGAAGGCCGCCACCAGGATGAGGATCCGGAGATACATGGTGGGGGTGGAGAGGAGGATGGCCGCGGCGGTCTCCCGGGCCTCCCCGGGCAGGTTCCGGGTCCGCTTGGAGAGCACGAGCGTGGTCATGGTGCTGGAGTAGAGCCCGCCGATGATCCCGGTGAGCAGCATGCCCTTCTTGGGGTAGAGGTAGGTCTGGAGGACATAGCCGGCATAGGAGATGGCGGTGGTGACCACCACGGCCATCCAGATCTGCCTTGGCGTGACCGGCAGGATGGTGAAGACCCTGGCGGCCCAGCCTTCCACGGGGATCGTGGCCGGTATGAGCGGCAGGATGACCCCGGTGATGGCCAGGAACTTGCACGCCGTGACCACCTCGCCCGTCTCCAGGCGGTCCGTGAACTTGCGGATGCGCCCCTTGGAGTGGAGCACCAGGAGGATCGTCACGCCCAGGGCCGCCAGGAACCAGTGCGGCTCATGGATGGCAACCGGGCCGATGCTGTAGGTGAGCATGGCGATGAGCACCCCGATGAGGCCGGGGCTGCCGTGCTGGGTGACCTTGTTCCGGTAGTAGACCACCAGGAAGGCCCCCAGGACCGCCATCCCCATGAGGAAGGCGAAGGGTCCCAGGGCCGGGATGCGGTAGACCACGAAGCCCAGCATGCCGATGAAGATGAAGGTGCGGACGGTGCCGAAGGTGTCGTACTTGCCCTCCCCTTCGTAGTACTCCCGCAGGCCGATGCCGATCAGGGTGCTCATGGCAAGGGTGAGGAGGAAGGGGATGATCTGGGGTGGCAGCAATGGGACCTCTTGAAGTAAGGGCGGCAGGGCCGGTCTCAGTGCCTGGACTGGACCGTGTCCCTGAACATGTAGAGATAGAGAAGGGCGATCCCCAGACCCGCGACGAGCCACAGGAGGGACCGGCTGGAAGGCACCGCCTCCAGGACCATGGAGGTGGAATCGCCCTGCTTGAGGGCGGCGGCCTGCAGGAGCGCCGTCTGGCGGCCGTCGGCCCTTCCCAGGCGGACGCGGGGTTCCGCTTCCTTCTTGGTGGGCTTGGGCAGGGCCTCCTTGATGGCCTGGAACCGGTAGCCGGCGGGCAGGACCACCTCGAGGCTGAAGGCGGTGATGGGATCATCGTAGGTATTGACGAAGGCGGCGCGCACGACCCGGCTGGAGCCGGGCATCTTGGCCTTTTCGCCCTCGGCGACGGCTTCGGGCGAGAACAGGCCGGTGGCCGTGTAGGTGAAGGAGCAGGTCCAGACGCCAGGTTCCGGCGGCAGGACGACCTTCACGAGCGCACCGCGGGATTCCAGGCCGAGTGCCTTCGGGCCGCTCGCGAGGAGGAACCCGGAGGCCTTGAGGCCCACGGGGATCTCAACGGTCTCGTTCGCCGCGCCGGCGATCACCAGCGTGGTGGTTGCCCGGCCCGCGCCGTCCGGGGAGAGTTCCACCCGGGTGGCGTAGGACTGGATCTCGGCCGCTGAAAGGGCGGCGCCCAGGAGGAGGAGGGGAAGCAGGAGCCGGCTCATTTAGGCATCGCCCAGAAGGAAGGCGTGATGCCGAGCCAGTGGAACCAGGTGGCCGCCGAGATGACCAGCAGCACCATGCCCACCGTGCACGTGATCATGCCGAACTTGAAGTTGTCCATCACGGTGTACTGGTTCGTGGAGAAGAGGATCACGTTGGGCTTGCCGCTGATGGGCAGGCCCACCACCCAGTCGATGCAGAGCGCGGCGGGCAGGGCCATGGACACGGGATCCCAGCCCAGGGCCTTGGACATCGTGATGATGATCGGGATGAGGATGATGGTGCGCACCGTCTTGGAGGTGGTGAGCAGGTGGCTGTACATCATCACGCCGGTGATGAGGGTGAAGGCCGCGCCGAAGGGGATGGACTTCAGGTTCATGCCTCCGAACAGCGTCCTGACGCCCCATTCCGCCGCCCCGGTGTCCTCCAGGGCGAGGCCGCCGGCATAGGCGCCCGCGGAGAAGATGAGGAGGTGCCAGGGGATGTCCGCCTCGCTCCACTGGAGCACCCCGTAGCGGGGGAAGAGCACGAGCACCGCGCCGATCAGGGCCGCGAAGGGCGCGCTGATCTCCACGCCGAACCAGCGCATGTGGAATATGTCGGTCATCCAGAGGAAGAGCACCACGCCGAAGATGACCATGGCCTTCTTCTCCTGGAAGCTGAACGCGCCCATGGAGCGGTGCTGCTCCTCCACCAGGGCCAGGCCGCCCTCGACCTTGGGGGTCTGGTCCCCGGCCGCGATGGGGAAGATGAACCTCTGCCCCACGAACCACATGATAAGCATGGTGAGGATGGCGATGGGAGCCCCGGCGATCATCCAGTCCATGTAGTAGACCCGGTGGCCGGTCATGCTCTGGATGAAGGCCACCGCCACCAGGTTGGCCGAGGAGCCGGTCATGGTGACGGAGGTGAGCACCGAGATGCCCGCCAGGTTGAGCAGAAGCAGGTTCTTGCCGAAGTTGTTGGGGGTCTGCTCGGTGGAGCCGTAGATGGTGCCCACCACGATGATCAGGGGCAGGGTCATGACGCAGCGCGCCGCCGTGGCCGGGATCAGGGGGGACAGGGCCAGCTGGAGGATGACGAAGGCCAGCAGGGCCCAGGAGGCCTTCCGGCCGAACTTGACGATGAGCCACAGCGCCATGCGCTTGGCCAGGCGGGTCTTCACCAGCATGGAGCTGAGGATGAAGGCCAGCAGGTTGAGCCAGATCACTTCCATGCCCAGCACGTCCATGATCGGCTTGGCCGGGGAGGTGCGCGTGACCAGGAGCAGGAACATGAGGATCAGGGACGTGACGTAGGTGGGGAAGGGCTCGGTCACCCACCACACCAGGGCCAGCGCGAAGCAGGCCGTGCCCGTCTGGGCCGCGCCGCTCAGGCCGGCGCCCGCGGGGAGGTAGTACACGAGGAGGAAGAGCAGGATGCCCCCCGGGAATCCCAGGTAGCGCATCCATTTCTCGGTGGGGCTCTGGGCCTCTCTCGTCTTGGAGGAGAGGACCATCTTCTCCATGTCCAGGAGGGCCTGGAGGGAGTGGGCGGGAGTCGCCGCGGGTGCTTCAGCTGCCATCGCTCTGCCTGAAAAGGCGAGCCGCCCCCCTGGGGGCGGCCCGCGGTTGATTACGCCTTGTTCCAGGTATTGTAAGGGTTCTTAAGCAGGTTGGAGTTGAAATAGCGGGGGTCGCTGGAGACTTCGGGGCCCACCCAGGCGGGGAGGGTGATGGCCTCGTCCTCGGAGGCCAGCTCGATCTCGGCCACCACCAGGCCCTCGTTGAGGCCGTGGAAGACGTCGATCTCCCAGGTCTTGCCGAAGTGCACCTCCTTGTGGCGGTGCTTGTCGATCAGGGGCTGCTCGCAGAGGTTGTCCAGCAGCAGGGCGGCGTCCTCGACCGGGATGGAATACTCGAATTCCGAGCGGGTTACGCCGGTGGTGATGCCCTTGATGGTGAGCTTGGCGCGGGTGCCTTCGATGCGCACGCGCACCACCCGCTCCTTCTGCGAATTGAGGTAGCCCTGCTTGAAGTGGATGCCTTCGCCCTGGGGGACCCACGCGTCGAGCTTCACCTGGTACTTGCGTTCGATTTCCTTGGCCACGGGGCCTCCTGATTCAAAGTGCGGGTTGGAGTGTTTCACGGCGGACAGTCCTTCCGGAAGGGCCCTGGGTGCGGGCCCTATCCGGAAGGGCGCGGTGGTCTAGAAATTGACCTGGAGCCGGATGGTCGTGATGGAGAAGTCGTCGTTGACGATGCCGCCGTAGACGCCCTTGGGCTTGGCGTTCTCGTTGTTGTCGACCTTGGTGTAGTCGGCCATCCAGCGGATGTTCTTGTTGGTGTACCAGGTCAGGCCCAGGGACATGTTCTTGGCCTGGCCGCCCTTGACGGCGTCGATGGCGGTGAGGTCGTCCTGGTTCATCTTGCTGTAGCGGGCCACCACTTCGAGGGCACCCATCTTGCTGCTGGGGGTGACCTTGCCGAACAGGCCGTCCTGGGCGCTGTAGGAGCGCCGGCCGCCGAAGATGTAGGACACCTGGCCGTAGTAGGTGGAGAAGGTGTGGTCGACGACGCTGGCGGCGAGGGCGGCGGCGGTGGTGCCGAAGGCGTCCCGGCGCTTGACCTTGGTCTGCTGGTACTCGCTCTGCCAGGAGAAGGCGTTCCACACGCCCGCGAACTCGGCGCCGGTCTGGGTGTAGTTCTTGACGTTGGCGACCTTGGCGTTCAGGAACTTGGCCTTGCTGATCTTGCCGGCCTCGGGCCTGCCGGAGAAGTCGATGGCATAGGCCTCGCCCGCCACGGGCACCAGGGTGGTGGTGCTGTAGTCGGCGATGGGGGTGCGGGTGTTCATGGCCACGCCGAAGTGGATGGCCTTGGACTCGTTGACGAGGATGGGGGCCACGCTGACCCGGCCGGCATAGCCCCAGCCGTGGTCGGAGCCGTTGGTGTCGGCGGTGTTGGTGTCGTCGATGGCCTGGCCGAAGAAGTTGGCCTTGGCCTGCCAGCGCTCGCCCCACTTGGCGACGGCGACGCCCACGTGCCGGTCGGGGGTCCAGATGTCGCTGTAGGAGCGCTCGGTGAACCAGATGGCGTTGGAGGAGGAGAGGGTGTCGAAGCCGAAGGGCGCCTTGAACTGGCCCACCTGGATCAGGGTGTCCTTGAAGCCCTGGTAGCCGACCCACATGTCCTTGACGGAGGCACCGCCTTCGGCGAAATCGTAGTCGCCTTCGGCGACCCAGTCCTTGCCGAAGCCGGCCTTGAAGCTGATGCGGCCGCGGCGCAGCTGGGTGCCGTTGGCCAGGCGGTTCTTGTTGCCGTCGAAGAAGACCGAGTCCAGGTGGAAGCGGCCGCCGAACTTGACGTAGAAGCCGCCGTCCTTGGACTCGTCGGACTTCTTGGCCTCGAGTTTGGTGAGCTTCTCGACCTTCTTCTCGAGATCGGCGATGCGCTTGTCGGCGTCGGTGGGAGCCTGGGCGGCGAGGGGGCCCGCCAGGATGGCGAGGGCCAAGGGCGTGACGAAGAACTTCATGTGAACCTCCAGCGGTAGGTCATGGGGGGCGCGCGGGCGCGCCGGCTTTGTTGAAGACGAGGGTTTCCCAGAGGGAATGGACCTGAATTGGAAGATGCGTGCCAAGTTTGAAATTGATGATAAGTCAAATATTTACAGGCATTGAGTATTGAGGAGGGGGGATCCGTCCGGGACGTCCGTGCGGAAATCCGCGCAGAACCCCTGCGGGAATGCGCACGGGGCGGCTCAGCCCACCTGCGCGGTCAGGGCGCCGACGATGGTCTTCACGATGGCGGCCGTGTCCAGCTCCCGCACCGTGACCAGCAGGCCGGTGCGGTCGTAATGGCCCACGAGGGGGTTGGTCTGCTGCCGGTAGACCTCCAGGCGGCGGGTGATGGCCTCGGGGGTCTCGTCCTCGCGCTGGATGACCTTGCATCCGCACGCGCGGCAGGTGCCGTCCGGGGCGGGCGGGTTCGATTTCAGGTTGTAGATCGCGTTGCAGTCCGGGTTGGAGCAGGTGCGGCGGGTGCAGAGGCGATCCAGGATCACCTCCTCGGGGACCACCAGGTTCACCACCATGTGCAGGGGCAGGTCCAGGCCCTTGAGGAGCAGGCCCAGCGACACGGCCTGGGGGATGGTGCGGGGGAAGCCGTCCATGATGAAGCCCTCTCCGGGCCGTTCCTGGAAGCGCTGCTCGACCATGCCCATGATGAGGCGGTCGGGGACGAGGTCGCCCCGCTGCATGTAGCCCTGGGCCTGAAGGCCGAGGGGGGTTCCGGCCTTCACGGCCGCCCTGAGGAGATCTCCGGTCGATATCTGCACGGAGCCGTCGTAGGCCGTGAGCTGCTTGGCCACGGTGCCCTTGCCGGCGCCGGGCGCACCCAGCAATACGATGCGCATGGTTTGTGCCTCCTTGATGTTCGAGAAAAAGGGGGGGGCGGCGCCCCCCCCGGTCGTGTCATTCGCCCAGGTTCTTCGCGCCGGGCCAGCGGTACAGGCTGGGATTGCCGTCCTTGTCCAGGGGGCGCCGGTCGGCGTCCGTGGTCACGGAGTTCTCGTAGTCCAGGATTGCGTCGCCCAGGAAGCGGATCGCCTCGGCCCGCTCCTTGAAGCCCGTGGAGGCCATCATCAGCTTGCCTTCCTTGTCCCTGCCCTTGTAGGACGTGAACCAGGTCTGGAGGATGGTGGTCACGCCGGGGAACTTGGCGTCCAGGTCGGCGATGCTCTTGCAGTTCCAGAAGGGCGAACCCTCCATGGCCACCACCAGCTTGTTGTCCACCTCGCCGGTGTCGGTGAGGACCAGGATGCCCAGGGTGCGGGCCTTGACCACGGAGCCGGTGGGGACCGACTGGCCCAGGATCAGCACGTCGATGGGATCGCCGTCGCCGCCCTTGCTCTTGAGCAGGACGGAGCGGGGCACCGCCCCGTAGTTGCAGGGGTAGCCCAGGTACTGCACGTACCGGGGGGCCCCGTTCTTCTGTTCGATGGCGATGAGGCCGGTCTTGATGTCGGTCTCGAATTTGGCCGTGGTGCCGGCGGGGATCTCGACGACGCAGTTGATGGTGCCGTCGACGTTGATGGGGTCGTAGCCGGTGAGGAAGTTCTTCCGGCCCTTGAGGACGTGGGCCTGGGCCGTGACGTCGGCGGGCTGCAGCGCCGGCAGGGGCGTGGCCGAGGCCGCCAGGCAGAGCAGGATCCCGGGGAGGAGGATGCGGGGGGAGAAAAGGGTCTTCATGTGTTCCAAGCTCCTATTCGATGGGCCAATGGGGCGCGAGACTTATGACGGATCGTCGTTGTGGGCGGCCTTGGCCTTCTTGGCCTTGGTCTTGGGCTTCTCGGCCTCGGGGGCGGACGCCGCGGCGACGGCCAGGATGATGTGGGGGCGGCTCTTCTTGGCGGGGTCGTCATAGGCCAGCTTGGGGCTCTTCATGAGCTCCTCGCGGACGGTTTCGGGGGCGTATTCGAGCAGGTAGTAGGTGGGGCCCCAGGGGGTCTTGCCGGGGTCCACGACTTCCTGGATCAGCCGGGCCGCGTTGGCCATCTGCTCCGGGGTGCGGTCCGGGTTGTGCTTGGAGTAGCGGCCGGACTTGTTGTTGATGGTGAAGCTCTTGGTGGCCTTGTCGTAGTTGATCTCGCCGCTGATGCGGCTGGGGCCGCCCGCGATGGCGGAGACGTGGCCGTAGTTCTCGGTGGTGCCGGGCTTGCGCTTGGACTGGTCCTCGGGGCGGAAGAAGCCCTTGGCGTAGGTGCGGCCCAGGGGATGGGCGGCTTCCTGGATGATGCCCACGCGGCCTTCGGCGTCGATCACCCAGTTGTACGGGGCGTTCTTGGCGTCCAGGATGGCGGGGTAGTCCTTGGTGGCCACCTGGAGGTAGGGGTTTATGAGCACCTTGCCGTTCTTGTCGGCCTCGTAGTGCTTGATGTAGGCGGGCTGGGACAGGTAGCCGTACAGCGCGTCGAGCTTGTCGGGCCCGGCCTGGGCGAAGCCGGGAAGGGCGAGGCAGGCCGCGAGGGCGCCCAGCGTGAAACTGCGGGAGAGGTTTCGCATCGTCATGGATCTCCGGAAAGGGGTGGGAATGGACTTCAGTGGGTGAGGGGCCTGTTCATGAGCTTGCGCACCTTGGAACCGCCCCATTTCTCGGCCTGGGGCATGGCCAGGTCGCCCAGCTCGCCGAGGATGACCTTCTGGTAGAACTGCTCGCTGGCCTCGTGGAGCGCGGGGCTGTCGTAGTAGTCGATGTCGCCGTAGCCGAGGGAGACGTCGTAGAGGTAGGGGGCCTCGCCGGGCTTCGTGGACCACCCCTCGAAGGAGAAGCCGCAGTCGTCGGTGCCGGCCAGTTCCACCGAGCCCGGCTTCACGCGCACGGAGTAGGCCCGGTTGCCCACGAGTTTCGTGTCCGCCGGGATGCCGAGGGTGGCCAGTTCGGGCATGTACTTGGCGAAATCGCCAAGGGTGAGCTTGCCCAGGCTGTCCAGGGTGACGCTGAAGGAGGCGCCCTTCTCGACGTAGCCGTCCAGCATTCCGCCGGCGCCGGGGCCGGCGTTCTCCTCGGCCTCGACCTTCACCTTGTCCACGCCCACGACCTTCAGGGGCGTCGCCAGGGCGAGGTTGGCATCGGGATTGACGGCCTTGATGGTGAGACCCACCTGGAATTCCGCGACGCCCTTCTTGAACTTCTGGGTGATGCGCACCAGGTAGCCCTTCTTCCAGAGGTCCTGGCCGGGCGTGTCGAAGTACTCCTTGTAGGCGTTCTCGATCTTGAGGGGATTGTCGCCCTTCTCGGTGACCTTGAAGCCGTGCTTGGCGCCTGCGGCCTTGACCCGGTTCCAGACCGTCGCGAAGACTTCGGCAGGGGAGCCCTTGAGCTTGGCGGGGTCGAGGAGGAACTTCACCTCCCGCCCGTTCACGTTTTCCAGCCTGGGTGCGGGATACTTCTCGATGGTGCGCAGATGGAGAGCCTTGGCCTGTCCGGGTGCGGCCGCCCAGCCTCCGGTGGCCACGGTGCCCGCGACCAGCAGAACTGCCACGATGTTCCTGATCATGTTCGTCTCTCCTTGGATGAGTGAGTACGCGTTGGGATGCCCCTATTGGAGCAAACCCCGCGCCAGTTTCCGCGGTGTGATTATTTGTTGATTCTGGATGAGATCACACCGCGGCTCCACCCCGCAGGAGGGCGCCGGTGTGCGAAATTCCGCAAGGCGGGGTGCGAAGACCCGCTCAGTAGCGGTTGAGGCTGAGACCCAGGATCTTCAGGCGGTCGTAGAGGGTGCGCCTGGCCAGCCCGAGGATCTGGGCGGCTTCGGCGACGTTGCCCGCCGTGCGCAGCAGGACCCGCTCGATGTGGGCGCGCTCCATCTCCTTGAGGGTGGACAGCTCCCCGGGGGCGTCCGAGGGCGGCGAGAGCCGGTCCTCCATGCCCAGGTCCGCGGCCTCGATCTGGTCCCCCCGCTGGAGGATCATGGCCCGCTCCAGGACGTTGGACAGCTCCCGGATGTTGCCCGGCCAGGGGTAGGCCAGCAGGGCGGCTTCCGCCCGGGGGCTCAGGGTCACGGGCATCCGGCCCATGCGCGAGGCGACGGACTGCAGGATGGTGGCGGCCAGGATGGGGACGTCCTGGGGGCGCTCCCGCAGGGGGGGGATGCGCAGGGTGAGGGTGCTGATGCGGTAGTACAGATCGTCCCGGAAGGTCTTGGCGCGGACCATGTCCTCCAGGGCGAGGTTCGTGCTGGCGATGAGGCGGATGTCCACGACCCGGTCCCGCACGTCGCCCAGGCGCCGGAAGGTCTTCTCCTCGAGCGCCTTGAGGAGCTTGGGCTGGATGGCGGGGTCCATGTCGCCGATCTCGTCCAGGAACACGATGCCCCGGTGGCCCACTTCCAGCAGGCCCTGCTTGGCGGCGACCGCCCCCGTGAAGGCGCCCCGCTCGTGCCCGAAGAGCTCGCTCTCCAGCAGCTCCCGGGTGAGGCCGGCGCAGTTGAGGTTCACGAAGGCCTCTTCGGCGCGCGGGCTGTTGAAGTGGATCCACCGCGCCAGGACGCCCTTGCCGGCGCCGGTCTCCCCGAGAATGAGGATGGGGCTGTCCCACTCCAGCATCCGCCGGGCCTGCTCCTCCAGCCTGCGGATGGCCGGGCTCTCCCCCTGGAAGGGATTCATGATCCCGGCCCGGTCGCGGTTGGCGGCCTCCTGGCGGTGGCGCAGGCGCTGCTGCTGGAGCAGGCGGCGCACGATGACGAGGAGGGCCTTGGATTCCACGGGCTTGGTGAGGAACTGCTCCGCCCCCTCCTTGATGGCCCTCACGGCCAGGTCGATGGAGCCGTGGGCGGTGAGGATGATGAAGGGGGTGCTCTCGTTCAGGCGCTTGACCTGGGCGAGGATGTCCAGGGAGGTGCCGTCGGGCAGGCTGTAGTCGGCCACGACCACGTCGGGGTTGCCGCTGCGGTAGAGCTCCATGGCCTGCTTGCAGTTCTCGGCCTCCTGCACCTCGAGGTCGTTGGCGCGGAGGAAGGCGGCCATGCCGTGGCGCACGGAGGGGTCGTCCTCGATCAGGAGGATCCTGGGGTCAGTCATGGTCGGGGTCCTGCATGAGGGTGGCGACCCTGCGGGGGGCCGGAAGCTTGACGGTCACGATGGCTCCGCCTCCGGTGCGGTTGCCCAGTTCCACGGACCCGCCGTGCTCCTCCACCACCCGCTTGACGATGGAAAGGCCCAGGCCCGTCCCCCCCTTGCGCCGGGTGAAGAAGGGCTCGAAGGCCCGGGCCTGCGTGTCGGGGGCGAAGCCGGGCCCCTGGTCCTCCACGGTGAAGATCCACCACTCGTGGTCCTCCCTGCGGTCCCTCCGGCACCGCACCGCCACCTTCCCGCCCGGGGGGGAGTGGTGGAGGGCGTTCTCCATGAGGTTCCGGAAGACCTGGTGCATGCGGCGCCCGTTCAGCGGCAGCACCAGGTGGGGGTTCTCCAGGTGGATGCCCAGGTCAACCTGCTGGCGCGCCGCCTGGGACTCGCAGCTGCGCGCGGCCTCCTCCAGCAGGGCCTTCAGGAGGCAGGGCTCGGGGTTGAGCGTGCGGGGCTCGCCGTAGTCCTTGAGGTCGTTCATGAGGCTGGAGATGCGCTCGGCGCTCTCCCGCAGGGCGGCCACGAAGGGCATGTAGCGCGGCTCCTCCCCGAAGGTGGCCTCCATGGCGTCCAGGTTTATGGAGATGCCGTAGACGGGGTTGCGGATCTCGTGCACGACGCCGCCCACCAGGGCCCGCAGGGACTCCTCGGCGCGCCTGCGCTCGGTGATGTCGGTGCACATGCCCGTCATGCGGGCCGGGCGGCCCTGGTCGTCCCAGGCCACCACCTTGCCCGCGTCGAAGACCCAGATCCAGTCCGTGGTCCCGCCCAGGATGCGGTACTCCACCTGGAAGGTGGCCTGCCGCCCCTCCAGATGGGCGTTCATGGCCCCTTCCACCTGGAGGCGGTCCTCGGGGTGGATCCGGGCGAGTCCGCCCTCCAGCGTGGGCGGCACGCCCGCGGGGGTGAGCCCCAGCATGGAGAACCAGCGGGGGCTGCGGTACACCTCGCCCTTGGCGAGGTTCCAGTCCCAGAGGCCCTGCTGGGTGCCCTCCAGGGCCAGGTTGAGCCGCTCCTCGGAGGCGTGGAGGGCCGCCTCGGCCTCCTTGAGGGCCGTGATGTCCCGGGATACGGCGGCGATGCGGTGGATGCGCGACCACTTGTTCCGCACCGGGGTGAGAGTGGTCTGGAAGCTCCGGGCCCGGCCCTCCACCACGTGCTCCTCCTCGTACAGGAGGGGCCGCTCCTCGGCCAGCACCCGGCTGAAGTGGTTCACCAGGAGCTCGGCGCTCTCGGGGGGGAGGCACTGCGCGGGCGTCTTGCCCGTGAACTCCGGGAGCAGGAACCCCGAGCCCCCGCCCAGGGGCGGGTTCACCGTCTCGAAGGTGAGCTCCCCGGCCTCGGAGACCCCCACCACGTAGATCCAGTCGTAGAGGTTGGGGAAGAGGCCGTCGTAGGCCTGGTCCGCGAGGAGCTTGGCAAGGGGGGTCTCGGAGGGGCTCACTTCTCGTCCACCGCCAGACCCAGCTGCTCCAGGTCCTTGCGGGCCGCCACGCTCCCGGCGGCCGCGGCCTTCCGGTACCACTTGACGCCTTCCTTGCGGTCCATGGGGACGTTCAGGCCGTTGTAGTACATCGTCCCCAGCATGCGCATGGCGCCGGAGTCGCCCTGGGCGGCCTTGTCCAGGTACGGGACGAGGACCGCGGGGATCTCCTCCCGGGCCTGCGCCGGGGCCGGGGCCTCCCCGCCCGGATAGAGGAAGTAGTAGGCCACGGTGCCGCCCAGGATCGCCACGGCCAGGATGCCGAAGATCCAGAGCAGGGGCCGGGAGGCCCGCGCCGGCGCCTGGCGCGCCTCGGGCAGGGGCGCGACGACGGGGAGGGACTGGGTCGTGACGGCCTCCTGCCTCGGGGGGGGCGGGATGATCCGCATGGGCTGGGTGTCCTGGAGCCTGGGCGCCCCGGTCTTCAGGACCTGCGTGGCGTCGGGATCCGTGGGGATGCCGGGATCGGTCTTGTCGTGGGCGGAATTCTCGCTCATGGGCGCTCCTCCTGGGCGGCTTCCCGCCAGGCCTGGAATCGGGGGACGAAGACGAAGAACATGACGGTGGTCAGGGCGATGAAGGACCGGGCGTAGCGCTCGGCCGGCGGCCCCCCCAGGGCGTAGTAGACGATTCCGTAGAGGGAACTGAGCTCGAACAGGGCGGCGTAGAGGATGGTCTCACGGATCACGGTTCCGGGGCGCCGGGCCTCCTCCAGGCTCCCGAAGGTCCGCCGGACCTTGCTCCAGCGCCAGGTCACGAAGAACGCCGACGCGAAGGTCAGCCCCGTGAAGGTGTAGCCCAGCTGCTGCACCACGCCGTCCGGGGGCGCCGCCCCGGGCCGGATGGCCGTGCCCAGCATGAGCTGCAGGAGCAGGGGCCAGGCCACGCAGATGAACAGGCCGATGACGTAGGCGATGCGGAAGGCCTTTGCGAGGGAGGGGCTGGGTTCGCGGGTCACGATGCTAGGCCGCGCGAACCCGGATTTCGCCGAAGGCTTCCGACTGCACCAGGAGGATCCGCCCGGTGCGGACCATCTCCAGGAGGGCCAGGAAGGTGAGCACCAGCTCCTCCCGGGAGCCGGCGGTGGCCAGGAGCCCGCCGAAGGCCTCCCACCGCCCGTCCAGGAGGAAGGCGGTGACCTCGGCGATGCGCTGGTCCAGGGTCTTGGGGGGGGTGCGCACCTGCACCGGCGGGGGCGGCAGGAGCCGCTTGAGGGCGTCCCGGTACGCCGCGAGCAGGTCGAAGAGGTTGGCCTTGATGGGCTCCTCCTCCACCCGTGCGTGGTCCCGGATGTCCAGCCCCGGCGCGAAGACCACCTTCTGCCACTCGGTCTCGCGGCTGGAGAGCTCCTTGGCGGCCTCCTTCACCTGCTGGTAGTCCAGGAGGCGCTGCACCAGGTCCTCGCGGGGATCCTCCAGGCCCTCGTCCGCGGGGGGCCGGGGGAGCATCATGCGGCTCTTGATCTGCAGGAGGTGGGCGGCCATGGCCACGAACTCCGCGGCGATCTCCAGGTTCAGCTCCTCCATGAGGAGCAGGTAGTCCATGTACTGGCGGGTCACCGAGGCCATGGGCAGGTCCAGGATGTCCAGCTTCTGCTCCCGGATCAGGTGCAGGAGCAGGTCCAGGGGGCCGTCGAAGGAGGCCAGATGCAGCTCGAGGTCGCGGAACTTCGTCTCGAAGCCCTTCGGGGGCTCGAAGGCGGGATGCTCTCGGGGGGTGTCGGTCATGGCAGTCCATTGTAGCCCAGTGCGGTAGGATTGACTCCTATGGCGCGTCCCCCCGTTCTCCCCGGCCCCCGTCCCGACTGGTTGAAGATCAAGGTCCCGGCTCCCGAGGTGGTGGCCGAGGTGGAGGCCCTGGTGCGGTCGAACCGCCTGGTCACCGTCTGCGAGGAGGCCCGGTGCCCCAACCTCCACGAATGCTGGGGAATCCATCGCACCGCCACCTTCATGCTGCTGGGCGACGTGTGCACCCGGCACTGCGGCTTCTGCAACGTGGGCAAGGGCCGCCCGGGCGAGGTGGACCCCGGCGAGCCCCAGCGCGTGGCCGAAGCGGTGGCATCATTGGGGTTGGCTTTCGCGGTGGTCACGAGCGTGAACCGGGACGACCTCCCCGACGGGGGCGCCGCCCACTTCGCCGCCACCATCCGCTGGATCCGCACCCTGGTGCCGGGCTGCGGGGTGGAGGTGCTGATCCCCGACTTCAGCGGGAGCGAGGCCTGCCTGGCGACGGTGCTGGAGGCCGCCCCCCAGGTCCTCAACCACAACGTCGAGACCGTGGAGCGCCTGTACAAGCGGGTGCGCCCCGACGCGGACTACGCCCAGAGCCTGCGGGTCCTGGCCGGCGCCGCCCGCCACCGGGACGCCGCCGCCCCCGCCCTGCGCGTCAAGAGCGGCATCATGGTGGGCCTGGGCGAGACCCCCGAGGAGGTGCTGGACCTCATGGGCCACTGGCGGGACTCCTCCGTGGACATCGCCACCCTGGGCCAGTACCTGCCCCCCTCCCCCCTGCATCTGCCCCTGGCGCGGTACGTCGAACCCGCCGAGTTCGACATGTATAGGCGCAAGGGCCTCGAGATGGGCTTCCAGCGGGTGGAATCGGGCCCCCTGGTGCGCAGCAGCTACCACGCGCAGGACAGCTACCAGGGATGAGCATGCGACGACTGGCCGTCATCCACCACCGCCACATGGACTGGGTCCCCGCCCTGCGGGAGGCCGAACCCCGCCTGGACATCCGCGGCTGGCACCCCCGGGAGGCCGGCGAGGCCGAATGGCTGGCGGAGGCCGAGGGCCTCTTCGCGTGGAAGCTTCCCGAGGGCCTGGCCGCTCGCATGCCCCGGCTGGCCTGGGTGCAGAACAGCGGGGCCGGGGTGGACCATCTGGTGGCCGACCCCTCCATCCCCCCCGGCGTACCCATCACCCGGGCCGACGGCCAGTTCGGCCTCTGGATGGCCCGCTACGTGGCCTTCCACCTCCTGGCCGGCGCCCAGCGCCCCGACGAATGCCGGGAGGCCCAGACGGCGCGCGCCTGGAACCCCCGGCTCATCCCCGAGGACCTCACCGGCCGCACCGCCCTGGTGGTGGGCTTCGGCCGCATCGGCCGGCAGATAGGCCGTTCGCTTAGGGAACTGGGCCTGGACGTGCGGGGCTTCGTGCGGACCCCCCGGGAGGACCTGGAATTCCCGCTCCACGGCACCGCCGACCTGCCGAACCTGCTACCGGCAGCTCGCCTGCTGGTCCTCTGCGCCCCCCTGACCCCGGAAACCCGGGGCCTCGTGGACGCCCGCCTGCTTGCCCACGGCCACGGCGGGCTCACCCTGGTGAACGTGGGCCGGGGCGAGCAGGTGGTGGTCCCCGACCTGATCGAGGCCCTGGACGCGGGGCGGCTGGGCCGGGCCGTCCTGGATGTCTTCCCTTCCGAACCCCTGGAAGCGGATTCGCCCCTCTGGGGCCACCCGAAGGTGACGGTCACGCCCCACCACTCGGGACCGTCCACGCCCCGGGCCATGGTTCCTGACCTGCTGCCGAACCTGCGGAGGTTCGCGGAAGGACTGGCGATCGAAGGCGCGGTGGACCGGAAGCTGGGGTACTAGTGTAGGCCGCCAGAAGAACAGGTAACACCTTGTCCAGCACCTTCACCCCAGTTCCAGGTCAGGGCTTGGTGTTGACGAGTCGCTTGATGCCCCCGTCTTTGAGGGGCCAGTTATGGAAATGGATCAGCAGGCCCGCTTTGGAGTTGGCGAAGTGGAGGCAACTGTTCAATTGGGCGAAGTCCGCGTCCGAAAACGTGGCGATGGCCTTTGCCTCGATGACCCCTTTGTGGTCCGCGACGAGATCCATGATGTAGGCATTCTCGACGCACAAGCCCTTGTAGGTGATATCGAGGTGAACCTCGCGAAGGGCCTGGTGTCCGGCCAACCTGAGTTCATGGGCGAGGCAAGCCTTGCAGGCATTTTCCAGGAGTCCAGGCCCCAGAACGATCTGCACCCTGATGGCAGCGAGAATGATGGCTTCGGTGATATCCCGATGGGGATGGTTGTCGCCCCAATCTTCACCCCAATGCCGACCCATGACCTCCCCCTTCGGGTCAGGCGTGCGCTCAACCATGGCGGGACGTTCAGGCCAGAATTCCTTCCTCGGTATCCTCGGCCTCCTCGGCGCCTCGGCGATGGCTTTCTCAAGCATCTGTCGGCGCAAAGATTACTTGCGCCGAAGCACCGTTCGAAAAGCCCATCGCCGAGGCGCCAAGGAGGCCGAGGATACCGAGGGAAAGATAAAGGCAGGTTCGCCGTCAACCCTTGGCAGAGGCCGTCCGAATGGCCGCCAGGGCCTGCCGCGCTCGGGTCACCTTGGCGAGGATATCACTCGCGGACGCTGTCCAAACAAATGGTTTCGGATTGGCATTGTGTCTCGCGATATTGGTGTGGATCGGTACTTCGAGTTCCGGGACGGACCTAATTATGCCCCTGCGGATGCGGTTCTCCGTGATGTCCCGAAAAAATCGCTCCACCCTGTTCAACCACGATGAACGGGTGGGGGTGACGTGAACGTGGACCCTCGGATGGTCTTTCAACCAGCTTTTGACCGCCGGATCGTACCCTCCAGCGTGGTCATGGCCGCAAAGAGGGTGGTCGTGCCATTGCGCTTGCAGTCGTGCGTCATGGTGCCGCAGCGACCTTTCTTCATCGGTAGGCCAGGCTGAGTCCGGTCCAGGGCCTGGATCTGGCTCTTCTCGTCTACGCTCACCCCGGTGGCCTGCGCCATGGAGGCCCGACTCCAGTGCGTGGCATTGACGGGCTGTTCCTGCGTTGTCTTCTGGAGCACCTCTTGCCCTTTCAAGGCGATCACCCAAGACTTCCGGCCTCGACCTGGGCGTTCCCTCTCGAGACCCTCGAAGCCCGCTTCCTCCCATCGCTTGAGGCATTGCCAAGCGGTCCGATGATCGCAGCCCAAAGCCTGGCCGATGTCGCGAAAGGACTCGCCGGAAGCTCGATGAAGAACGATCTTGGCCCGCAGCACCCTGCGTGCAGACAACGTCCGGCTCCGCGCCATTTCCTCAAGCCGTCTGAATTGCTCCCCAGTTAAATCAACTCGCCCCACTTGCACCAAATCTCTCACCTGCCACTTGGATGCGACGAGATGAATTGGCCTTACACGTATTTCTGGCGGCCTGCACCAGGGGGTTCGCGAACGCAGGCCCCTGGGCCCGGCTCACCGCTTGGACGGCCTTTTGGCGGCTGCCTCCTTGCCTGGGATCCGCGCCGTCTGCAGCGCCTCCTCCAGGGGGGTGACGATGAAACGTGACGCCTTGCCGCCGGTGGTGAGGATGCCCCGCAGAAGGATCCTTTGCGGGCCTTCGTCCGGGAACAGTTTCCGGAAGTCGACCTGCCCGAGTTTGTCCGCGTCGGCCTTGAGGGCCGCGTACCCGTACACGAAGCTTGCGCCTTCGAAGCCCTTCCCGGAAAGCTTCACGTCGAACTGCGCGTAGCCGTCCCCCTTCGCCCTGGAAGGCAGGAGGTAGGTCCGGGCCTTCACCCGTTTCAGCTCGGCATCCGGCCTCCGCTCAGGCAAGGGTCTCCCCGTGAGGGCCTGGTAGTGCGGACCGATGATCCCCAGTTCCGCCCCTGGACAGACGGAGGCCATCAGGAACAGGTCCTCCGCCTCCGCCTTCCGGCCCTGCTTCTGGAACGCCTGGGCGAGGTGGTCGCCCGGGACCCAATGCTGGCCGAGGGCCCAGGCGGCCTCCAGGAACCGGATCGCCGGGGCCTGCTCTCCGCGCCGGAAATGGATCCAGCCCAGGGTGTCCCAGAAATTGGCCAGGGTCTGCAGCTTGTTCCGGGAGGCCCGGTCCAGGACCGTCAGGCCGGCGCACTCCCCTTCGATGAGCTGGACGGCCTTCCGGGACCACGCCAGGGCCTGGTCCAGGTCCAGGTCCGCCTCGGCCAAGGCGTAGGCCGCTTCGTTCAGGTCTTCCTTGTCCGGGTGGTCCCCGGCCAGGAGGGCCTTGAGGGTCTCCAGGCCCTCCACCCGGCGGTCCGTCTTAACGAGCGTGCAGCCCAGGAACAAACGGAGCTTGACCGCCTCCGGCATGGTCCGCACGGCCTCGGTCAGGTATTCCCGCGTCTCCCCGGGCAGGAGCTGGGCGTAGAAGGTCCGCCCCAGGAATTCGGCCGGCTGGATGGCCCGGGGGGCCAGGCGGAGCATCTTCATCCCTTCCGCCACGGCCTCGGCGCCCTGGTGCTTCAGGGCGTAGGCGGCGGCCAGGCCGAAGTGCCCCATGACGCTGTCCGGGTCGGCCGCCAGCGCCTGCTGGAATTCCCCGATGGCCTGTGCCGGCTTGCCTTGGTCGAGGAACACGCTGCCCTGGATCTCGTGCGGCGACCGGTTCTCCGCCCGGGGGCCGGCGGGCCTGGCGGCGCCGTTGCCGTTGAGCGCCTGGAAGGCCATCCCTTCCCTGCGGACCCCCGCCAGGAATTCCCGGAAGGTGTCCATGTCCCGGGCCGGGACTTCGGCCACCCTCGACACCAGCACCTTCTCCACGGTGAGGGTTCCGTCCTTCATCGTGGCCGTGGCGGTGAAGTCCGCGACGGGGCAGGTCAACGAAACGGGCGCGGGCAGGGCGGGCTGCCAGCCCTTGGGAAGGGTCATTTCCGCCCTCATGCGGTATTCCCCGGGGAAGCCCAGGACCAGCGGGATCTTCGCGTCGCTCGGCGGAAGCTGGAAGGACTCGAGCCGGCCCAGGGGCGGAACGATGATGCGGTCGGGATTGTCCCCGAGGGTGCTCCGGACCGTGAGGTCGAAGCCGAAATGGAAAGGTTCTCCGGTGGCCTCGATCGGCGACGGCACCAGGTTCTCCATCTCCCAGGAGGTGCCGGGCATGGCGGTGTTCGCCTTGAGAATCTCCTTCCACTGGGCGGGTGGGCAGGACCGGAAGAAGGTTCTCATGGTCAGGTCGAAGTCGCCGGTGCAGGTCTGTTCCGTGTGGCCTTTGAAGGTGCCATCGGCCTGGTAGGCTCCCCGGGTCAGGATCCCGACGCCGGTCCTGAAGGCGTCGTCGGCCGGGACGAGGCGCAGCGAGGCCGGCCCTTCCGGGGGCGCCACCAGCCCCTGCCGGTCCCGTTCGAAGAAGTTCAGGAAGCCCATCGGGGCCGCCTCCTGGGTCGAGTCCATCCAGAGGAGGCGCTTCCCCAGGGGGACGACGGTGAAGACATGGTTGAAGGCGCCCGGCGAAGGCATGCCGGGGTCCAGGCGGCCGCCGGCGCCCATGAGCACCGGCCAGGCCTCGAAGCCCGCGGCCTTGAGCAGGGCCGTCAGCAGGCAGTGCTTGTCCTTGCAATCGCCGTAGCCGTTTTCCAGCACCTCGTCCGCGCTGTGGGGCTGGTACCGTCCGAGGCCGAAGGAGATGGAGATGTAGTGGAACTTCAGGGCCACGAAATCGTAGAGGGCCCGGATCCTGTCCTCGTCCCTCGCCAATCCCCGCGTGAGTTCGGCGGCTTTCGCCTGGAGCCGGGGCGTCGGGGCGATGCGCGGACGCTGGAGGTCCCAGAACCACCGGCCCACCTCCTCCCAGGACTGGAAATTGGAAAGCTGCACGGCGGGAAGGGGCGCTTCCATCCTGCGGACCGGCGCCTTGGCCGCCGGCGCAGCCGTGACGCGGGTCCAGGTGTAGACCCGGTAGCCGCCCAGGGTCGCCACCACCGGATTCCAGGCCGGGCTGTTCACCTTGAGCCCGACGGCGGGGGGCACGCGGACTTCGAGGGTCTCCTCCCGGGTGGCGTCGGTCTCGGATGGGCTGTACTGGAACCAGAAGTGTCCGGGGAACTCGGGCCTGATGGTCCTCAGGCGGTAGGCCAACTCCAGGACGTCTCCGACGCCCAGCCCCTTGACCAGGACGTGCTTCTCGTGGAGGTCGCTGTACATCGGCGCCGTGCGGGAGATCTCGGCGGGCAGGTCCTGGATGTTCTGATCGGGGGTCGTGACCACCGTGCCGTCCGCCTTGCGAACCCGGACCGCGTCCACGTCGAGGGCCTGGGAGCCGGTGAGGTAGGGGAGCTTGAGGATGGCGAGCGCCTTGACCCCGCCCTCGTTCAGCACCCGGGCCTCGGCCGAGATCTCCTGGACGGAGGTCCCGTCCAGTTCGAAGGTCACCCGGGTCTTCTTGTGGTCGAAGACGGCCGCCTCCGCCTGGGGCCTCCCTTCCGTCTGCGCCCGCAGGGAGGGGCACAGGAACGCCAAGGCTGCGGCGCACAGGAGGAACTTGATGGGCATCGCTTGACCTCGCCTGGCTGGGGACCCTGGACCTGCTGCGGGAAGCCCCTCCCTGCCGATGGGGCCTCCGGGCGGGATGGCACGGGTTCGAGGGCCGAAAACCTGGCGATGCCGGGATGGGAGAAGGGGAATCAGGTCGATTGTCGCACGGTCCGGTCCGACCGGTCACCGCAGCGGAACGAACACCACCGGCAGCAGGTTCCTCGTGACCGCCCCCGCGGCGGTCTTGTGCACCAGCACCAGGTCCTGGTGCGTGGGATGCACCGCCAGCGGCAGCAGCATCCGCCCCCCCTCCGCGAGCTGCTCCCACAGGTCCGGCGGGATGACGTCCGCCGCGCAGCTGACGACGATCGCGTCGAAGGGCGCCTCCGACCGCCATCCCAGCTTGCCGTCGCCGCAGCGCACGGTGGCGTTGGCGACCCCCAGGTCCTCCAGGTTCGCGGCGGCCCTGCGCAAAAGGTCCGCCTCCAGCTCGATGCCGAACACCTTCCGGCAGAGCCTGGCCAGCACCGCGGCCATGTAGCCGCAGCCGCAGCCCACTTCCAGCACCTTCTCGGTGCCCGAGAGCGCCAGGGCCTCGGCCATGAAGGCCACGATGTAGGGCTGGGAGATGGTCTGGCCCCGCCCGATGGGGAGGGGATGGTCCTCGTAGGCCGCGGCCTCCTGGGAAGCGTCCACGAAGCGGTGGCGGGGCAGGGTGGCCATGGCCTCCAGCACCCGGGGGTCGTCCACGCCCCGGGCCTCGATCTGGTTTTTCACCATTGCCTGACGCGCCAGGTCGGGATCCTGGGCGTATGATGACGGAGCCTTTTCCTCGGGAGCCCTCATGAGAACCGTCATCCTTTCCGCCGCCTTCGCGGCCGTCCTGAGCCTTCCGGCCCAGCAGACGATGGTGAAACCCTACCAGCCCAGCCCCGGCGCCAGCGTCACCCAGACGATGGGAAACAGCACCGTGAAGATCGACTACTCCCGTCCCGGCGTCAAGGGGCGGAAGATCTGGGGCGGCCTGGTGCCCTTCGGCGAGGTGTGGCGCACGGGCGCCAACAACGCGACGGTCATCACCTTCAGCGACCCGGTGAAGATCGAAGGGAAGGACCTGGCGGCGGGTTCCTACGCCTTCTTCGCCATCCCGGGCCCCAAGGCCTGGACCCTCATCTTCAACAGGAACGTCAAGCAGTGGGGCGCCTACGACTACAAGGCCACGGAGGACGCCCTCCGGGTGGAGGCGACGCCCGGGTCCCTGGCCGCTCCGGAAGAGTACCTCCAGTATTCGATCCATATGAAATCCCTGGAGGCGCTGCGCGTGGAGCTGGCGTGGGAGAAGCTGTCCGTGGGCTTCGACGTGACCCTGGACACCCCGGGCCTCTACTGGGCCTACCTGGAGAAGACCCTGGCCGGCGCCAGGCCCGAGGAGCACATCCCCTTCCTGCAGGGGGCCCGCTACTGCCTGAACAACGAGGTCCACCTGGACAAGGGCATGGAGTGGATCGACCGGTCCCTGAAGGCCAAGGAGGTCTACAGCAACCTGGACACCAAGGCCCGGTACCTCCACAAGGCCGGGAAGAAGGCCGAGGCCCTGGCCACCCTGCAGAAGGCCATCGACCTGGCCACCGCCGCCAAGACCCCCCAGGAGTACCTGGACGGCCTGGCCAAGACCAGGGCGGAGTGGTCCGCCAAGTAGCTATTTCGCCAGGGCCGCTTCGGTGTCGAGTTCGTACAGGACGAGTTCGTAGGGCTCGTTCGACATGGACTCGGTGCCGGAGACCACCACCACGAAGTCCAGGTTCTCCTTCTTGCGGTTGAAGAGGATGACCTTGCCGCCGACCCGCGTGACCTGGCGGTCGATGGGCTTCTGCACCTTGTCGGTGAGCGTGATCAGGAACAGGCTGGCGCGTTCGCCTCGCACCTCGGCCATGAGGCTCTGGTGGGGGCGGAGCTTGACCCCGTAGATGTTCTGGCCGCGGGTGACCTGCTTGCCGCCGCTCATGAAATCCGAGGAGGTCGTGAGCTTGCCCTTGATGGCGGAGGTGGATCTCAGCGCGGCGGCGGGGACCGGGGCGACGGGGTTGGCCGGCTCCTCCCCGCCGGTGAGGAATAGGGATGCGGCCAGGGCGAAGGCGAGCATTTCGGTACCTCCTGGATGGGGAACACCTGAATATACTCCCCGGATCCGCGTCCGGCCAAATACCATGGAAGCCATGTCCGACTCGTTCCTCACCAGGATTCCCGCCCTCTCCGACGCCCAGCTCCAGGATCTCCTCGCGCATCACCGGAAATACAAGCGCGGGGCCCTGGAGGCGGCCGTGGCCGAGCTGCGGTCCCGGGGCCGGGAGGTGCCGGAGGGGTTCCTGGACGCGGCCCTGGAGACGGAGCCGCCCCGGCCCGGCTTCCTGCGGGACGAACGGGGGCCCAGGATGGACCGGATCCGCCTCATCGCGGGATCGATCCTGGCCGCGGGCACCGTGAGCGCCCTGGTCATCTACCGCTTCGCTTCCACCACCGTCGCGCCCTTCGCCCTGGAGGACGAGGACTCCAAGAGCTACCTGCGCCAGTTGGAGATGATGGGCGGCAAGGCCAACCTCCTGGCCAGCCAGGTGCGGCACGGGTTCGCGGCGCTCTGGCAGGGCACGACCCTGGCGTTCACGGTGTTCTGGCTCTCCGCGGCCGCGGCCGCGATCTTCTGGGTGGCGGCGACCCAGATGGGGCGCAGGGTGAGGGAGTAGGCTAGAGCCCTACCCGCTTGAGGGTCCCAAGCGCCTTGGCCGCCATGGCGTCCTGGAAGGCGGCCAGTTCCTCCGGCGTGCGGGGCCGGGCCTCGAAGGCGGCGGCGGCCTTGAAGATCTCCTCCTCCACGGCCAGAAGGCGCGGGAGGTACCCGGTGCCCTCGGCGTTGAGGAGCCTGGCGAGGTCGAGGTACTCCTTGCGTTCGGCCTCCGGGAAGGGCCGCCCGATCTCCTTGATGCGCCGGGTCTCGGCCCACAGCGGGGCCTCGGCCCCCTTCCAGAGGGGCTCGGGGGACCTGCCCGCCTCGACCCACAGGGGCATGGCCAGGCCCGTGACGGGCTCCCCGGGCAGGATCCAGAAGGTGGCCCGCGATCCCGGGTCCCCGGGGCGCCGCCCCACGATGATCACCGAGGCGCTGGTGTAGCTCTTGTTGATGGAGTCCCGGGTGGACACCCACAGGCCCTGGCCGGCCCGGGGCAGGGGGGCCAGGTCCACGGCGGAGGGCTGTTTCGTCAGGGGATTGCCGGTGTCCCGGGCCACCTTGGCGAAGATGCCCTGGGCGGTCACCGGCCCCAGGGCCTGGACGAGGGCGGAGGCCCGGTCGAAGCGCAGGTAGCCGGCGCCCTTGCCGGGCTTTCCCGAGCGCGCGAAGTTGGTGTTCACCTGGAGCCGGTCCGGGCACAGGGCGGCGTCGATCTTCGTGAAGCCGTGGTTGTGCACCTCGAACAGGAAGGCCCGCCCCTCGGCGTCGAGCACCCCGAAGTTGGCCTGGCTGCCCAGGCCGCGGCCCTTGTTGGCCTCCAGCCAGGCCTCGAAATCGGCCACGGTGCGGCACAGCCGCAGGGCGTCGCCCATGATGGCCCCCTCGCCGTCCCGGGCCTCCTTGTCGCTGCCGGGCAGGTTGTAGGCCACGGTGTTCATGATGGCGAAGCCCGCGTCGTTGAGCCCGGCCCAGGCGTGGCGCCCGGAGTCGTCGTCCGCGTCCACCAGGGCCAGGTAGCTGTGGGGGAGGTCCCGGCGGAAGACCACCTTGTTGGAGAGGGTGTCGGTGTCCCGGTTCTTCCACAGCATGGGCCGCCCCTCCTGCCCCCGGGAGATGACGGCCGAGGTGCACTGTTCGGCGCCCTGGGCCAGCAGGGCCGGGGCCAGCGCGAGGGCGAGGAGGACCGCTGCGAGGTTCATGGGGGCTCCGGGGGATCCCCCATTCTAGACCCCCCGCTTCTCCGCCCCCCACACAAGCTTGTGGAGCTGGAGCTGGAACCGCACGGGGAGGCCGTCCTCGACGATCCGCTCCGCCAGCCACGCCGGGTCCAGGCTCCCCCACACGGGGCTGAAGAGCACGTCGAAGCGGTCCAGGACCCCCTTCTCCTCGCACCAGGCCTTGGCCCAGGCGTAGTCCTCCGGATCGCACAGGACGAACTTCAGCTCGTCCTGGCCGGGCACCAGGTGGTCCAGGTTGGAGTCCAGCCAGCGGTCCACCTCCCCGCTGCCGGGGGTCTTGCGGTCCACGATCTTCACCACCCGCTCGTCCACGAGGCGGATGTCGTGGCTGCCGGCGGTCTCCAGGGCCACCTCGTAGCCCAGGCCCAGCAGGGCCTCCAGCAGGACCGGGGCGTCCCGGTGGGCCAGGGGCTCGCCGCCGGTGAGTTCCACGAAAGGGGCGTTGGGCCCCTTCCGGGGGGGGCCGAGGGTCTCCCGGACCTGGGCGAGGATCGCCTCCAGTTCCATGAAGTTGCCCTCGAAGAAGGCGTAGGTGGTGTCGCAGTACACGCAGCGCAGGGGGCATCCCGTGAGCCGGATGAAAAGGCAGGGCCGGCCGGCCCTGGAGCCCTCCCCCTGGATCGATGTGAATATTTCATTGATCTTGAAGCGCACCGGTACTCCTGCCTCCATCATACCCAGCGGGTGCCCCCGTCCAGGGTGAGGATCTCGCCGGTGAGGTAGGGGCTCCCGGCGGCGTAGCGCAGGGCCCGGACCAGGTCCTCCGGGGTGCCCACGGCGCCGAGGAGGCTGCGGGAGGCCAGGGCCGCGGTGTCCTCGCGGGCATCGGGCAGGACCGTGCCCAGGGCGTGGCCCACCACCCGCACCCGGGGGGCCAGGGCCCGGGCCAGGCCGGGCACCAGGGCCGCCACGCCGGACTTGGCGGCGGTGTAGGGCAGGCGCTTCAGGAAGGGCCTGTGGATGGCCGTGTCCAGCAGGAACTGGATGCACCCCCCGTCGGCCATGTGCGGCGCCACCTGCTGGGCCGCCAGAAGGGGGAAGCTCAGGTTCAGGCGCCAGGTCTCCTCCAGGCTGGCCGGGGTCCAGGTGCCCAGGGGGCTTTCGGGGAAGGTCCCCCCCACCACGACACAGGAATTTACCTTCACGCCTTCCGCCCCCAGGGCCTCCAGATCTGCCATCATCGTGTGGACAAGATCAGGACTTGCGGCATCCCAAAGCAAGCACCTTACTTGAGTCTGTTTGGAAAGTTCAGCGATCCAGGCCTCCTCCTGATCCCAGGAGACGGAGGTGGTCAGTATCAGGTTGTGTCCCTTCGCAAGCGCCTGCGCGAGCTCGCGACCCAGCCTCCTCCGGCCGCCCACGAGCAGCCACCAGGTCCGGTCTTCCCACGCGGTTTTGTTCATGTCCTAAGGTTACCTTGTCCGACAGCCTCCGAGCCATCCGATGGAAACTGATCCTCACCAGCATCTTCGCGCTGCTGATGGCCCTGGGTTGCTTCTACCTCAGCAACTGGGTCTACGCCTCCTCGGATGACCAGTGCACGTGGCGGGCCACGGGCAAGCGGGTGGTCATCGTCGAGATCCTCCCCAACGGCGTGGCCGAGGAGGCCGGGCTCCTGGACGGGGACGAGCTGCTCAGCATCCACGGCCGCAAGGTGGACGCCAAGCACCTGGCCACCGCCCAGCGCTACATCAACGACCAGCCCGAAGGCCGGATCCTCATCTACACGGTCCTGAGGGAAGGGAAGATCCTGCGCCTGCCGGTGCGGCTCGTGAAGGGGTTCGACCGCACCGGCCTCATCGCGCTCTTCTCGGGGCTCGCGGCGTGGGCCGTGGGGCTCCTGGTGGTGGTCTCCTCCCCGTCCAGGAAGATCGCCCGGCACTTCTACTACATGGGCGTGGTGTCGCTCCTGCTGACCGTCTCCGTGGGCCTGGGCGTGGACAGCGTGGCTCCCGGCCTCCTGGTGCCCCTGATCCTGGTGGCGGGGCTCGCCATCGGCCTGGCGCCCCCCCTCTGGCTCCACTTCTTCCTGCGGTTCCCCCATCCGTTCAAGCTGCGCACCAACCGCCACTTCCTGGCGGCGCTGTACGGGTTCTCCCTGGGCGGCGGGGCCCTCTACGCGGTGCGGGTCTTCCTGCGGACCTTCGACAAGTCCGAGCTCTTCCAGGAGGCCTTCCGCTACATGGACGGCAGCATCGTCGGCAGGCTCGTGGCCTGGATCACCCCCACCGTGGCCGTCGCGGGCCTCGTGCTCTTCTGGATCGGCACCTTCCGGATGCCAGGGCGCAAGCGCCGGGCCCTGCTCCCGGCCCTCATCTTCACGACGGCCATCATCGCCGACCTCCTGGTGTTCGCCCTCCTGCAGCGGTCCGCGGGGCAGAGCCTGGTCTTCGCCCGGGAAAGCTGGGTGTTCTTCCTGCCCCTGCCGCTCCTGCCGCTGTCGTTCGCGTACGCCATCTTCCGCCACGGGTTCTTCGACGTGCGCCGGGCGATCCTCCGGTGGGTGTCGTACTTCACGGTCCTGGGCCTGACCCTGGCCGTCTACCTGGGGGGCCTGGCCTGGGTCTTCGCCCAGGGCGTCCAGGTGATTCCTTCCGCCTGGGTGGGCGTGCTGGTGGGCATCTCGGCCCTGCCCATCGGGTGGCTCCTGCGGTGGCTCCTGCTCACCCTGCGGCGCCGGTTCCGGCGCGACCTCAACACGACCCGGGAGGTGATCCTGGGCAACCTGCGCGAGACCAAGAAGCGGTTCTCCGAGGAGGCGCTCCTGGCGGGCCTCCTGGACTCGGTGCGCGAGGCCTACCAGCCCCACGTCCTGCTCATGCTGCCCGTGGACAAGCGCCGGCTCCTGCTGCCCGCCGTGGCCGACCCGGATCCCGACGAGCCCTTCGCGGAGGAGCTGGCCAGGCCCTGCCACCTGGAGCTGCCCCTGGGGCTGGTGCGCCACGCCCGGGAGAACCGGGAGCTGGTGCTGGGCCTGGGCAGCGACGAGGCGGACTGGGTCCGGGAGCAGGGCGACGTGCTCCGGGCCCACGTGGACGGCCTGGAAGTGCAGGTGCTGACCCTGATCATGGTCAACGACGAGCCCCACGCGGCCCTGCTGCTGGGCGGGAAGTACGCCGAACTGAACTACGGCCGCGAGGACCGGGAGCTGCTGCGGGAGGTGGCGCTGGCCGCGGGCGCGCTGCTGGAGACCGCGGTGCTGCACCGCCGCATGCTGGACCAGGGCCGCATCGAGCAGGAGCTCAACACCGCGCGCCTCATCCAGGAGAGCCTGATCACCTCCGAGGCCCCCTGCATGCCGGGGTTCCAGGCCGCCCTGCGCCTGTCCCCGGCCCTGGAGACCGGCGGGGACCTGCTGTGGGTGGGCCGGCGGCCCTCGGGGTGCTGGATGGCGGCGGTGGGCGACGTGAGCGGCAAGGGGCTGGCCGCGGCCCTCTACATGAGCCAGGCCACGGCCCTCCTGAAGATGGCCGCCCAGCAGGAAGGCATGAGCTTCGAGGCCATCCTTCCCGCCCTGGACCGCACCATGCGCAGCCTCATGGGCCCTCGGGACTTCCTCACCCTGTCCATCCTGGAGTGGGACGCCGAGGGCCGCTACCGCATCGCCCGGGCCGGGCATCCGCCCATCCTGCTCATCGAGGGGGCGTCCCCGGCGGAGGCGCGGGAGATCGAATCCACCGGCCGGGGCCTCGGCCTGCGGCCCTTCGCTCCGGGCAACTGGAGCGTGATCGAGGGCCAGCTCTCGCACCGCCAGTGGCTGGTGATGTACAGCGACGGACTCACCGAGGCCATGAACAAGCGTGGCGAGCTCTACGGGCTGCGCCGCTTCAAGGAGCAGATGCAGCGCATCTGGGGCACCGGGTCGGTCAGGGCCGCCTGCGAGGCGGTCTTCCACGACGTCACGGCCTTCGAGTCCCAGAACCGGGACGACCGGACCCTCTTCATCCTTTCCAGGGAACCCGCATGACCACCGAACCCACCCCCAAGCCCCAGCCCTCCTGGCTTCTCGGCGCCGTCGTCACCCTCCTGCTCCTCCAGGTGGCCCTCCTGTGGATGCAGGGCAGCATGCTGGAGCGCCAGCACGGGACCCTCATGGGCCTGCGCCAGGACATGCAGGACCTCACCGAGAGCCTGGACAACTTCCAGGGCAACTTCGACCAGGGCGCCGAGGATGGCACCCTGCGGCCCTCCTCCCGCCGGGTCCATCCCCGCCGCGGCCTCCAGCGGGTGCGGCTCCAGGACCAGGAGGGAGGGGACCAGGGCGTGCGCAAGGAGATGGCCGATCAGCGCAAGAGCGAGCGCGAGGCCATCGACAAGGCCCGCGAGGCGCAAAGCAAGCTTTCCCTCGCCGAGAACTACCGCAAGGCCGAGGAGAAGAAGCGCATCGAGGCCGAGCAGAACAAGTGGCGGCCCTTCCTGTGGGGCGGCGCGGTGGTGGCGCTCCTGGCCCTGGTCCTCCGGTCCTGGCTGAGGAACCGGTAGCATGTCCCTGCACGAATTCCTCCAGTCCGATCCGGAGTGCGCCCACCTCCTGGAGGGCGCCGTCCTGGCCGTGGGACCCATGCTGGGGGAGGAGGATGCCACCCCGGTGGTGAGGACGGTCGAGGCCTGGGCCGACACCCTGGCCGGGCACATGCCGCTGCCCTGGACGATCCACGGGGGCATCGACGCCCTCAACACCTACCTGTTCCAGCAGGTGGGCCTCCAGGGCGACCGGGAGACCTACGACGATCCGGCCAACGCCCTGCTCCCCAAGGTCCTCGAGCGCAAGCGGGGCATGCCCATCACGCTCTCCGTCCTCTGGATGGAGGTGGCGCGGCGCCTGGGCTTCCGGGCCATCGGCGTGGGGCTGCCGGGCCACTTCATCACCGGGATCCAGCTGGACATGGGCACCCTCTACTTCGATCCCTTCAACGGCGGCCGCACCGTGGGCGAGGAGGACGCGGCCTGGCTGGTGGAGCAGTCCACGGGGGGCCGGGCGGTCTTCCACCCCTCCATGCTGGCCCCCGTGCCCAACCGGTCCATCCTGGGCCGCCTCGTGCGCAACCTGCACGTGCGCTTCGTGCGCACCGGCAACTGGGACGAGGCCATCTGGACCGCCACGCACCTGGTCCTGCTCAACCCCGGGGAGAGCACGTCGTACCGGGACCGCGCCTTCGTGCGGTTCAAGCGGGGCGAGACGTCCCAGGGTATGCTCGATCTCCAGGAGGCCATCCGGCTGAGCCCCGAAGGGGACCCCGAGCTGGTCCAGTGGCTGGAAAAACTGCAGAGGGACTAGGGGATGGATCTGAGCCGCTTTCTGGAACTGGCGCGCAACCACGGCTGGCAGGGCCTGTCGCTGTGGGGCGTGCTGCTGTGGCAGGCCCTCCTGTGGGTGGGACTGGTGCGCCTGCACCTGGCCCTGCACCGCGAGGAGGCCCCCTGGGAGGAGTGCGTCGGCAAGATCCGCTCCGCCTTCCTGCGCAAGGTCAACGGCGAGGAGGAACTGGCCGAGCTGAAGGTGCACAACTACGCCCCCCTGGTGGACCTGCTCGTGGCGCTCAACTTCGCCGAGGCCAAGACCCCCGTGATGGAGCGTTGGCTCCTGCTCAAGTGGAAGACCCAGGAGTGCCTGCGCCCCTACTGGATCCGCTGGGGCCACCTGCTCATCGCGTTCGGCGTGGTGGTGTGGTTCCTGTACGGCCTGCGCATCGACCTGGGCCTGGAGCCGCTCAAGCGCACCCCCTGCGACCCGCGGCTGCTATGGGTGTGGCTGGGCTACGCCATGATCCTGGCGTGGAAGCTGGTGCGCCTGCACGGGAACCTGGAACGGGTCCAGAGGAGCCTCATCCTGCCGCGGCGGGACGAATGACTTTTGGGTTCCTCTCGGATCCGGGGGTAGACCCTGACCGGGCCTGGTCTGGTGTCGAATGACGTCGCATTGTCTTTTCGCGGCCTGGATCGCGAAGATCGGCACCGCCCCTGAAAATGCCTGTCGCCGAGGCGCCGAGGAGCCGAGGATCGCCGAGAAGGGAAACTGCATTTCTCGGCGATCCTCGGCTCCTCGGCGCCTCGGCGATAGGTCTTTCTCCCGAACCTGACGAATCGCAGGGATAAAGGGTTGGCAACAGATGAAATCAGTCATCCTGGGTCTGCCGAAGACTCTTTATCCTTTTTCCAGTCTCCCTATCGCCGCCACGAACGATGCCGCGTCCTCCGGCATCGAGTCCCACGCGCACATCCAGCGCACCAGGCCCGCGCGTTCGTCCCAGGGCCAGAAGAAGGTCTCGGCCTGCAGGGGCGCCAGCATCGGCACGGGAATCCTGGCGAAGACGGCGTTGGCCTCCACCGGGAAGGCCACCTGGACGCTGGGGAGGTCCTTCACCGCGGCCTCCAGGGCCGTGGCCGCGGCATTGGCCCTGCGGCCGTTCTCGATCCAGAGGCCGTCCTCCAGGAGGGCCTCGAACTGCGCGGCGGTGAAGCGCATCTTGGAGGCCAGCTGCATGGCGTGCTTCTGGTGGTAGGGATAGTCGGGACCCAGGCCGGGCTTGAGGAAGACGACGGCCTCCCCGCCCAGCATGCCCTGCTTGGTGCCGCCGAAGCTCAGGGCGTCCACGCCCGCCAGCATCTCGCAGGCGGACACCCCCGCGGAGGCCACGGCGCAGCCCAGGCGCGCCCCGTCCACGTGCACGCCCAGGCCGTGGGCGTGGGCCAGGTCCACCAGGGTGGCGAGCTCGGCCACGGTGTAGACCGTCCCCAGCTCCGTGGGCTGGGTGATGGTGAGGGCGACCGGAACCGCGCCGTGCACGCCGTGGGCGCGGCCCAGGGCCTCCGCCAGGGCCCCGGGGTCGATCTTCCCGTCCACGGAGCGCAGGGGGACGAGCCGCATGCCCAGGAACCGCTCGGGGGCCGTGCTCTCGTCGTTGCAGAGGTGCGCCACGTCCGAGCAGAGCACGGCCCCGTAGGGCCTGGCGAAGGCCATGAGCGCCGTCACGTTGGCGCCGGTGCCGTTGAAGACGAAGTGGGTGGCCACCTCCCGCCCTAAGAGCGCGTCGAAGGCGGCCCGGGCCCGGGCGGTCACGGCGTCCTCCCCGTAGGCCATGGCGTGGCCGTGGTTGCAGGCCTGGATGGCGTCCATGATCCGGGGGTGGACCCCCGCGAAGTTGTCGCTGGCGAAACCGCGGGGGAAGGCGTCGGGTGCGTGCAAGGCGGGCTCCAGCTACAGCTTCGGATCTTCCTTGAAGTCCAGCATGTGCCCCGACTTGTTGGCCTTGGTCTTCAGGTACTTGAGGTTGTAGGGATTCGACGCCAGCTGGTGGGCTTCCCGCTGCACGTGGATCCCGGCCCCTTCGAGGGCGTCGATCTTCCTGGGGTTGTTCGTGAGCAGCCGCACCTTCCGGATCCCGAAGAACTTCAGCATCTCCACGGCCGATTCATAGGTCCGCAGGTCGTCCGCGAAGCCCAGTTCATGGTTGGCCTCCACCGTGTCGAAGCCCTGCTCCTGGAGCGCGTAGGCCTTGAGCTTGTTCAGGAGGCCGATGCCGCGGCCCTCCTGGCGCAGGTAGAGCACGATGCCGCCGTGCTCGCCCACGTAGCGAAGGGCGGATTCCAGCTGGGCCCGGCAGTCGCACTTGAGGCTGCCCAGCACGTCGCCCGTCCAGCACTCGCTGTGGATGCGCACGTTCACCCGCTTGCGGGCGTCGATGTCGCCGGAGACGATGGCCAGGTGCTCCTTGCCCGTCATCTTCTCCAGGAAGCCGTAGACGACGTACTTCCCGAAAATGGAAGGGACGTTGGCCTTGGCCACGAAAGGGACCGATTCGGTCTCGAAGCGCGTCACCACTTCCAGGGGGGATTCCGGGCCGAGTTCCAGGTGGGGGGCGCTGCTGCTGTCTTTGGGGGCCATGCGTTTCATTCCGCGGTCTGCGTTTCGTGAAAGGGGCTGTTGAATAGGCATGAACATGGGATCGGGGCGGTGTGCAAACGATCCGGGGAGTGATCAGGCGAGGTCGGCCTCCAACTGGGCGAGCACGGCGGCGTCCATCTCATTCTGGGCCTTGGACAGGGGGCCGTCCAGCTTGGCGCCCGAAGCGAGCCGGTGGCCGCCTCCGCCGAAGCGGCGGCAGACCTGGTTCACATTCGCTCGCTCTCTGGACCGGAGGCTCGCCTTGATGCGCCCGTCGGCCAGCTGGTATAGAAGGCAGGACACCTCCACGCCCCGCAGCTCCAGGGGGCGGTTCACGAGGGTCTCCATGTCGTCATGGTCCGCGCCGCAGGCGTCCAGGTCGGCCTGGGTGAGGCTGATGCGGGCATAGCGGCCCTCGGCCAGGAGCTCCAGCTTGTCGAAGGCCCGGCCGGTCAGCCGGAGCTTCTGCAGCCGCCCCTGGTGGTAGAGGTTCTGGTAGATGCGGGCCGGCGCCACGCCCTGCTCGATGAGCTGGGCCGCCATGCGGTGCACCTTGGGGGTGGCGTTGGAGAAACGGAAGTTGCCGGTGTCCTCCACGACGCCGGCGTACAGGGCGTCGGCCATGGGAGCGGGCAGGGGGAGTGGCATGTGGGCCACCGCCAGGTCGTACACCAGTTCGGCGCTGGCGGAGGCCGTGGGATCGGTGAACTCCTGGGCGAACCCCGCGGGGGCGTCCTTCAGGTGGTGGTCCAGGCAGGCGGTGACGGCCGAGGTGGCCTGGAAGGCGGGGAGCAGGGGACCCAGGCGGTGGGGCTCGGAGGCGTCCACGATGATCCAGGCGCCGGGCCAGGCGGCCAGTTCCCGGTGCCGGCCTTCCAGGTCCAGGGCCTCCACCCAGCCCCCGGGGTCCATGAACCCAAGGAAATCCGGGAGATGGGGGTGCACGACGATGCGTACGTCCTTTCCCCTGGCCTTCAGGTAGTGGGCCAGGCCCACCATGGCGCCGATGCCGTCGCCATCCGGATTCTCATGGGTGGTCAGCAGGATCCGGTCCTGGTTCTCGAGAAAGGCATTGAAGCGGTTCAGCAATTCCGACCTCTGCGATCAACTATAGCACGGTCTAGAGCTGTTCCTTCTTGCTTTCCAGGCTGTGGGGCTGGAAGGACTTCAGCTCGTTCACCACGTCCGAGAGCAGGGCCCGCTTCACCGCGTAGGGCAGGAAGGCGCTCTTGAAGCCCATGATGATGAGCTCCTTGATCTCGTCCAGGGTGAAGCCCATGGTCTCGTGCAGGTGGAGGTACTCCTCGCTGACGGTGGTGCGGGTGACCATGCGGTTGTCGGTGTTCACCGTCACCCGCAGGCCGAGGTCGTAGAAGAGGCGGATCGGGTGCTCGGCCATGGTGCGCACGGCCCGGGTCTGCACGTTGGAGGAGGGGCAGCACTCCAGGGGGATGCGGTGGTCGTTCACGTAGTTGAGCAGGTCGCCGTTCTCGATGAGGCGAACGCCGTGGCCGATGCGGTGGGCGCCGCAGAGGTGGATGGCCTGGTGGATGCTCTCCGGCCCGTAGGCCTCCCCGGCGTGCAGGGTGCAGTTGATGTTGTTGGCCAGCACGCGGCTGAAGGCCTCGCGGTGCTTCTTGGCGGGGAAGTCCTCCTCCGCGCCGGCCAGGTCGAAGCCCACGACGCCCTTGTTCTTGAAGGCGACGGTGAGGTCGGCCAGGCGATTGGACAGCTCGGGGCTGATGTGCCGGATGCCGCAGAGGATGACGCCGGTCTTGATGTTGAATTCCTTCTCCGCCTTGGCGAGGCCCTCCACGACCGCCTGCACGATGTGGTGCAGCGTCAGGCCCTTCTGCTGGTGGAGGATGGGGCTGTAGCGCACCTCCAGGTAGCGGACGTTCTCCGCCGCGGCGTCCTCGGCCAGTTCGTACGCCGTGCGCACCAGGGAGTCATAGGTCTGCATCACCGACAGGGTGACGTCGAAGGCCTTCAGGTAGTCCACCAGGGAGGTGCACTCCTCGCCCACTTCCACGAAGGGGCGCAGGGTCTCGAGGGTGTCGCCCGGCAAGGTCACGCCCTGCTCCTGGGCCAGCTCGAGGATGGTGGTGAGACGCAGGCTGCCGTCCAGATGAACGTGCAGGTCGGTCTTGGGGAGGCGCTGGATGTCTTCGAGAGTGAGTTTTCGCATCCCTCAGTTTACCGGGCCAAACCGCTTTCTTCTATGCCTGATGGCGGGCCCCGAAGAGTTCGGCGAGGCTCAGCTCCGCCAGGAGCTCAAGGAGCCGTTCATCCTGGATCAGCATGGTCACCTTGACCTTGTCCCGGTTGACGAGCTTGACGAAGAAGCCGATGACCGAGGAGGGCATGGACAGGGACTCCCGGATGTGGAGGGTGAGGCTCGCGGCCCCGGCGGCGACCTGCTCGGTGACCAGCCTCCGGATCTCCAGGTAGTCGGCGGTCGTCTTGATGTTGCCCGTTATGGTCAACTCGGCCGGGCCCGTCCTTGCGATGTCCATTGCGTCACTCCCGATAGAACTTGAGCAGTGTCAGGGTATTGCCTTGTTCATTGTAATGGAATGCGTCGGTGTACTTCCGGATCATCCTCAGGCCGCGGCCATGGAGCAGGAGGGAGTCCGGTTTCTCGAGCCGGGCCAGGGACGTCGCGAAGCCGGGGCCTTCGTCCTGGATGGTGACCGAAAGCAGGCGGTTCCCGCCCTCCCCGGTCAGGGCGAGGTCCACGGTGACGGGCGGGTGGGGGGAGGCCTCCCGCTCGAGAAGGTGGTCGAAGTAGAGTCCGCCTTCCAGAAGCTCGGCCTTGAGGTGGCCGGGGATCCCCAGGGAGCCGTGTTCGTAGGCGTTCAGAAGGGCCTCCCGGATGGCGACGCTGAACTCGTACCGGGGTTCCGCGGCCAGGGCCGTGCGGGTCTCCAGGCACTTCTCCAGCTCCTGGCAGGCCTCCTCCACGCGTTCCAGGCGGCTCTCCACGGTCATGTGGCGCTGCCAGAGGGGCTCGGAATCCACCCGGGTGAGGAAGAGCAGGGTCACGTCGTCCTCCGGACTGGGCACCAGCTTCCGGAAGGATTCCAGGAATGCCGCCCGGCCTGCCTGTTCCCTGAAATCGGGCTCCAGGCGGCTCCGGTAGAGCCCGCCCTCCGGCGTCCCGGCCTCGTTGAGGCCGTCGGTGTAGAGAAGGATGCGGCGGGTGTCGCCCAGGTTGTGGGCCCGGGTGCTGAAGTCGGTGGTGTAGGGCGAGAGGGGCGGGTTGTTGCAGGGCAGCTTGCGGGGGCCGTCCCCGCCTTCCAACAGCATCGGGGGCATGCCGAAGGAGGCGAGCTCCAGCAGGGCCCGCTTGCAGGGGAGCCAGACCAGCGCGAGGCTGAGCACCTCGTCCTCCAGGAGGCGCCGCCCGATCATGGTGATGAATTCCCGCACGAACTCCCCGAGGCTGAACAGGCTGCCCGGCGCCAGGCGGTCCACCTGGAGGTTGAAGGTGTAGACGGCCAGCGAGGTGGTGAGGGCGGCCGAGAGGCCCTTGCCCATGGCGTCGGCGAGGAACACCAGCATGCTCCCGTCCGGAAGGCGCCGCAGGGAGTAGCTGTCCCCGCACATGATGTCCTTGGGCAGGTAGGCGACCTCGGCGATCCACTCCCCGCGGCCCGGGGGGCCCGTGAAGGACCGGCCCTGGAAGTCGTTCTCCAGGATGCTCAGCTCCTTCCGGAAGGCCATCTCCTGCTGGTTCTCATGGTAGCGCTCCCGCAGCTGGAGGAGCGCCAAGTCCTGCTCCATGGTCCTGCGCTGGAGGTGGTCGTGCTCGAGCAGCCCCACCACCAGGGAGAAGGCCTGGACAAGGTTCTCCGGCACCACGGGCTTGGGGAGGATGGAGGCGATGCCCAGGCCGATGACCTGCCCCAGGAGCGCATTGTTCATGGACTCGGTGATGAAGATGATGGGGACCTTCGAACCGCCCTTCCGGATCTCCGCGGCCATGTCCAGGCCCGTCATGCCGGGCATGTGATGGTCCGTGAGGATGATGTCCGGCGCCTTGGCCCGCCATGCCGCCAGGCCCTCGCGGCCGTCCCTGGCCTGGAAGACCTCCTTGAAGAGGCCCCGCATGCGCGCGGCCATCGCCATCCGGCTGGGGCCGTCGTCCTCCACGTAGAGGACGGTGAGCTCGCTGCAGTAGGGGCTTAGGTGGTCCCGGAGCGCCACTATTCCACCCGGAAGTGGCTCAGGGAACTGCGGAGGTCCTCGGACTTCGCGGCGAGGTTCGTGGAGACCGCCTCCACCCCGTGGGCGGCGTCCTTGTTCTGGTTGGAGAGGTCCACCAGGCTGTTCATGGTCTCGATGAGGTCCTTGGTGCGGGTGGCGATGTAGGTGGTCTTGCGCACCAGGTCCGAGGAGGTGGCCACGGAGTCCCTGAGCTTGGTGCCGGTGGTGCCGGCGTCCTCCAGGAGGCTGCGGGTGCGGTCGGACACGCTCACCATCTGGAGCGAGGCCCGGTCCGTCTCCGTGCACATGGCCTCGATGCCGTCCACGACCTCCTTGACGTTGATGTTGATCTCCACGAGCGAGCCCTGGGTCTTCGCGGCCAGCTTGCGGATCTCCTCGGCCACCACCGCGAAGCCCTTGCCGGCCTCCCGCGCGTGGGCCGCCTCGATGGAGGCGTTCAGGGCCAGCAGGTTGGTCTGGTTGGCGATCTCGGCGATGATGCCCAGCACGCTGTTGATGCCCTGGGCGTCCTCGCTCAGCTCGCGCATCCGGGTCGCCATGCGGGACTGCTTCTCTCCTTCGGCGATGACCACGCCCCCCACCTCCGTGAGGGTGGCCACGAAGGCCGCCAGGACCTTCTCGGTGGATTCCAGGGTCTCGGTGGTGGTGATGGACATCTCCTCGGTGACGTCGAGGTTGCGCGCCACGTCGGTCATGAGGTTGGAGCTGTTCTCGGCGAGCTCGCACTGGCTCGAGACGTTGCCGGCCAGCTCCCGGGAGATGGCGGAGAGCTCGTTGCTGGAGGCCGCCGTCTCGTTGGCGGTGGCCACGGAGTGGGCCACGGTGGCGTGGGCCTTGTGGATGAACGTGTTGATGAAGCCCGCCAGCTGGCTGAGTTCGTCGGCGCCCGCGATGGTGATGCGCTGGGTGAGGTCGCCCTCGCCTTCGGCCAGGTCATGCATGCGCCGGGTGATCAGCGTGAGGGAGGAATTGATGCTCATGCTGATGATCAGGCCCACCCCCGCGCCGCACACGATGAAGAAGGCCAGCAGGGCCAGGGTCACGCGCATGGCCTCGGCGGCCACGATCCGGTTCGCCGCGACGTCGCCGTGGGTGGCCTCCATGGCCCGGAGGTAGTAGACGCCGGCCGCTCCGAGACACACGAGCGCGAGGCTGCATCCGAGGATGATGACCAGCAGGCGCGTACGGATCTTCAGGAGCTTGAGCAGGTTCATCTTTCCTCCACACCAAGGCCGGCCCGGATGACCTTCCCGGGCCCTATTATTCTGCACGATTCCCTAGGTATGGATCTGCGCGACCTTCGTGCGGATGGCGTTCTCGTCCGTCTTGTCCACGCAGTCGATGCACAGGCCGAAGATCTGCAGGCTGTGATGCAGGGGCTTGAACTTCCGCTCCTGGCAGATGGCGTCCTGGAGCGTCTCCAGGTCGGCGCGGTAGAACTCGAAGACCTTGTTGCAGGCCAGGCAGATCAGGTGATCATGATGCTCATTCTCATGCGCCGCTTCGTAGTTGGCGTGGCTCGAGCCCAGGCTGCTCTTGCGCACGAGACCGCATTGCACCAGGAGATCCAAGGTGCGGTACACGGTGGCGCGGCTGATATCGCGTCCCAGTGTCTTGAGTTCCGCGTGGAGTTCCTCGGCATCGAAGTGGCTGTCCTTGCGGAAGATGGTCGCGAGGATCTCCATCCGCTCGCCCGTCAGTTTGAGCTTCTTGCTCCGGAGATAGGCCTCGAAACGATGGGCTTCCGTGGAAGGAGCTCGGGTGGGCAGCGTCTGGTTAGGGGACATGGATACTCCCAGAGTGGAAAAGTCGTTAAAGGGATCAAAAAGAATTCCCCCTCATTCATAATACAGATTAAATTGAAATCACCCCCGTTTTAAAGGAGTGTGTATGCCTTTGATACACATCAAATCCAACCCCCTTTCAAAAGAACAGAAAAAGAGAATCGGCGACCGAATCATCGAGGCGTTCCACGGTGAGGGCATCCCGCCGAGCTCCGTCGTGGTCCTTTTTGGACGCGAGGAAGCCGATATATTGCTAGACGGAGGGTTACTATTCGAGGTCAACGGCGCGAAGCAGGAAGTCCCGGCCCCCAGGCCGGCCCCCGCGCCCCCCGCGCCGATGGTGTTCGAGAAGGACATCCTTCCTGATTTCAAGAACAAGCTCAGGCGGTCCAAGGGCGAGCTGCTGGCCCTCAAGGCCCAGCTCATCAAGACCCTCCAGCTCCAGGGGGCCCTGAGCAGCTTCCAGGCCCAGGAGGAACTGGGACTCAAGACCTGCGACTGGGCACCGGCGACGCTCAGGCGGTTTTTTTCTGAGTTGGAGGACGAGGGCGTCATCCTCAAGCAGGGCCAGAAGCGGGGCACCCGCTATGTGTGGAAGGGCATGTCCAGCCAGCCCGTCCACGGGTCCCCCCGCCTCGTGAAGCGGGGCGATGACGAGCCCGCCGGGAACTGATCCATGACCGCCCTGCCCGTGGGCGTGAGCCTCTGGAAGCTCGGTCAGCCCTGGTGGGAGTTCGCCCTCCGGGCCGTCCTGGTCTACGGCTTCCTCCTGGTGATCCTCCGTCTCACCGGCAAGCGCCAGGTGGGCCAGCTCTCGCCCTTCGACCTGGTGCTGCTCCTGATCCTGTCCAACGCCGTGCAGAACAGCATGAACGCCGGCGACAACACGGTGGCCGCGGGGTTCATCCTGGCCGGGACCCTGGTGGGGCTCAATTCCCTGGTGAGCTGGCTCACCTACCGCAGCAAGAAGGTGCAGAGGTTCGTGGAAGGCAACCCGCTGGTGCTCGTGCACAACGGGAAGATCCTCCAGTCCGTCCTGGATTCGGAGGAGGTCACGCAGCACGAGCTGATGGCCGCCCTGCGCGCCGCGGGCCTGAGCAGCCTGGAGGAGGTCCACGTGGCCATCCTGGAGACCAACGGGCACATCAGCGTGATACCCAAGCCGACCTGAACCCGCTCTCGGCCGAGGTTCGCCGTGAAAAGAGAAACCGGCCGGACCCTTTCGGATCCGGCCGGCAACGTCAGGGCGGGCTAGGCGTGCTGCTTGAGCTTTTCCTTGCCGCCGAACTGGTGGTCCAGGAAGACGACCACGGGGGACGCGATGAAGATCGACGAGTAGGTGCCCGTGATCACGCCCACGACCAGGGGGAACGCCAGGTCGCGCAGGGCGTGGCCGCCCCAGACGAAGAGGCACACCGCGACGAAGAGCACGGACATGGACGTGAGGATGGTCCGGCTCAGGGTCTGGTTGATGGAGTCGTCCACCAGCTTGACGATGTCCACGCGGCGGTACTCGGGCTTGTGGCTGTTCTCGCGGATGCGGTCGAAGACCACGATCGTGTCGGCCATGGAGTAGCCGATGAGGATCAGGAAGCTCGCCACCACCGGCACCGAGAACTCGAACCCGAACAGGACGAACAGGCCCAGGGCCATGAGGACGTCGTGGATCAGCGCCACGATGCCGCCCACCGAGAAGCTCAGGGTGAACCGGAAGAGGACGTAGACGAGGATGGCCACCAGGGCCCAGCCCACGGCCGACAGCGTCTTCCAGGTCCACTCGCCGGAGATCGAGGGCGAGAAGCTCTCGTTCTTCAGGATGGTCAGGTTGCCCAGGCGGTAGTCCTTCTCCAGGCTGGCCCGCAGGGACCCTGGAAGGTCGGAGGGGAGCTGGTTGTAGTCGGACATGGGGCTGGCCTTCTCGCGGGCCTTGATGACCTTGTCCACCCAGGGCTCGTAGGCCAGGCGAAGCGCGGTCTCGTCGCCCTGGACGCCCAGAGGGTTGGCCTTCATCCAGGTGTCGACGATGGCGCCGACGCTCTCGGTGTTCAGGTCCAGGCGGTGGTCGCTGGCGGCCTTGGCGTCCAGGCTCTTCAGGGCGTCGGTGATCTGCTTGATCTGCGAGGTGGAGTCCTTCTCGTCCTGGCCCTTCCTGGCCTTGACCTTGATGGAGAACATGGCCACGCCGGGCTTGTCCTGGTAGGCCACCACGGCGGCCTGCTGGACGCCGCCGGCATAGAGGGCGTTGCGCACGTCCTCCTGGTGGACGTTGCCCTTGAAGGCCACCATCATGTCGATGCCGCCGGTGAACTGCATGCCGAGCTTGACGTGGGCGTCGGCGCCCTTCCAGGGGTGGATCCACAGGAGGCACGCGAGGATCACGCCCCAGGAGAGGATCAGGGCGACCTTCGAATACTTCATGAAGGGAATGTGGGGGAGATGCTCGAATATTTTCATCTGGGCGGGCCTGTTAGATGGAGAGGGTCCTGGTGCCGGGGTGGCGTTCCAGGATCCAGTCGTAGATGAACCGGCTGATGTAGATGCTGGTGAACAGGGAGGCCGTGACGCCCACCGTCAGGGTCACGGCGAAGCCCTTGACGGGGCCCGTGCCGAAGATGAACAGGAGGATGGCCGACACCAGCTGGGTGACGTGGCTGTCCACGATGGTCCAGAACACCCGGTCGAAGCCGGTCTGGATCGCGCCCGCCACGGACTTGCCGTTGCCCAGTTCCTCGCGGATGCGCTCGAAGATCAGGATGTTCGCGTCCACCGCCATGCCGACGGTGAGGGCGAAGCCGGCGATGCCGGGCAGGGTGATGACCGCGTGGAAGGAGCCCATGAGGCCCAGCATCACGATGATGTTCACCGTGAGGGCCACCACGGCGTTCACGCCCGACCACCTGTAGTAGAAGACCATGAAGCCGATGACCGTGAGGAAGCCGATGAGCGCGCCCCGCACGCCCGAGGCGATGGAGTCGGCGCCCAGGCTCGGGCCCATGGCCCGCTCCTCGAGGAACTTCATGCTGGCGCGCATGGCGCCGCTCTTGAGCTTGAGGGCGAAGTCGTCGGCCTCCTCCTTGGAGAACTGGCCGGTGATGCGCACGGCGCCGCCGGGGATCTTCTCCTTGCACCAGAGCACGCTCACGACCTTGCGGTCCAGCACCACGGCGATGCGGCGGTTCTCCTCCGAGGCGATGCCCGAGAGGTTGTAGAAGTCGTCGGCGCCCTTCTTGTTCAGGACGTAGCTGATCTCGTACTGGTCGGTCTGGGAGTTGACGGTGGGGTCGGCCTTGGTGATGTCGGCGCCGTCCACGTAGACCTTCTCCTCCACCAGGACCCAGGAGCGGATGGGGTCGGGCTGGCCGGCGGCGGGGGCCTGGAAGGCCTTGCCTTCGCGGCGGGCCTCGCGCTCGGAGAGGGGCAGGGGCAGGAGCTCGGTGCCGGGGGGGAGGTGGCCGGCGAAGTGGCCCATGGCCTCCTCGCGGGTGCGCCAGCCGATGCCGTTGGTGGTGTCCTGCTTGGCCACCAGGCGCTGCTCGAGCCGGCCCGGGGTGGTGAGCAGGCCCTTGATGCGCTCGCGTTCCGCGTCGCCCACGCCCGGGAGCTCGACGACGATGCGGTTGCCCTCGGCGCCGGTGGGGGTGATCTCCGGCTCGGCCACGCCGAACTGGTTGATGCGGTTCTCGATGATCTGCTGGGCGCGCTTGTTGGCGTCGTCCTTGAGGCTCTTCTGGTATCCGGCCTTCTGGCTCAGGGTCAGGGTGTCGCCGGAGAAGGCGGCGTCGTAGCCGCTGAAGCCGTTGAGGATCTTCTGGGCCTCGGCCTGGCGGTCCGCGGGGACGCCCTCGGCCTTGACGGTCATGCCCTCCAGGTGGGCCACGGCCTCGGGGAAGCCCTTCTCGTGGAGCCGGTCCAGAAGGCGGTCCCGGGTGTCACGCAGGTCGGCCTCGAGGGCCTCGTGCCCCTGGACCTCGAGTTCGAAGTGCACGCCGCCCTTCAGGTCAAGGCCCAGTCGGACCTTGGAGAGGGGGACGAAGAAGTACGCGCAGGCGCCGCAGATCAGGGTGGTGAAGATCAGGCGCCAGAGGCTCCGCTTGGTCACGAATGGGCTCCGACGAAGGGAGAGCGGGAACGCGAATCCCCGCCCTCGGCAAGACAAAGATCAGGGATCAGTTCTGTTCGGGAGCAGGTTCCGCCGCCAGGGACGCCACCGCGGTGCGGCGGGCCTTGACGATGGAGCTGCCCAGCTTGAGGTAGATGTTCTTGTCCTCGACGCGGTCGATGACGGCGTAGAAGCCCGAGGTCAGCAGGACCTCGTCGCCGGCCTTGAGCTTGGAGAGGCGTTCCTCCATCTGCTTGCGGGCCTTGCTCTGGGGGCGGATGAGGAGGAAGTAGAAGAGCAGGGCCATGCCCCCGAAGAGGATGATGGGACCGAATGGGGATCCCTGCTGGGCTTGCTGGAGAAGGGCGAAATTCATTCAAGGCTCCTCTTGGTTCCAATTTTCCCTGGTGCGGCTGGCGAATTCCGGGAACCGTTCCTCCTGGAGGGCCTGCCGCGCGGCTCGAGTCAGCCCAACAGTGTAGCTCAGGTTGTGGATACTGTTGAGGGTGGATGCCAGCATCTCCCCGGCCCGGAAGAGGTGGTGCAGATAGGCGCGGCTAAAAGTCCTGCATGTGTAGCAGTTGCAATCGGGGTCCAGGGGCCGGTCGCTTTCGCGGTGGCGGGCGTTCTTGATCTTCACACGCCCCCGCGACGTCAGGAGGGTGCCGTGGCGCGCCTCCCGGGTGGGCAGGACGCAGTCGAAGAGGTCGACGCCGTGCTCGATGCCGAAGAGGAGATCCTCGGGCGTGCCCACGCCCATGAGGTAGCGGGGGCGGTCGGCGGGCATGAGGCGGACGAAGCCGGCCAGCAGCGCGTTCATCTCCTCCTTGGGCTCGCCCACGCTGAGCCCGCCCACGGCGAAGCCCTGGAAGGGGGTGGCGGCGTCGATGTCCAGGAGCTCCTCCAGGTGGCGGGAGCGCAGGTCCAGGTGCACGCCACCCTGGTTGATGGCGAACAGGCCCTGGCGCTCGCCCAGCGGGAAGTCCCGGCAGCGCTTCAGCCAGCGGGTGGTGCGGGCCATGGACAGCTCCAGGCCGGGCCTGTCCAGGCGCCCCGGCGGGCACTCGTCCAGGGCCATGACGATGTCCGAGCCGAGGTTGCGCTGGATCTCCATGCTGCGCTCGGGCGAGAGGAAGTGGGTGGAGCCGTCGATGTGGCTCTGGAAGGTCACGCCCTCCTCCTTGATCTTGCGCAGGGAGGCCAGGGAAAAGACCTGGAAGCCGCCGGAGTCCGTGAGGATGGGGCCGGGCCAGGCCATGAAACGGTGCAGCCCGCCCAGGTCGCGCACCAGCGCGTCCCCGGGCCGGAGCCCCAGATGATAGGTGTTGCCCAGGATCACCTGGGGGCCGATCTCGGCCAGCTGCGCGGGGGTGATCCCCTTCACGGTGCCCTGCGTGCCCACGGGCATGAAGGCCGGTGTGAGGACGGAGCCCCGGGTGGTTTCGAAGCGGCCGGACCGGGCGACGCCAGACGATGAATCTTGAATGAACCTGGAAAATGCGTGTGACATGACTGTGACAAACCCCTATGAACTGTCACGTGATTATCACGGAAAAGCCCCAGGACGGGGGTCCGTGTCACGATGTTGGAAAAAGTGTGGCAATCGTCCTAAATCCTCTGCCAATGCGGATTTCAGCTCTTGACGCCGATCGGGCAGCTTGTAATCTTAACCGCTGGGCCTGCCCCGGATCATTCGACCTTTGGTTTAGAGCCGTTTCTGTCGTCAAACGCAGATCCGGCTCCATTTTTTTCTCATTTCAGCTTTTTTCGGGAGTCGCATGAGCCAAGACCCCAAGACCAACCCTCCTCCCAACGGCGCTTCCAAGGAGACCCTGGAGGACCTCGTATACAGGTCCAGCCTGGCTACCGGGAACTCCGCCGTGCACGGCGCGAGTCCCCTGGTCACCATCCCCATGACCATCGTGTCCTACGCCATCTTCGGCGCGTGCGGATACCTGCTGGCGACCCACACGGACGCCGGCAAGAAGGTCATCAAGACCATGGGCGTGGACCTGACTGAGCAGGCCGACGCGCCGCCGCCCCCGCCGCCGCCGCCTCCGCCGGCCCCCGCGGCCCCCGCGGCCCCCGCTCCCAAGATCCAGATGAAGGAGGCGCCTCCGCCGCCCCCCATCAACCCCAATCAGGACCAGGTGCCTGAGATCGCTCCCCGGGAACTCCCCAAGCAGGACCTCACCCTGCGCTACGCCTCGAGCCAGAGCTCCGGTTCCGGCGTCCCCGGCGGCGGCGTGAGCGGCTCCGCGGGCCCCGCCACCGGCATGGCCGTGGCCGGCGCCGGCACGTCGCACGTGGTGGACTTCGACTTCAGCCAGATGAAGATCAAGTTCCAGCCCCCCGCGCCCCCCTATCCCGCCCTCGCCAAGATCGCCCGCATCCAGGGCACCGTGGTGGTGGAGATCACCGTGGGTCCCGATGGCATCCCCATCGCCGCCCACGCCGTGGAAGGCCCGGCCCAGCTCCGGCAGACCGCCGAGAACTACGCCATGGGCTGGAAGTTCGAGCCCGCCATGCTCAACGGCGTGGCGCAGACGGCGCGGTTCAAGCTGACCATGCCCTTCAGGCTGAAGTAGGGACGTGCCGAACATGTCCCGTCCCGCATGGTTGGGTGCTGGTTTCGCCATCGCCCTCGCAGCAACGCTCGTCGCCTTCGGCGGCGGCGCTTCGAAGCCCAGGGCTTCGAACCCGGCCCCAGCATCTTCACAGGCCCCCGCGCCCACGTTGGATCCCGTGATCCAGGACTCCAGAACGCACCCTTCCGCCTCTCCCGAGGCCCCCTCTCAAGCCACCTCATCCCATAAGGAATCCAAATGAGCCTGCTTGCCTCCCCCTTCGTTCTCGCCATCGCAGAAGCCGCCGAAAACGCCTTCGGTCCCAAGCAGATCTGGGAAGCCGCTTCTCCGGTGAACAAGGTCATCATCGGCATCCTGATCCTCCTCATCCTCCTCCAGATCTACACGGCCATCGAGCGCGGCATCGTCTATGCCCAGTCCAACGCCGCCTCCCGCAAGTTCCTCAAGCTCTTCATGGACACCCTGCGCCGCGGTGACTTCGAGGCCGCCAAGCGCGCCGCCACCACCCACAACAAGAGCCACATCGCCCTCGTCCTCAAGCACGGCCTGGACATCTTCCAGTACGAGAAGCAGCTCAAGGCCCTCCACGAGTCCCACGACGTGATCCAGCCCGTTGAGCGCGCCATCGCCCGCGGCACCGCCGAAGTCACCGACCTGCTCAAGAAGGGCATGCTCGGGCTGGCCACCATCGGCGCCCTGGCCCCCTTCATCGGCCTGCTCGGCACCGTCATCGGCATCATCAAGGTCTTCTCCGACCTGAAGACCAAGGGCGCCGGCGACATCAACGCCCTGGCCGGTTCCATCGGCGAGGCCCTGGGCACCACCGCCCTCGGTCTGATGGCCGCCATTCCCGCCGTGTGGATCTACAACCTCTACACCGCCCAGCAGGACAAGATGGTCACCAACATCAACAACGCCGCCTCCCAGATGATCGACGAGTTCATCCGCCGCGAGAGCCAGCAGGCCTAAGAATTAACCCCGGTCCGGGGGAGCCCTGAGAAGGATCCCCCGGACCTATCTAGGAGGTCACCATGGATGCAGGTGGTGGTGGCAAGTCTGGGGTTAAAGCGGATATCAACGTAACCCCACTTGTGGACATCGTTCTGGTGCTGCTGATCATCTTCATCGTGATCACGCCCGCCGTGAACAACGCTGTGCGGCTCCCGCTGTCCAAGCACAGTCTCAAACCCGAAACCCAGGCAGGTGCCAAGTACCTCACCCTGATCCTCCCCGCCCACCGCGACGCCAAGGGCGTCATCGATGGCCCGGCTCCGATCATGGTGGACGACAAGGACGCCAAGGACGCCAAGGGCAATGCCCTGACGTTCACCTACAAGGATGACGCCAAGAAGCAGCAGCTCATCCAGTACATCAAGCAGTCGATGATGTACCTCAGCGACCGGCGCGTGTTCATCAAGGCCGACGCCGACATTCCCTTCAAAAACGTAGATGAGCTCTTCCAGATCTGCCGTGAGGGCGGGGCCGACGAGGCCTCCATCGTCACCAGCGAGGACAAGAGCACCGGGGGGGCTAAATAATGGACGCCGGTGGCCCGAAGGGCAAAGCCAAAAGCGATATCAACGTCACGCCCCTCATCGACATCGTTCTCGTGCTTCTGATCGTGTTCATCGTGATGGTGCCCGGCCTCTCCAAGGCCCTGCCCGTCGTGGTGCCCCAGGTGGTGAAGGTCGACAGGCCCACCCCGCCCGATCCGAAGAATCCCCCTCTGGTCGTCACCATCGACCAGAACGGCGATCTCATGCTCCAGAACGACAAGATCCAGCTCGCCGAGCTGGCCGACAAGCTCTCCCCCGTGGTCCAGCTGCAGCCTTCGGGCATGCGGAAGGTCTTCCTGCGGGTGGATGAGGAGCAGGCGTACCAGTATGCCGTCAACGTCCTCGACCAGATCAAGGTCGCCAGCGACCGGGCCAAGCGGGAAACCGCCCTCCGCCCCGAGTTCGTCGGCACCGGCCTGGACGGCGGCGACGTGAAGGTGGTGGCTGCGGTCAAGAAGCGCACCCCCACCAGCTAGACGATCCCCAGGGATCGGAGGAAACGGGCCGGAATCTCCGGCCCGTTTTCATTTTTTGGAACGGAGGAGGTGGATCCGCCAGGCCAGGTAGGGGCCGATGGACTTCTGGCGCCTGGGCTTCTTGCGGCGTTCGATGGGCGCGAACAGGCGCCTGCGCCGCCGGTCCCTGCGCCGGCGGTTGCTGCCGAACACCACGGCAAGCACCAGGATCATGGCGGCCAGGGAGGCCACAATGATGAGGGCGAGGAGGGCGTCGGAGGTCATGGATCGGCCTTCATGGGGCCGTTCGGGTACGGCCCATGGGGATACGAACTGCCAAGGGGGCGGTAGCGTATTTTTTCGCCGATTCCTGCCGGGATCAAGCGGATTCGAACGAATTCAGGGGTTGTAGGCTCCCTGGGGCAGGTTCATGCCCTCGGTGTGGAACCGGTCGCTGGCGTGGAGGTGGTCCAGGAGCTGGGACAGGTTGGCGCCGCTGGGCACCACCGGGACGCCCACCTCCCGCTCCAGCTCGGCCAGGGTCATGTCGTCCAGGAACTGGTTGGAGGGGGTGGGTTCGCTGCCGTCGTCCAGGGCGTACTGGTCGGTGGGGCCGGTGTGGACCCGCAGGGAGGCGCTGGGGATCACCACGGCGTCCACCCAGCGCAGGTTGCCGCCGTGGGCGTCCCGGTCGGCATGGGCGGCATAGGCCAGGTCCCGTCCGCACAGGAGCCCGGCCACCGTGACGCTCGAGCCGAAGGCGTTGTTGGGCGCCGCCACGGCCCGCAGCTCGCTGCCGCACTGGCGGTTCACCTGGGCCAGGGTGCGGTTGAGCACCGGGGCGAAGCTGCTGCCGGTGAGCACCAGCACCTTGCGGCCCTGGAAGTCCATGGCCTTGGGGGTCCGCACGAAGCGGCGGGTGTGCTCCAGGAACTTCCGGACCAGGCCCACCCCGTTTTCCAGCTGGGCCCAGGACTGGGAATAGAAGGCCCGGCCCGGCACCGGGATGTCCGCCCGGGTGAACCACTCGTCGGCCAGCAGCAGCCAGGGCTCGCCGTGGTTGGCCGCCGTATGGCGGCGCACCTCGGGAATCCAGCGCCGGGCCCACGCGGCCGCGAAGGCCGGGTCCACGTCGGGGATGGAGGGCAGGCCGTCCCGGTGGGACGTGAGCCCCACGGGGACGCAGGAGAGGCTCAGCACCCCGCCCTTGCCGGCCCAGGGCCCCTCGGTCTGGAAGGCCCGGCGCTCCCAGAGTTCCCGCACGGTCTTCTCCCACACCTCGCCGTCGTTGATGCCCGGCACCAGCACGGCCTGGGTGTGGATGTCCACGCCCCCCTCCAGGAGCCGGTCGATCTTGCGCAGGATGTTCCCCTCCCGGGGATTGCCCACCACCTTCGCCCGCACCACGGGATCCGTGGCGTGGACGCTCACGTGGATGGGGGAGAGCCGTTCGCGCACGATGCGGTCCAGCTCGGCGTCGTCGCTGGAGGAAAGCGTGCTGAAGTGGCCGTAAAGAAAGGAGAGCCGGATGTCCTCGTCCTTCAGGTACAGGGACTTCCGGTACCCCTTGGGCATCTGCAGCACGAAGCAGAAGATGCAGTTCTGCTTGCACACCTTCACCTGGTCCTGGGCCAGGTCCAGGCCGATGCCGTTCTCGCCGTTCTCCACGACGGCGGTGCCGCGGCTCCCGTCGGGCCGCTTGTAGGCGAGCCGGGTCTCGTCCCGCTGGCTGATGAGGAACTGGTAGCTGAGCTGATCCAGAACCGGTTCCCCGTTGATCTCGAGCAGGGTGTCCCCGGCCCGGAGGCCGGCCTCCCAGGCCAGGCTCTCCGGTTCGACTGAAATGACGAGGACACCCTTTTGCGCCATGGAACTCCCTTGGTTTCCCAGTCTAACCCGGGATCCAAGGGGTCAGGGCCGGGAGCATCGCTCCTTCGCCTGCTCCAGCTTGGCTTCGGTGTAGGGGAACCAATCGGGTTCGGCGTCCGTGGCGCCGTCGTCGATGACCATGCCCTTGTACTCCGTGAACAGGCGCAGGCCGATCTTCCCGTGGTAACGGTTGTGGCCGGACTGCTTGACGCCGCCGAAGGGGATGTCCCGGATGACGTAGTTGACGACCACGTCGTTGATGTCCACGGATCCGGCCCGGAGGCGGTTGGCGATCTTCTGGGCGCGGCGCATGTCGTTGGTGAAGACGTAGGCGTCCAGGCCGTAGTCGTTGTCGTTGGCCAGCTCGATCGCCTCCTCGTCATCCTTCACGGTGCAGATGGGGAGGATGGGGCCGAAGGTCTCCTCCTTCATGATCCGCATGGAGTGATCGACGTTGGTGATCACCGTGGGCTGCCAGTACCAGCCGGCCTGGATGGCCGGGAAGCCCCCCGCCACCAGCTTGGCGCCCTTGTCCAGGGCGTCGTGCAGAAGGGACCGGAGGGTGCTGATGGCTCGGTCGTTGGCCAGGGGGCCGACGTCGGAGGTGGGGTCGTCGCAGGGGCCCAGCTTCAGGACGTTCACCTTGGCGATGACCTTCTCGATGAAGGACCGGCTGATGGACTCGTGGCAGTACACCCGCTTCACCGCGGCGCACACCTGGCCGTTGTTGCAGAAGCGGCCGTACACCGTCGCGTTGGCGGCCCGCTCCAGGTTGGCGTCGGCGCAGACGATCAGCGGGTCGCTGCCCCCCAGCTCCAGGAGGCAGGGCCGCAGGAGGGGCGCCAGCCGGGACTGGAGTTCCCGGCCCACGGACGTGGAGCCCGTGAAGCACACGAAATCCACGCCGGGCGCCGTGGCCACCACCGTGCCCACCTTGCCGGGCCCGTGGACCACCTGGGCCAGCCCCGGCCACTCCGGGAAGGCCTCGGCGAAGAGCTTCTCGATGAGGTCCCCCACCAGGGGCGCCGCGGAGGTGGGCTTGAGGATCACGGCGTTGCCCGCCGCCAGGGCCGCGATGGCCGGGGAAAGGGCCAGCTCGAAGGGGAAGTTCCAGGGGGAGATGACGCACACGACGCCCCGGGGGGCGTAGCGGATGAGGGCCGTCTTGTGCCGTTCCATGCGGGGGGGCAGGTCCACCTTCTCGTCGGCCAGGTAGTTCTCGGCGTGGTGGATGTAATCGTCCAGGTCCTCCAGCACCATGCCCACGTCGAAGTGGAGGGCCTCGAGCAGGGGCTTGCCCATGCTGCGGGAGATGGTTCCGGCGATCTCCGCGGAACGGTCGGCGATGAGGGTCCGCAGCTTGCCCAGGGTGCGCGCCCGCTCCTCCCACCCGGCGAGGCCCCAGGCGTCGGCGGCGCGCCGGGCCCGCTCGACGAAGGTCGGCACCAGGGCCTCGGGGGTCTGGGGAACCGCGCCGATCATCTCGAAGGTGGCGGGGTTCACCGCCCGGGTGACCTGCTGGCGGTACGTGGGGGGTTCGGCCCGCCTTTCGATGCGGGTGCGGGGGTTGAGGGTGCGCTGTTCCATGAGGGAGTCTCCTGCCGGATTCCATGAAGTGAGCCTGAAACGGCCGTTGCCGTCATTTCCTTGTGCAAGGGTTGTGCCGCATGGACTCGGCTTGGGATTTACAGGCATTATCTCTCCGGGCGTGCGATCAAACTGAATCTGAAAATCATATTGATGTAACTAGGGGCCTTCCACGGGCCGGGGGCACTATGAACCTCGCCTAATTGGTCCTTCTCGGAGTAGGGGGGCAGATCCTGGCCGCGCCTGGTTTTCGGGCCTGGTTCGGTATCGAATGACGTCGCAAGGTCTTTTGTCCTGCGTCGGCAAGGGTGCGCAACGTTCCAGACCCGGCTGAGGGGATTCGCGACGAATTCACTCAACGCGGTTGATACTTGGCGCATTACGTAATACAATAACTTACATGAGACGAGATAGCCGATTATCCGGAGTCCTCCACGTCCTACTCCACATGGCGCAGCAGGGTGCCCCTCTGACTTCGGAAGTCCTGGCGAAAGCACTGAACACCAATCCCGTGGTGATCCGCCAGATCATGGCTGGCCTTCGGAACGCGGGGTACGTCCGATCGGAAAAGGGACATGGCGGTGGCTGGACGCTGGCCTGCGGCCTATCGAAGGTGACTCTGCGCGATGTGTACAATGCGCTTGGCTGCCCTTCGCTACTCGCCATCGGCAACCGCACGGATGCGCCCGGCTGCCTTGTCGAACAGACCGTAAATGCCGTACTAAATAAGTCATTTCAGGATGCGGAGGCGCTGCTGCTTTCGCGCCTTGGCGAGGTGACACTCGCGGCGCTGAGCGCCGACGTTTGCAAACGCCTTGCTGCCCGTGGCGGATCACCTCATCTGGAGACGAGCCATGCCTAGACCCATTCACCACCGAAGCAAGGGCCGGGATTGATATGACTGAATTCTGGGAAACGGCTTTTACTGAGAAGCAACTGATATGGGGAAACGAGCCGACCGCCTCCGCCAACCTCGCGAGCGATTACTTCGCTCGAATGGGCATCAAGGATGTCCTTATCCCCGGGGTAGGGTACGGCAGGAACGCCAAGGGGTTCCTGGATCGCGGGATGTCCGTCACCGGGATCGAGATCTCTGACACGGCGATCTCTCTCGCCCGTTCCCAGCTCGGCCTTCAGATCCCCATCCACCACGGCTCGGTAGCGGACATGCCGTACGACAGCAGGCCGTACGATGGCATCTTCTGCTATGGACTCATCCATCTCCTGGATCCAGCGGGACGTGCAAAGCTCATCCAGGACTGCTACCGACAGCTCGCGCCAGGCGGGCACATGATTTTCACCGTCATCTCGAAGAAAGCGCCGATGTATGGGCAAGGAGAAAGGCTGGGCGAGGATTGGTACGAGAGAGGACCCGGCCTGCAGATGTTTTTTTACGACACCGGTTCGGTTGAGCGGGAGTTCGGTCCGCACGGGTTGGTCGCGCTCTCCGAGATCGATGAGCTGATGCCGGGCGGTGGCTCTTTCCCGTTCATCAACGTGTTTTGCATGAAGGGCGAAATGACGTGAACATCGTGAGGCATCGGCACGTTTTCGCGAAAATCAGCGCCGGCGCTAGGTTCTTCTCCCGAACCTGACGAATCGCTGGGATGAAGGGTCGGCCCCAGATGAATTCAGTCCTCCCGGGTCTGTCGGAAATCCATGAAGACCCGTTTACTTTGGTATCCTTGGCGGCATCCCCCGGAGATGCCCCATGCGCCTTGGATCCCTGCTCACCGCCTGCGTCGCCGGCCTGGCCCTCCAGGCCGCCCCGGCCAAGGACGCCACCTTCCAGTCCCTCGCCAGGATCATCGTCGAGGACACCCTGCGGTTCTCCCCGGAGGGCGCCACCCAGTTGGGCGATCACCGCTGGGACGACCGTCTCCAGGACCTCAGCGCCCGGGGCGTCGCCGAGCAGCTCGCCTGGGCGCGGCATATGTCGGGCCTCCTCCGGGGCATCCGGCCGGAGCAGCTCTCGCCTGCCAACCGCGTGGACCGGGAGGTCCTCCTGGACACCCTCGGCGCCACGCTCCAGGACCTCGCGGAGCTGGAGGTCTGGCGCCGGAACCCGCTGATGTACAACCCCGGCGGCGCCCTGGACGGCCTTCTTTCCAGGGACTTCGCCTCCCCGGGCCGGCGGCTGGCCTCCGTGAAGGGGCGGCTGCAGGGGATCCCGGCCCTCCTGGCCGCGGCCCGGGCCAACCTGGACAATCCGCCGCGGATCTTCACCGAGACCGCCATCCAGCAGTTCCAGGGCACCCTGGGCCTGGTGCGGGACGGCGTGACCGAGGCCGCGGCCCAGGCCGGGCTGAAGGAGGACCTGGCGCCGGCCCAGGCCCAGGCGGCCCGGGCGCTGGAGGACTTCATCGCCTGGCTGAAGGCCGATCTCCTGCCGCGGTCCAACGGCGACTTCCGCATCGGCAAGGCTGCGTTCCGCAAGCGCCTTGGCACGACGCTGAGCTCCGGCCTCACGCCCGAGGCCATCCTGGTCCGGGCCGAGGCGAGCCTGAAGGCCATCCACGCCGAGATGGCGGAGGTGGCGCGGCCCCTCCACCGGGCCTGGTTCCCGGACCGGGCCGGAGCCGGCGACCGCGACGCCGTCAAGGCCGTGCTGGACCGCATCGCCGAGCGCCACCCCGACAACGCGACCATCGTCGCCCAGGCCACGCGGGACCTGGCCGAGGCCACCGACTTCGTGCGCGCCCGCGGCATCGTGACCCTCCCCACCAGCCCCGTGCGGGTCAAGGTCACCCCCGAGTACGCCCGGGGTGTCGCCGGGGCCTACTGCGAGACCCCGGGCCCCCTCGAGAAGAACGGCACCACCTTCTACTGCATCGATCCCACCCCCGCCGACTGGAGCCCCGCGCGGGCCGCTTCCTACTTCCGGGAATACAACGACGCCATGCTCAAGGACCTGACGGTCCACGAGGCCATGCCCGGGCACTACCTCCAGGGCGCCATCGCCAACCTCTACCAGGGCCCGACCCTGGTGCGCGCGGTCTTCTCCAGCGGCCTGTTCGCCGAGGGCTGGGCGGTGTACGGGGAGCAGGTCATGGCCCGGATGGGCTTCGGGGGCCCGGAGGTGCGCCTCCAGCAGCTGAAGATGCGCCTGCGGGTGACCATCAACGCCATCCTGGACCAGAAGATCCACACCGCCGGCATGACCGAGGCCCAGGCCCTGAAGCTCATGATGGACGAGGGCTTCCAGGAGGAGGGGGAGGCCGTGGGCAAGTGGAAGCGGGCCTGCCTGACCTCCACCCAGCTCAGCACCTACTTCGTGGGCGCGGCGGAGATGGACGACCTCCGCGCCGCGGCGGAGGCCCGGGCGAAGCGGGAGCGCAAGCCCTTCGATCAGAAGCTCTATCATGATCAGGTACTTGGCTTCGGGACCCTGGCCCCCAAGTTCGTGCGCCGGCTGATGGGGCTGTAGGATTTTCGGGCCGGGGATGTCAGCATAGGAAGTGCCCCCGGAGAAGCCATGAAGTTCCACCCGACCGCCCTCCCCACGGCCCTGCTTCTGGTCCTCGCCTGCTCCCGGCAGCCGCAGGACCTGAAGAAGGGGATGGAGGCCTTCCAGCGCCAGGACTACGCCGCGGCCATGGCCCTCTGGCAGCCGCTGGCGGAAAAGGGCGTCGCCCAGGCCCAGCTGTCGCTGGCGGAGATGTTCGCCCGGGGGGACGGCGTGCCCCGGAACATGGCCGAGGCCGCAAGGTGGTACCGCCTCGCCGCCGAGCAGGGCGTCCTGAAGGCCCAGGTCCAGATGGCCTGGATGTGCACCCAGGGCGAGGCCGTGAAGAAGGACCCGGCCGAGGCCGCGAGGTTCTACCGCCTCGCCGCGGACCAGGGCAGCGCCCTGGCCCAGTACAATCTGGCCGTGATGCTCGACAAGGGCGAAGGCGTGGCCCGCAACCCCGCCGATGCCCTGAAGTACTACCGCATGGCCGCGGACCAGGGGGATCCCAACGCCCAGTACCTCGCGGGCTATTTCTACGCCCGGGGCGACGGCGTCCGGAAGGACCCGGCCCAGGCCGTGGCCCTGCTCACCAAGGCCGCGGGGCAGGGGGTGGCCGGCGCCCAGTCCCTCCTGGGATGGATGTACGAGGCCGGGGAGGGCGTGGCCGCCGATCCGGCCCAGGCCGCCACCTGGTACCGCAAGGCCGCCGAGAAGGGCGACCCCTTGGCGGAAGGCCAGATGGGGGCCATGTGCGCCTCGGGCACGGGCGTCGCCAAGGATCCGGCCCAGGCCGTGAAGTGGTACCGCCTGGCCTCCGAGCACGGCAACCCCGCGGCCCAGGCAGCCCTGGGCTGGATGCTGGAGCGGGGCGAGGGCGCCGGGAAGGACCCGGCCGAGGCCCTTAAGTGGACCCGCAAGGCCGCCGAGCAGGGCAATGCCGACGCCCAGTGCCACCTGGGGGCCCTCCTGGCCAAGGGCGCCGGCCTGCGCAAGGATGCCGCCGAGGCCACCCAGTGGTACCGCAAGGCCGCGGACCAGGGCCTGGCCCAGGCCCAGGCCCTCCTGGGCTCGGCCTTCCTCGTGGGCGAGGGGGTCCCCAAGAACCTCCAGGAGGCCTATGTGTGGTTCCTGCTGGCCAAGGCCGGCGGGGACGCGGCCTCGGCCCAGGTGGTGGAGCGCCTGGAGCGGGACCTTTCGCCCGAGGCGGTGGCGGAAGGGCAGAAGCGGGCTTCGGAGACCTGGAGGAAGCACTCCTAGCGCGGCTCCCAGGCGTGGAACGGCCGCCCAGGCCCTGATCCGTGGACATTGCAGGAATTCGGGATATTGTGACCTTCAACAATCCCTTGGCGTCACCTGGACGCCCTGCGGTCCCGCCGAGGTCCCATGTCCAAAGCCCCATCCCATCCGGAATCAATCCAGGCTTCCTGGCTGGTGGGCGGGGGCGAGATGGGGAAGGCCATCCGGGAGAAGGACTGGTCCCTCACCCCGCTGGGTCCCCTGGAGACCTGGCCGCCGAGCCTGCGCACGACGGTCAGCCTGGTCCTCAATTCCAACTTCCCCATCTCCCTGGCCTGGGGACCCGACCACACCCAGATCTACAACGACGGCTACTGGCCCATCTGCGGCGACAAGCACCCCGAGGCCATGGGCCAGGACTTCTCCGTGTGCTGGGCCTCGGCCTTCCCCGCCATCGGCGACGCCTTCCGCAGCGCCCTGGCCGGCACCACGGCCTTCCTGCGGGACCAGCGCATGTTCCTGGACCGCCTGGGCTTCCTGGAAGAGACCTTCTTCACGTTCTCCTTCAGCCCCATCCGGGACGAAACCGGCGCGGTGGCCGGCCTGTTCCACCCGGTCACGGAGACCACCGGCATCATGCTCGCCGAGCGCCGGGCCCGCATCCTGCGCGACATCGCCGCCCTGGACATCAAGGCCCTGTCGCTGGACGATGCCCTGGCGGCGGCCGCCGGGGCCCTGGGGGAGGCCGCCAACGACGTGCCCTTCGCCCTCTTCTACCGCGCCGGGGATGGGACCGCCACCCTGGTGGCGCGCACGGGCCTGCCGGCGGATCCGGTGGCGTGCCCGGCCCGGGTGGACCTGTCGGTGCCCGACCCGGCCTGGGGCGTGGGCCGCGGCGCTCCGGGCGGAAGCCCGGCCCTGTGCCCTCCGGGCCTGCATGCGGGGCCCTACCCGGAGCCGGTCGAGGCGGCCATGGTGCATCCCATCCGCCTGGCGGGCCAGGAGCGCCCCATCGCCTACCTGGTGGCGGGGCTCAGCACCCGGCTGCCGCTCAACGACGCCTACCGCTCGTTCTTCGAGCTCCTGGCCTCGGCCGTCACCTCCCTGGCGGCCAACGCCACCGCCTTCGAGGAGGAACGCCGCCGCGCCGACGCCCTGGCCGAGATCGACCGCGCCAAGACCGTGTTCTTCAGCAACGTCAGCCACGAGTTCCGCACGCCCCTCACCCTGCTGCTGGGCCCCCTGGAGGACGAACTGGCCGACCCGGCTTCGGAGCTGGCCCCGGCCGGCCGGGAACGCCTTCGCATCGCCCACCGCAACGCCCTGCGCCTCCTGAAGCTCGTCAACACCCTCCTGGATTTCGCCCGCATCGAGGCGGGCCGGCTCCAGGCCGAGTTCTCCCCCACGGACCTCGCCGCCCTCACCTCCGACCTGGCCGGCAACTTCCGCTCCGCCTGCGCCCAGGCGGGCCTGGCCCTCACCGTGGACTGCCCGCCCCTGGACAGGGCCGTGAACGTGGACCGGGACATGTGGGAGAAGATCGTCCTGAACCTGCTCTCCAACGCCTTCAAGTTCACCCTGGAGGGGGGCATCGGGGTGGAGCTGAAGGAAGGGGCGGGCTGGGCCGAGCTGGTGGTCCGGGACACCGGCGCGGGCATCCCCTCGGAGGAGGTGCCCCGCGTCTTCGAGCGGTTCCACCGCGTCCGCAACACCCCCGGCCGCACCCACGAAGGCGCCGGCATCGGGCTCGCCCTGACCCGGGAGCTGGTGGCCCTCCACGGCGGAACCATCCAGGTCGAAAGCACGCCCGGCCGGGGCAGCGCGTTCACGGTGCGCATCCCCTCGGGCGCCGCGGAGGCCGCGGCCGCCCCGGTCCCGTACCGGCAGCCGGATTCGCAGGCCGCGCGCCTCTACCTCGAGGAGGCCTCCCAGTGGCTGCCCTCCGGGACGCCGGCGCCGGCGGCCCCCGGGCGCCCGCGGATCCTCCTGGCCGATGACAACGCCGACATGCGCGCCTACGTGATGCGGCTGCTGGCGGACGACTTCGAGGTGGAGGCCGTCCCCGACGGCGCCGCCGCCCTCGCGGCGGTGAGGCGGGAGCCGCCCGTGGTGGTGCTCTCCGACATCATGATGCCCCGCCTGGACGGCTTCGGCCTGCTGCGGGAACTGCGCGCGGACGAAGCGCTGCGCACCATCCCCGTGATCCTCCTCTCGGCTCGGGCCGGCGAGGAGGAGCGCATCCGCGGCCTGGCCCTGGGCGCCGCCGACTACCTCACCAAGCCCTTCACCGCCCGGGAGCTGCGGGCCCGCGTGCGTGCCCACGTGGATCTGGCGGAACTGCGCCTCCGGGCCGGGCGGGACCGGGTGGACGTGGTCCTCAGGGAGAGCGAGCAGCGCTTCCGCAGCCTGGCCGAGGCCATGCCCCAGATCGTCTGGACCACCGACGCCGCCGGCAAGAACGACTACTTCAACCGGCAATGGGTGGACTACACCGGCATGACCATGGAGGAAAGCCATGGGGACGGCTGGAACCGGCCCTTCCATCCCGAGGATCGCCAGCGGGCCTGGGAGGCCTGGCAGCGCGCCACGGCCACCGGGGGGGCCTACGCCCTGGAGTGCCGGCTGCGGCGCGCCGACGGAGCCTACCGGTGGTGGCTGATCCGGGGCGTGCCCCAGTTCGACGCCGCCGGCGCGATCTCCAGGTGGTTCGGCACCTGCACGGACATCGAGGCCATGAAGCAGCAGGAGAAGGCCCTGCGCGAAACCCAGAAAATGGACAGCCTGGGCAGCCTGGCCGGGGGCGTGGCCCACGACATGAACAACGTGCTGGGGGCCATCCTGGCCCTGGCATCGGTGCACGGCATGGCCGCGCCGGCGGATTCGGCCCTGGCCCGGGACATGGCCACCGTCGCCTCCGCCTGCCAGCGGGGCGGGAGCCTCGTGAGGGGCCTCCTGGGCTTCGCGAGGCAGGAACTGGCGGAGGAGCGGGACGTGGACCTGAACGCCGTGATCCGCCAGGAGGTCGAGCTCCTGGAGCGCACCACCCTCCAGAAGGTGCGCCTCGCCCTGGACCTCGAGCCGGACCTGCCCGCCATCTCGGGGGACCCGTCCGCCCTCCACCACTGCCTCATGAACCTCTGCGTGAACGCCGTGGACGCCATGCCGGAAGGGGGCACCCTGACCCTGCGCACCGCCCGCGTGGAGGGCGGCGTGCTCATGGAAGTGGCCGATACCGGCGCCGGCATGTCGCAGGCGGTCCTGGACAAGGCCCTGGAGCCGTTCTTCACCACGAAACCCCAGGGCAAGGGCACAGGCCTGGGCCTCGCCATCGTCTACGGCACCGTCAAGACCCACCAGGGGACGCTGGAGATCCAGAGCGAGCAGGGCCGCGGAACCCGCGTGTTGGTGCGGCTTCCGGCCGCCGTGGCGGGCCCGGGGGCGCCCCCGGCTTCCGGACCGGCGGAGGCACCCCCTTCCAGGCCCCTGAGGGTCCTGGTGGTCGACGACGACGAGCTGATCCTGCTTTCGGTCCCCCTGCTCCTGCGGGCCCTGGGCCACGCCGTCGCCACCGCCCAGGGCGGCGAGGAGGCCCTGGCCCTGCTGGAAGCCGGAGAGCGCCCCGACGTGATCATCCTGGACATGAACATGCCCGGCGCCGACGGCGGGGTCACCCTGCCGCGCCTGCGCGGCCTCCGCCCCGGGGTGCCGGTGCTGCTGGCCACGGGCAGGGCCGACCAGGCCGCGCTCGACCTGGTGGCGGCCCACCCCGGCGTCGCCCTCCTGGCCAAGCCCTTCGACATCGCGGAACTCAGGCGCAGGCTGGCCGAGGTCGGCTAGATTGTCACCATGCGCGTCCTGCTCCTGGACAACCTGGACTCCTTCACCCACAACGTGGCCCGCTGCCTCGCGGAGGCCGGGGCGTCGGTGGACGTGCGCCGGCGGGACCAGGTGACCCTGGCGGGCCTCCTGGAGGCGGACCCGGACTTCCTGGTGCTCTCCCCCGGCCCCGGGGCGCCGGAGGCGGCCACGCTGGCCCTGGCGGCGGTGCGGGCCTTTTCCGGCCGGATCCCCATCCTCGGGGTGTGCCTGGGGCACCAGGTGCTGGCCGTGGCCCACGGCGGCCGCGTGGAGCGGGCCCCGGAACCCGTGCACGGCAAGGCCTTCCCCGTCCGCCACGACGGCCGGGGGCTCTTCCGGGGGCTCCCGGACCCCCTGGAGGCGGGGCGCTACCACAGCCTCGTGGTGACCGAGGCCCCCGGCTTCGAGATCAGTGCCCGCACCCCGGACGGCCTCGTCATGGCCATGCGCCACCGCAGCCTGCCCCTGGCCGGGGTGCAGTTCCATCCCGATTCCTTCCTCACGCCCCTGGGCCCGGAGATCTTCCGCAATGCGCTCCTGGGACATCTCTGAAACCTGGCAGGCGCGGGCCTGCGTCCTGGACGAGGCGGCGTTCTTCGAGGACCTGCCGGCCACCCCCTTCGCGTTCCTGTACGGCGAGGGCCGCTGGCTGATCCTCGGGGAGGACCCCCTGCTGGAGCTGGAGGACCTGGCCCCCGGGGAGCTGCGCTTCCACCGCCGGGGGGAGGCCCCGGAGGTGCTTCCCGACCTGGTGGCCCTGGCGGCCTACGAGCACGGCTACGCCCTGGACCCCGCCCTGCCGGCCCCGCCCCCGCACGGGGATCCCGTCCCCGACGTGCGCCTGACCCTCCACCGGAGGATGCGGGTGTACGACCGCGCCCGGGGCGTGCTCCACACCGCGGTCCGCGAAGGCGTCCCGGCCGGCCCGGCCCGGCATTCCCTGGGCCGGGGGGCCTGGCGCGCCCGGAAGACCGGGGACACCGAGGACGCGGCCTCCCACATGGCCAAGGTGGCCCGCATCCGCGAGGAGATCGCCCGCGGCAACGTGTACCAGGCGAACCTCACCCGCCAGGAGACCTGGGCCTTCGAGGGCGCCCTGGACCGGCTCGCGCGCAGGCTCCACGCCGCCAACCCGGCGCCGTACTCCGCCCTGGTGGCCGACCCGCTGTGGACCCTCGTCTCGTCGAGCCCCGAGTGCTTCCTTCGCATCGGCGGGGGCCGCCTCCTCACGCGCCCCATCAAGGGCACCGCCCCGCGCCACGGCGACCCCGCCCGGGACCTGGCCGCCGCCCGGGACCTCCTGGCCTCGGCCAAGGACCGCTCCGAGCTGGCCATGATCGTGGACCTGCTGCGCAACGACCTGGGCCGGTTCTGCGCGCCGCCCCCGGTGCGGGTGGACGCCTTCGCCCTGCTGGAGAGCTACGCCAACGTGCACCACCTGGCGGCCGACGTCTCCGGAACGCTGCCTCCGTCCTGGACGTTCGGAGAGCTGCTGGCGTCCCTTTTCCCCGGGGGCTCCATCACGGGCTGCCCGAAGATGGCGGCCATGGCCCTCATCCGGGAGTTGGAGCCCGCCCCGCGCCGCCTCTACACCGGGACCCTGGGCTGGCTGCGCAGCGACCTGGGGCAGGGGGAATTCGCCATCCTCATCCGCTCGGCCTGGGCCGCGGGATCCGAGCTGCGCTTCGGCGTGGGCGGCGGCGTGGTGTGGGACTCGGACCCCGCCGCGGAGTACGAGGAGACCGTGCACAAGGGAAGGAGCCTCGTCCAATGCTTACGCTCGTGACGGATACCCGCGTCGACCTGGCCGGGAGCGCCCTGCGCTTCGGGGCGGGCCTCTTCGAGACGGTCCGCGTCCAGGGGGGGCGCGCCCGGTGGCTCCCGCTGCATCTGGAGCGGCTGGCCGCGGGCTGCTCCTTCCTGGGCCTGGACGCGCCCCCGCCGGACCTGGAGGCGCGCCTCGACCTGCCCCGGGAGGGGGTCCTGCGGCTCCTGGCCGCCGACGGGCGCCTCCTGGCCTGGACCGGCCCCCTGGAGCCCGCGCCCGGCCGGGACCTGCGCATCGGCCTGAGCCGCGGGATCCTGCGGCACCCGGGCCCCCTCACCCGGTTCAAGACCACCAGCTACCTGGAGAACCACCTGCTCCAGGCCGAGGCGGGGGCCCGCGGCCTGGACGAGGTGCTGGCGCCGACGCCCGCGGGGCGCCTCAGCGACGGCGGCCGCAGCACGCTTCTGGCCCTGGTGGACGGCGCCCTCCTGACGCCCCCCCTGGAGGACGGCGCCCTGCCGGGCATCGGGCGCCGGGTGCTGCTGGACGCGGGCCTGGCGCGGGAGGCGTCCCTGGCCTGGGAGGATCTGGCCCGGGCCCGGGCCCTGGGCCTGGTGAGCGCCCTGCGCGGCCTGCGTACCGTGGCGGAGGCGGAAGGCCTGGCCTTCGCGCCGGTCCCCGGCGCCCTCCGGGAGGCCGCCGATGCCCTATCCTGGTAGCCGGAGCGAACATGGACATCAAGCTGCCCAAGGACCTGGAACAACGGCTCACCGGCTCGATCCGGCGCTACATCACCGAGAACTTCGGCGAGGACGTGGGCGACCTCAAGGCCGCGATGTTCCTCAAGTACTGCCTGGAGGAGATCGCCCCCAGCGTCTACAACCAGGCCGTCGCCGACGCCCGGACCTTCATGCAGGAGAAGCTCCAGGACCTGGAGGACGTCTGCTTCGCGCACGAGGAGGGCTACTGGACCAAGGGCTCCGGGGCCAGGGGCGTCCCGCGCAGGCCCGACCGGCGCTGAGCCCGGGAACCTGGGCCCGGGCCGCGGCATCCTGGTGACATGCCGCCCTCCATCCGTCCTGCCGCCTACCTGCTCCTCGTCCTGGGCCTGGCCTGCGGCAGCAAGGGGCCCCGCTTCACGTACGACACGGGCCCGGGGCTGGAGACCGTGCGTTCCTTCGCCCTGGACCCGCGCCAGCTGATCTTCCGCGTCGACGGGCGCCGGGAGGTGGATGCCGGCACCTTCCGCACCGCGGCCATCCTGGAGCTCAAGGCCAAGGGCTTCACCCAGGCCGGCGCCGGCGTCGCGGACGCATGGGTGAACGTCATCGTCCTCGCGGACGGCGCGGACAGGGACGAAGGGCCCGCCAGGAAGCTGGATGCGGGCGGCGAGGGCAGGGGCAAGGGCCGGGGCGCCCGGGGCGCGCCCCCCGAACTCACCGCGGCGCGCCACTCCATGCCCTCCGGGGACCTCACGGTGATGGTCAAGGTGATGTCCCGGGACGGCCAGAGGACCCTCTGGTACGGCCGGGCCGACCTGCCCGCCCGGAAGCCCGGCCAGGGCCCCCAGGAGGACCACGTCCGCACCCTCATGGAGCCGCTGCCGGCGCGGCGCTGAGACCTGCCGGTCCCCCGGAATCCGGTTTCCGGAAAATACCGGAAATGCCGATGTATAGGTCTTCTGAATTCAAGGATTGAGCAGCAGAAAATAGCCCCTTCTGAATCATTGCAAGTTGGGAAAACAGAGCTAGGCTTATGCCGCTCTTTCCTTCCTCCCCTTGCTTTCAGGAGTGCGCCATGGCCCTTCGTTCGCTTTCGCCGCTGGTCCTTTCGCTTGTGGTCCTGCCCCTCGCGGGTGCCGACACCGTCAAGATCGCCCTCACCGGGCCCTTCTCCGGAGGCTCGGCCCCCATGGGCACCTCGATGCGGGACGGGGCCAAGCTGGCCATCGCGGAGATCAACGCCGCCGGCGGGATCCAGGTGGGCGGGGCGAAGCTGAAGATCGAGGCGCTCGAGCGCGACGACGAGGCCAAGAACGAGCGGGGAGCCCTCATCGCCCAGGAACTCGCCAGCATGCCCGGCCTCGCCGGGGTCCTGGGCTCGGTGAACACCGGCGTCGTCATGGCGGGGGACAAGCATTACCAGGAGAAAGGCATCACCAAGATCATCACGCCGGCCGCGGGTTCGCTGTCCATGACCCAGTGGTCCCAGGCGGGGGTGAAGGACCTCTCGATCTTCCGGTTCGCGGCCCACGACGGCATCCAGTCCTCCATGGTGGTGGCCGAGGCGCAGCGCCGCGGCTTCGAGAAGGTGGCCCTGCTCTACGATTCCACCAACTACGGCGTGTCGGGCCGGGACGACCTGGTGCGCGAGATCGCCGCCCAGGGCGGCAAGCTCAAGATCATCGCCTCCGAGAAGTTCAACATCGGCGACAAGGACATGACCGCCCAGCTCCTGAAGGCCAAGAGCGGCGGCGCCCAGGCCGTGCTCATCTGGGGCATCGGCCCCGAACTGGCCGCGGTGGCCAACGGCATGGCCAAGCTGGGGCTGAAGGTGCCGCTGATCGGGGGCTGGACGCTCTCCATGTCCAATTTCATCGACAATGCCGGCAAGAACGGCAACGGCACCCTCATGCCCCAGACCTTCATCGAGGAGCCCATCAACCCCCGCGTGAAGGGCTTCATCGAGAGCTTCCACAAGGCCTACAACGTCACCCGCATGGCCTCGCCGGTGTCGGCGGCCCAGGGCTACGACGCGGTGCTGATCTTCGCGGCGGCCGTCAAGCAGGCCCAGAGCACCGACACCCACCGGATCAAGGAGGCCCTGGAGGACCTGAAGGAGCCGGTGAAGGGCGTCATCGCCACCTGGGTGCGGCCCTACGCCAAGTGGGATCCCGCCCGGGAGGAGACCCACGAGGCCTTCCGGAAGGAGCAGACCGTCATGGGCATGGTGATGGACGGCAAGGTGGTCTTCGGCAACCCCGCCGACAGGGAGCGCCTGGCCCGGGCCGACAAGCCCGTGCCGCCCTCGGCGCCCTTCAAGGGCAAGAAGAAGCCCTGACCCGGGCCGGCCCGTGGACGCCCGCATCATCGGACAGATGGCCGTGAGCGGGGCCCTCATGGGCCTCGTGTACGCGCTCATCGCCTACGGGTTCCAGCTCACGTACGCCACCAGCAGGAGCCTCAACTTCGGCCAGGGGGAACTGGTGATGGTGTCGGCCTTCGTGGCCCTCACGTTCACCAACCTCGGCCTGCCCTACGGACTCATGGTCCCCTGCGCCCTGGCGTTCGGGGCGCTGGCCGGGCTCGCGGTGGAGCGGGCCGCCGTGCGCCTGGCCCTGCAGCAGAAGTCCGAGGGCTGGATCATGCTCACCATCATCCTGGGCCTGTTCATGCTCTCGGCCTCGGAGAACATCTGGGGCCGGGACGACCGCCCCTTTCCCACGCCGATCCCCTCCGAGGCCGTGCGCATCCTGGGCATCGAGGTCACGCCCCTGGAACTGTCCGTGGCCGCGGGGGCGCTGGCGGTCATGGGGCTGATCGAGGTCTTCAAGCGCACCACCCTGCAGGGCAAGGCCTTCGAGGCGGTCAGCGCGGACCCCGAGGCCGCCGAGCTCATGGGCATCTCCTCGCGGCGCATCGTCATGCTCAGCTACGGGCTGTCGGGGGCCGTCGCGGCGCTGGCGGGCATCCTGGTCTCGCCCATCACCACCGTGGGGCCCACCATGGGGGCCGTGCTGGTGCTCAAGGCCTTCTCCGTGGCCGTGGTGGCGGGCCTGGACTCGGGCTTCGGGGTGGTCCTGGTGGGCATGGCCCTGGGCGCGATCGAGAGCCTGGCCAGCTTCTACCTGGGCAGCGGCTGGCGCGAGGCGCCGGGTCTCGTCCTCCTCATCCTCACCCTGGCCGCGCGCCCCTACGGGCTTTTCGGCAGGGCCGCCATCCGGAAGGTGTGATGCGGCGCTTCCTCCTCCTCCGCGGCGCCGAGGTGCTGATCATGGCCGTGCTGGCGGCGGTGCCGCTGGCCGTGACCAACCCGTACGCCCTGGGACTCCTGACGCTCCTGGCCATCTACGGCGTCCTCCTCATCGGCCTGGACGTGTCGGTGGGCTACCTGGGCCAGATCAACCTGGGGCAGGTGGCCTTCCTGGGCCTGGGCGCCTACGCCGCGGGCATCGCGGTCACCCGGTTCGGCGCGGGCCTGGTCCCGGCCCTCCTGGCGGCCTCGCTCGTGGGCCTCGTGCTGGGCGGGATCCTGGCCCTGCCCGCCCTGCGCCTGGATGGGCCGCAGTTCGCCCTGGCGACCCTGAGCTTCTCGGCCCTCACCGTCACCGCCCTCAACGAACTGGAGGGGCTCACGGGCGGAGCCCAGGGCCTCAGCCTGGTCCGGCCGCGCCTCCTGGGGCTGCCCCTGGAGTCCCGGGGCTTCTACTGGCTCTGCCTGGCGGCCCTGGCCCTCGTGTGGATCACCATGCGCAACCTCCTGGGCTCCCACTGGGGACGCGCCTTCGAGGCCCTGAGGGACAGCCCCATCGCCACGGACGCCATGGGGGTGGGCACCTACCGCCACAAGGTGGCCGCCTTCGCCCTGGGCTCGGGGCTGGGGGGCCTGGCCGGGGGGCTCTACGCCTTCAACTTCCAGTACCTCCAGCCCCAGATCTTCACGTACGACCTCATGGTCATCCTGCTCCTGGGCGTGGTGCTGGGCGGCCGCAAGAGCCTGTGGGGCGCCTTCGTCGGGGCCTGCGTGGTGGTGCTCCTGCCCAACCTCCTTTCGGACCGCCGGCTCTTCCTGGCCCTGGCCTTCCTGGGTCTCCTGGCGGCGCTGGCCGCGGGGGTCCGGAACCTGGTCCGGCGGCGCACCGGCGCCTTCCAGGCCCTCGCGCCCGTGGCCGCCACGGGGCTCCTGGCCGTGGGCGGACTCCTGGTGAAGAACACCGAGGACTGGCGCAAGGCCATCTTCGCGCTCCTGCTGTTCGCGGTCGTGGTGGGCCTGCCCGAGGGTCTCATGGGCTTCGCCTCCCGCTTCCTGACGGGGATCTTCCGGGTTCCCCCCGCGTCCCTGCCGCCCCGGGCCGGGCTGGACGAGGTGCTGCCCCAGCAGCAGGACCGGCCGGGGCCGGTGCTGGAGGTGAAGGACCTCAGGCGCTACTTCGGGGGCGTCAAGGCGGTGGACGGCATCACCTTCGCGGTGGAGACCGGCACCATCCACGGCCTCATCGGCCCCAACGGCTCGGGCAAGAGCACCCTGGTGAACGTCGTGTCCGGCCTCTACCCGCCCACCGGCGGCGAGATCCGCCTGCGGGGCTCCCTCATCACGCGCCTGGGCATGGTGCCCATGGCCCGGGCGGGGGTGGCCCGCACCTTCCAGAACCTCCAGCTCTTCGGGGAGCTCAGCGCCCTGGACAACGTGCTCGTGGCGCTTCACGGCGCCTTCCGCATGCCCCTGCCGCTCCTGATCGCGGGCCTGGGGCGGGCCGAGGAGCGCCGGGCCCAGGCCGACGCCCTCGCCCTCCTGGCCCTGGTGGGCCTGGAGAGCGAGGCCCGGGTGCGCGCCCGGGACCTCACCTACGGCGCCCAGCGCTTCCTGGAGGTGGCCCGGGCCCTGGCCCGCAGGCCCGCGCTGCTCATCCTGGACGAGCCCGCCGCGGGCCTGGCCCACCCCGACGTGCTGCGCCTGATGGAGGTCATCCGGAAGATCCACGAGCGGGGCATCGCCGTCCTGCTCATCGAGCACCACATGGACGTGGTGAGCGAGCTCTGCCACTACGTGACCGTGATGGACGGGGGCCGCATGCTGGCCGAAGGCAGCGCCTCCGAGGTCAAGCGCGATCCCAGGGTGCTGGAAGCCTACCTGGGCGTGCCCCGGGAGGCCGCGTCATGACCGCGCCCATGCTGAGGATCGAGAACCTGCACGGCGGCTACGGCAGCGTGGACGTGCTCCAGGGCGTGTCGCTGGAAGTGGCCCAGGGCTCCGTGGTCGCCCTCATCGGCGCCAACGGCGCCGGCAAGACCACGGCCATGCGCCTGATCTCGGGCCTCCTGCGCCCGACCCGGGGCACCATCGTCCTGGACGGGAAGCAGGTGGAGGGCCTGGACGCCTCGCGCATCGCCCGCCTGGGCCTGGCCCACTCCCCCGAGGGCCGCAAGGTCTTCGGCCCGCTCTCCACCGAGGACAACCTCCTCCTGGGCGCCTACACGCGCCTGCCGCGCTTCCTGGGCTTCCGGCGCCAGGCCGCGCGGGACCTTGAGGAGGCCTACGAGCGCTTCCCCCGCCTCAAGGAGCGCCGCCGCCAGCAGGCCGGCACCCTCTCCGGGGGCGAGCAGCAGATGCTGGCCATCGCCCGGGCCCTCATGGCCCGCCCCAAGGTCCTGCTCCTGGACGAGCCCAGCATGGGCCTGGCCCCGGTCATCATCCGGGAGGTCTACGAAGCCATCCGCCGCCTCAAGGCCGAGGGCACGACGCTGCTCCTGGTGGAGCAGTTCGCCGTGACCGCCATGGAGGTGGCCGACTACGCCTACGTCATGGAGCGCGGCCGGATCACCGTGGAGGGGACGCGGGAGGACCTGGGGCGGAACGAGCGGGTGGTGGAGGCGTACCTGGGCTAGCGTCGACCTGCGGGGCGGTCCGATTCGCGCGAAGGCCTTGAACTGCTATATTTAATTCATCAAAATTCTGGATGAAAAATCCAATCGGGTTGGATGACGGCGCTATCAGTCGGTCATCAACCGGGACAGAACCAACCAGGCCAGCCAAAGCACGGGCAGCCCCAGGACCCCGAAGGCCGGAAGGGACGCCCAGCTGCCCTCAAGATACGCGTTCAGCCCTCCGCCCAGGCACAGGCAGACCAGCACCCGCAGGGACGCGGCCAGCCAGGGCCTGGGAGCCAGGGCCAGGACCAGGCCCCCCGCCAGGGTGGCAGGCAGGACTGCCACGGCGTGGAGGCGGAACCAGGGGCCGCCCAGGAGGGGGCCCAGGGCGCCGATCCCGTCGCCGTGGGCCAGGGCCGCGTAGCCCGCGAGGCCGCCGGCCAGGGCGCCCGCGAGCAGCTCCCGCCAGTACCGCACCAGGAACCGCCGCCGGAAGACCGGGTCGCAGAGGGCGGAGAACCAGGGCAGGGCCTGGGGCTGGCCGCAGCAGGAACCCTTGGGGTCGGAACAGCAGGACATGGCGGGCTCCTCGGTTCCAGTGTCGCCGGGGAACGGGGGGCCCGGCCAGTCCGTCCGGGGAGTTGTGACGTCCATCCGCCCGGGTTCGCCGGTGTGGTTGATGAGCTTGCAATGGGGATCCACGCCCTTGCGGGCCCGCCCCAGGTTCCGGTGGACAGCCGGGCCAATGGCCTCACAATTGCCGAATCAGCTCCCAAGGCCAGGAATCCGCCCACATGCTCCTTCGCGCCCTCAGCGCCCTCTTCCACCGCACCCTGCGGGCCCCCGCCTCCGGTGAGGGCGATGTGGCCTTCTGGCGCCTGAGGATCCTGGAGCTGATGCTGGGGGCCGGAGCCGCGCTGGGCCCCCTGGTCCTGGTGCCCAGCTTCCTCCTGGCCCTGAAGGTGCGCTTCTGGAGCGTCGCGGCCGCGGACGTGGCGGCCTACGCCTGGATCCTGGCCGCGGCCCTGTCGCCGAAGTGGAGCTACCGGTCCCGGGCCTGGGGCATCCTGGCCCTGATCTACCTCCTTTCGCTGGTGCTCCTCACGCGCCTGGGCTCGGCGGGCGCGGGCATGCTCTGGATCGGGGCCCTGCCGGTGCTGGCCGCCATCCTCCTGAACCCGCGGGCCGCGGCCGTCTGCTGGGGGCTGGCCCTGGCCACCCTGGCCGGGTGCGCCCTGGCGGTTCGCGCGGGGGCCATGGTCACCGGACCCATGGGGGGAGGTCCCGCCGACGCCTTCGCCACCTGGGTGGTGGTCTCGGTGAACGCCCTGTTCCTCAGCGCCTTCATCGCGCTGCCCACCGCGCTCCTCCTCCGGGGCCTGGAGCACACCCACCGGGCCCTGTCCCGGGAGGAGGAGCGCTTCACCAAGGCCTTCCAGCTCTCCCACGAACCCATCGCCATCAGCCGGCGCTCCGACAACCGGTTCCTGGACGTGAACGAATCCTGGTGCCGGGTCTACGGCTGGACCCGGGAGGAGGTGCTGGGCAGGACCTCGACGGATCTGGGCATCTGGAACGCGGGGGAGGACCGCCAGCGGCTCCGGGCGGAGCTGGAGGCCACGGGCGGGATCGCGCCCCGCGCCATGGAGCTCCGCCGCAAGGACGGCGCTGTGCTGCCGGTGCTCCTGTCGGCCAAGGTGCTGGACCTGGAGGGCGAGGCCTGCCTCCTGACCCTGAGCCAGGACCTCACCGCGACCCGGGCCGCCGAGGCCGAGCGGCGCCGGCTGGAGGCGGAGCTGCAGCACGCCCAGAAGCTCGAGAGCCTGGGAAGCCTGGCCGGGGGCGTGGCCCACGACATGAACAACATCCTGGCCGCCATCATCGGCCTGGGGTCGGCCCTCCAGGAGAAGTACGCCCACGACGCCCCCCTGGCCCGGGCCCTGGAGACCATCCTGGGCGCGGGGGAGCGTGGCCGCAGGCTGGTGCGGGGCCTGACGGACTTCGCCCGCAAGGGCCTGGACGACCCCCGGCCCGTGGACCTCAACGAGCTGGTGCGCCTCCAGATCGAGCTGCTGCGCGGCACCACGCTGGCGCGCATCGAGATCTCCACGCAGCTGGATCCGGACCTCCCGGCGGTGCTGGGCGAGCCCTCCTCGCTGGGCAACGCCCTGATGAACCTCTGCGTCAACGCCATGGACGCCATGCCCCAGGGCGGCGGGCTCGCGTTCTGCACCGGGGTGGACGCCCAGGGGCGGGTGGTGCTGGCGGTGGAGGACACCGGGGAAGGGATGCCCCCGGAGGTGGCGGCCCGGGCCATGGAGCCGTTCTTCACCACCAAGCCCGTGGGCAAGGGCACCGGACTGGGGCTGGCGGGGGTCTACGGCACGGTGAAGGCCCACGGCGGCACCCTGGAGATCGAGAGCCGCGTGGGGCAGGGCACGCGGGTCATCCTGTGCTTCCCGGCCCTTGCGCCGGTGGCGGGAAGCGGTTCCGGCCCGGCGGGGGCGCCCCAGGAGCGCGAGGGGCCGCCCCTGAGGATCCTCCTGGTGGACGACGACCCGATCATCCTGGAGACCCTTCCCTCCGTCCTGGGCTTCCTGGGCCACACCGTCCTCACCGCCGCCCGGGGCCAGGAGGCCCTGGACCGGATCGGGGCGGGCCTCGACGTGGACCTGGTGGTCCTGGACCACAACATGCCCGGCCTCAGCGGCGCCGAGACCCTGGTCCGGCTCAAGGAGCTGCGCGGGACGCTGCCGGTGATCCTGTCCACCGGTTTCCTGGAATCCGGCGTGGAGGACCTGGTCCGGAGCCTTCCCGGTGTCTGGCTGCTCAACAAGCCCTACGCGCTGCCGGCCCTCCGGCAGAAGCTCCGGGCCGTGCAGGAGTTGCGCTAGTATGAAAATCCAGCCAACTTGATTTCCGTCCGCCGGGAGCCCCGGAATGAGCAAACTGCTAGAACTTCTTCGGATCCTGGACGATCGGGTCGCCGGCACGAAAGGGCAGGTGTTCAACTACACCGTTCCCGACCTGTGGAACTGCTTCGACTACCAGGGCGAGGAGCTGCGCAAGACGCCCTGGGGCGAGCTGGTGGTGAACCCCTACTCCTTCTACCGGGACGCCATCCGGCAGTTCGTGGAGCCCCGCATGGGGCGGGTGCGCACCTGGGGCAAGCCGCTCAGCCGCCACCAGGACGTGGAGGCCGGCCTGGAGGGCGGGGACTGGATCCGCAGGGCCACCGTCTACTCCATGATGGTGCGCACCTCCACCGCCTGGGACCACGACCGCTCAGGGGCGCTCGAGGACGTGGACCTCTACGGCCTCCGGGAGACCGGCACGTTCGTCAAGTCCATCGCGCTGCTCAGCCTGCTCCACAAGATGGGCGTGACCTGCGTGTACCTCCTGCCCATCTCGAAGTTCTCGCTGCGGGACAAGAAGGGCGAGCTGGGCTCGCCCTACGGCGTCTCCAGCTTCTTCACCCTCGACCCCAACCTGAAGGACCCCATGACGGGACCGGGCTTCAGCGTGGAGGACGAGTTCCGCGCCTTCGTGGAGGCCTGCCACATCCTGGGCATGAACGTGATGATCGACCTGATCCCCCGGACCAATTCCGTGGACTCGGAGCTGATCCTGGAGCACCCGGACTGGTTCTACTGGATCCGGCACCCGGACCTGGCCGGCTACAAGCCCCCCTACGTCCCCGGGCTGGGGGTGCAGATCCGGCCCAAGGCGGAGTTCCTGCCCGTGGTCTACCAGAGCGCCGAGGTGCGCCAGCACCTGGCGAAGTTCGTGGAGAACCCCGGCTCGGCCTACCCGGAACGCTGGGCCGAGCTCCAGGCCCACATCCGGGCCAACCCGGGCGCGGGCGTCATGGAGACCGTGCAGCAGCGCTTCGGCCTCACCGTCGCCCCGGCCTTCTCCGACCAGATCAACGACCCCCAGCCGGCCTGGAACGACGTCACCTTCTTCCGCATGTACCTGGACCACCCCGTGGCCTCCGTGCCCTTCCTGGACCAGGACTACGCGCCCTACATCCTGTTCGACGTCATCAAGGCCAACCTCTACCAGGGCAAGGTGCGCAACGAGCCCCTCTGGGAGCTCCTGGCGGGCATCATCCCCTTCTACCAGAAGCAGTTCGGCATCGACGGCGCCCGCATCGACATGGGCCACGCCCTTCCCCGGGAGCTGGTTGAGCGCATCATCCGCGGGGCCCGCCACGTGGATCCGCACTTCTGCTTCATCGCCGAGGAGATGGAGATCGAGCGCGCCGCCACCGCCAAGGAACTGGGCTACAACATGATCCTGGGCGACGGCTTCCTCCAGGAACCCCGCGTCCTGGAGTTCAGGACCCACCACTACATGTACGAGGCCCGCAACCTCCCGTGCCCGGTCTACGCCTGCGGCGAGACCCACGATACGCCCAGGCTGGCCGCGCGGGAAGGGGGCCGGTCCCTGTCGCGCATGCTCACGATCCTGAACCTGTTCATGCCCAACGGCGTGCCCTTCATCAACTCGGGCCAGGAGGTCTTCGAGCTCCAGCCCATGAACACCGGCCTGGACTGCCGCCCCAACGAGGCCTACCAGCTGGATCCCAAGGACCCGTACTACGGCCGCCTCGCCCTCTTCGACCGGTACGCCCTCCACTACCTGAACCAGGGGCGGTGGGAGCTGCCCGACCAGCTGGCCTGGGTGTCGGCGTTCCGGCGGGAGCACCTCGCCACCTTCACCCGCCTGGAGAACTCGATCCCGCTGGGCTTCAACTCGCCCCGGGATCCCGGCATCGCCTTCGGGTTCGTGGACGACGCCCGGCGCGGGACCATGGTCCCGGAGGGGGGCGTGTTCGTGGTGGTGGCCAACACCGACGTCCACAACCCGCAGTACCTGACGGTCCACCTGGACGCCCTGCGCAGGGCCTCGGGCAACGCCGCCCGCCGGGGCTCGCAGCTCTTCTCCACCCACGGCCCCGCCCGGGACGTGAACGACTTCGACACCCACGGGAACCTCTCCATGAGCTTCCAGCCCGGCGAGGTCAAGCTCCTCCGGATGTGATCGCGTCTGCTTCCCGGAGCGCGTCGGCCAGGTGCCGCTCCAGGAGCCGCCCCTGGGCGGCGACGGCCTCCAGGCGGGACACGGAGGCGCCGCGGGACCGGACATCGGCACTGTCCAGGCGGTGGAGGGTGGACTCCAGCTGGACCAGCAGGGCCGCGCCCTCGTTCCAGACCGGCATGTCGGCCTCCAGGCGACCCAGGATCGTCTCCAGGCGGTCAAGCAGCGTGCTGGTCTCTTCCCGACTCGGCATCCCGGCTCCTCGCTCGCATCCAACGATGCCAGTATAGGGCTCCTTGGATGGTTATTGGTTGAGTCATGATGGATGGACCCCGCCCCCCGATCCGGGAGGCCAGGTCACCGCTAATTGTTAATATCTGGGAATACCATCTTTAATGACAAAGGACCCCCCATGGCCATCTGGAAGCAGCCCATCTCCCTCGAAATCCTCACCGCCATGAGTCAAAAAACCACCGTCGAATGGCTGGGGATCGAGTTCCTGGAAATCGGCGAGGACTGCCTCATGGGCCGGGTGCCGGTGGACGAGCGCACCCGCCAGCCCTTCGGCATCCTCCACGGCGGCGTCAGCGTGGTGCTGGCCGAGACCCTGGGCTCCTGCGCCGCGGGCTTCGCGGCGCCCGCGGGCCATGCCGCCGTGGGCATCGACATCAACGCCAACCACCTCAAGAGCGTCTCCCAGGGGTGGGTGACCGGCGTGGCCCGCCCCGTCCACCTGGGCCGCAGCACCCAGGTGTGGTCGATCGAGATGCGGGACGACGCGGGGGACCTCACCTGCGTGTCGAGGTTGACCATCGCCGTGCTGGCGCCCAAACCGTAGTGGTTTGAGAATCCGGATTACGGCTCCGGAAATTCCTCCCACGACTTCCAGACGAAGGTGATGCAGCAGGGCCTGAACCCCGGCCCGGGGCAAGGCCCGGCTATAATCCGGACATTCCCCCAAGTCCATCCCGTCCAGGAGGCCGTCTTGCCGCCCCTCAAGCTGATCCTTGTGCCCGCACCCCTGATCCTTTGGCTCTTCTGGCTGGTCCTGAGGACCGCCCTGGGCCGCCTGCCCACCCGTGTAAGCGTGACCGTCGGCCTCAGCATCGTCACCCTCGTCTACTTCCTCCTGGTGGTGGGGACGGGCATCTTCTGGGTGGCCCGGCAGGAGCTCCCGGTCTTCGACTGGCACTACCTGCCCGGCTACCTCCTCCTGCTCCTGACCCTTGCCCACGTGGTGCTGCACTGGCGCAACGTCGCCGCCTTCCTGCGCCGGCGGGCGCCGGAGGGCCTCGTGGCGCCGGGGCGGACCCGCTTCGTGGCCGGAGTTCGCTGGACGGGCTACACGGCCGCAGGCGGCGCCTGCGTGGCCCTGGTCTTCCTCCTGGGCATGCGCCAGGGCTCCCGGCACATCACCCTGCTCACCGCCGGAGGGGACGTCCGCGCCACGGACGTGGGGCAGGGGGGCCAGGTGCCCGTGCGCTGGGTTCAGGGCGACGGCGCGTCCCTCCCCCTGGCGCAGTGGTACCACGAGGGCAGCTCCTTCCCCGCCCGCAACGCCCTCCCCGGCCTCACCCTCGAGGCCCGCCCCCCGCTGTACAAGACCTACCCCGGGGAGGCGGTCCCCCTCCCCGGGGCCCTGCCCGTGGACGGCCCCGGGGTGCTCGCCGCCTACGACGCATGGCGCACCGGCCGCCCCCTGGCCGCCCAGGGCCCCCTGGACCTGGCGCAGCTGAGCCTGATCCTCTTCCACGCCCAGGGCATCAGCGCGACCATCCAGCGCCCCAACTTCACCTACGACCTCCGCACCGCCCCCAGCGCCGGGGCGCTGTACCCCGTGAACGTCTACGTGGCCGCCAGTGGCGTCCAGGGCCTGGCCCGGGGCATCTACTACTACCACCCCAAGCGGGCCGCCCTGGTCCGGGTGAAGGACCGCTCGGAGTCCAACCGGATCGCCATGGCCTGCGGCGGCGCGAGGTATTTCGACAAGGCCCCCGCCGTCCTGATCCTCACCACCACGTTCGCCCGCACCGCCTTCAAGTACCAGGAGCGCGCCTACCGCTACGTGGCCATGGACACCGGCCACGCCGCCTACAACCTGGCCCTGGCCGCCGCCTCCCAGGGCTGGCTGTCCCCCATGATCGGCCGGTTCGATGACCGGGCGCTCCAACTGGTCCTGGGCCTGGAACCCGCCACCGAAGCCCCCCTCCTCGTCATGCCCCTTACCCGCGAGAAGGCGGACAAGGACGACCCCGCGTTCCGCTCCGAGACCGCCGCGCCGGGCAAGGGCACCTTCGTGGACCTCATCCACGGCGGCACCTCCCTGCGGGTCGCCGGCGGCAAGCTCGCGCTGCCGCCCCGCGCCGAACCCCCGGAGCCCCCGGCCCCCGGCGACCTCGCCCTCCCCCCTCCCGCCGCCGGCCTACCGTTCCTCCCGGCCGCCCGGGCCCGCCGCTCCGAGCGCAACTACCTTCCCGGCCCCGTGACCCTGGAGGAGCTCTCCGCCCTGTGCGCCGCGTCCAGCGGCTCCCGGGGCACCACCGACCCCCTCCTGGCCGGCACGGCCCCGCTGGGCCTCTACCCGGTCGTTCGGAACGTGAAGGGCCTCCCGCCCGGCGTCTACCGCTACCTCCCCGGCGCCCACGCCCTCCGCCTGGTGAAGGCCGGGGACTTCTCCCGCACCTGCGAGGCCGCCTGCGTGCAGCAGGACTTCTGCGCCACCGCCAACGTGGTCTTCGTGAAGACCGTGGCATGGAAGGACCTGTTCCTGCCCGACGGGGACCGGGGCTACCGGTATGCCAACATCCGGGCGGGCGTGGTGGGGGAGGGGCTCTACCTCCAGGGTACGGCACTGGGCCTGGGCGTCTGCGGCGTCGGGGCGTTCCAGGACCCCGACGTGGCGGCGCTGCTGGGGATCGATCTGCAGCGGGAAGTGCCGCTCTATGTGACCGCAGTTGGGCGGCGTTAGGGGCCGCCCATGGCTCTCGCGTCGATACGGAAGCTCGTCACTGTCCCCCACGGGGAAATGGTCCCCGGATCCTGCGTGGCCCCCATTCGTGGAATGATTCGGTTTCCAGGAATTTGCATTCCAATTGCAAATTCCTGGAACGTCAGGCCGGCCATCGTCGCCCGGTCCATCCTGGTCACAGGACGACCGGGTTCCGCGCCCCATCCATGGTGAGGGTGACCCCCGTGATGTAGCTCGCCCGGTCCGAAGCCAGGAAGACGAGCGTCTCGGCGATCTCCTTGGGCGTCGCCAGGCGGCCCATGGGGATCTTCTCCACGTTCCGCTGCCGGGCCTCCTCCACCGAGATGCCCAGCCGCTTCGCGTCGGCGTCGAGCCGGGTGGCGACCCGGCCGGTTTCCGTCATGCCGGGATTGATCCCCACGACCCGCACCCCCCTGGGCGCGTAGGCCGCTCCCAGGCCGGCGGTGGCCAGCATGAGCGCCGCGTTGGCGGCGCCTCCGGGAAGGTGGACCGGCGAGGCGACCCGCCCTCCGGAACCGATGACGTTGAGGATCACGCCGCGCCCCCGGGCGGCCATGCGCTTCACCATGGGGTCCACGACGTTGATGGTGGAGAAATACTTCCCGTCCATGGCGGCCCGCCAGGCCGCGGGCGTCAGGTCATCGGGCGGGGATTGCCGGGCGGCTCCCGCGCTGCTCACCAGCACGTCCACCGGCCCCAGCCGCGTCTCCACGGCTTCCACCAGCGCCGCCGCGGCCTCGGCGTCCGAGCAGTCCGCCACGAACCCCACGGCCCCCGGCAGCCCCGCCAGGGCCTGGTCCACGTTGGCCTGGGAGCGGGAGCAGATGGCGACCCGGCAGCCTTCCGCGGCGAAGGCGGAGGCGCAGGCCAGGCCGATGCCCTTGGAGCCGCCGGTGATGAGGATGATCCTGCCGTTCAGACCCAGGTCCATGGTTCACGACTCCTTGTGCCTGGGTGGATTCTATCCTGGACCGTCCGGGACCCGCCCATGGCCTCTGGTAGGCTCGAAGCTGGTGGTCAACCCGTGACGAAGAACGAAAAGATCCGCGTGGTGGCCGCCGTGGCCCGGAGGGCCGACCGGTTCCTGCTCTGCCAGCGCCCGGCGGACAAGCGCCACGGCGGCCTCTGGGAATTCCCCGGCGGCAAGCTGGAGCCCGGCGAATCCGCCCAGGACGCCGCCCGGCGGGAACTTGCCGAGGAGCTGGGCGTGGACGTGCTCGCCTGCGGGGAGCAGCTCTTCACCATCGACGATCCCGGCTCGCGCTTCGTCATCGAGTTCCACCCGGTGGTCTTCGACGGTGAGCCCGCCTGCCTGGAGCACGCGGCCCTGGCCTGGGTGTCCGTCCCCGAGCTGCTCCGCCTGGACCTGGCGCCCGGGGACCGGCGGTTCGCCGAGTTCCTCGCCGGTTCCACGGGCAGCGGCGCCTGACCCCGTCGAGGCCGCGGCCTTTTTGGATCGTCCTCCCCCGGCGGCAGCGTATTTTAGTGAGATGCCCCCAGGACACCCATGCTCGAGCTGACCTACTCCAACCGCACCGAAGCCCTGCTCGACCTCCTCGCCTCCCGGGTGCGGGCCGAGCGGGCCGCGGGCCGGGGCCCCTGGGAGCCCATCCACCTGGTGGCCCCCAACCCGTATTTCAAGGAATACCTCCGCCAGGCCCTGGCCCGGGAGCTGGGCGTGGCGGCGAACATCGAGTTCACCTATCTGGATGGGCTGTGGAAGGACCTCCTGGTGGACGACGGCCGGAAGCTGCTGGCCTTCGACCTCATCCGGGCCGGGCTTCTCGGCATCCTGGGGGACCGGGGGCTGCTGGCCCAGCCGGACATGGTGCCGGTGCGGGACTACCTGGGCACGGAGACCGGGCAGCTCAAGCGCGTTCAGCTGGCCACCGAGCTGGCCAAGGTCTTCGAGGAATACCAGATGAGCCGGCCGGACTGGATCGACGCCTGGCGCGCGGGGCGCAAGGTCACCGCGGACCCCGGCCTGGAGACCTGGCAGTCCCGCCTCTGGCTGGAAGTCGTGCGGGTCCTGGACACCGCGGGCCAGCCGGCGCGCCATCTCACGCTCCTCGAACTCATCAGGGGATCGCGCTTCGAGGGCATGAAGCTCCCCCGGGCCATCCACGCCTTCGGCCTGACCCACGTGGCCCAGGCCTACCAGCAGATCTTCCAGGCCTTCGCGCCGCTGCCGGACACGACCCTCCACCTCTACGCCCTCAACCCCTGCGGGGAGTTCTGGGAGGACCTGGACACGGGCCGGAACCGGCTGTGGACGGGCCATCCCAAGCGGGAGGCGGCCCGGGCCGGCGCCTGGGACGCGACCACCGAGGATCCCTACCGCCTTGCCGTCGACGGCCCGCTCGCCCTGCGCCTGTGGGGCCGCCCGGGCCGCGAGAAGATCCGCCTGCTCAACGAGGTGAGCGACTGCGACTTCACCTCCGCCTTCGAGCTGCCCGGCGCTTCGACCCTCCTGGGCCGGCTCCAGCGGGACATCCTGCTCTACAAGGAGCCCGACGCCGCCGAGGGGTCGGGGCCGGACGACAGCGTGCGCTGCCTCGCCTGCCCCAGCCCCAGGCGCGAAGCCGAGGTCGTGGCCTCGGAAATCTGGCGCCTGCTGGAGCTGCACGCCCAGACGGACCGCCCGCTGCATTTCTCCGAGATCGCCGTGGTGGTGCCGCCCGGCGACCAGGAGACCTATTACGCCCACCTCCAGGCCGCCTTCCACGACGCCCGCCAGATCCCCATGGTGCAGGGCACCGGCGCCTTCCCCATCCTGCGGGAGACCCTGGAGGCCGTGGAGCTGCTGCTGGCCCTGCCCACCTCCGGCCTCACCCGTGCCGCCGTCCTGCGCGTCCTCCTGCACCCCGCCCTGCGCCGCCGCTCCGGCGACCTGGACACCGGCGCCTGGGAGCGGTGGAGCGAGGAGTTCGGCATCGTCCGGGGCGCCGACCGCGCGGACTGGGCGGGCACGTACCTGGCCGAGGACGCCCTGAACTGGGACCAGGGCCTCAAGCGCCTGGTGCTGGGCGCCTTCATGACCGAAGGCGCGGACTTCCGGTCGGGGGACGACACCTACCGTGTGAACGGGGCGCGGGACGAGGGCCCGGCCACGGTCTTCATCGCCGAGGTCCGCGGCCTCTGCGGGGACGCCCGGGACCTGGCCGGCCTGGCCGCCGAGCCCGGGGCCTGGCCCCGCCGCCTGTTCGGCTACCTGGAGAAGTGGCTCGCCGTGGACGAAGGCGACGAGGCCGAGGCGGTGCTCAAGGCCCTGGACCGCATCAAGGGCTACCTGGACCGGATGTTCGAACGCCTGCCCCCGGCCCTGGCGCTGCCCCGCATGGACTTCATCGCCGCCCGCCACCTGGCCCTGGAGGCCCTGGAGCGCCTCAAGGACGAGCAGCCCGCGAACCTGGCACGGGGGGTCGTGGTGACCTCGTACGCCGCCATGCGCGCCATCCCCTTCCGGGCCATCTTCCTCATGGGCAACGGCGAGGGCAGCTTCCCCACCCGCAACCCGAGGAACGCCCTCGACCTGCGCGCCGAGGGCCGCCGTCCCGGCGACGTGAGCCAGACGGAGAAGGAGAAGTACCTGTTCCTGGAGATGCTCCTGTCCGCCCGGGACCACCTGGTGCTCAGCTACGTGGCCCTGGACGAGCTCAGCGGCGAGCCCTTCGAGCCTTCGGGCCTCTACAAGGAGTTCCGCCAGCTGCTGGCCGCCTACCTCGCGCCGGAATGGGCGCCCGCGAAAAAGCGGGACCCCTTCCTGGAGACCCATCCCCTGCGGCGCTTCGACGCGGCCTATTTCCCCGGCTGGTTCCCGGGCGGCGGGCGGCTGCGCACCTGCTCGGAAGCCGCCGAGAAGGAGGCCCGGGCCCTGTGGCTGGGCAACCAGGCCAGGGCCCAGGGCGTGGTCATGCCCCCGCGCGTGGGCGACCTGCGGCAGGATGCCGCCGGCACCCTGCGCGCGGCCCTGGACACCCCCGGGGTGCCCGAGGCCTCCGGCGCCAGGGAGGTCATCAAGCTCAGCCTCTCCGACCTCCGCACCTTCCTGGAGTGCCCCCTCACCGGCGCCGCCGCCGTGCGCCTGGGCCTGCGCAAGCGGGACCTGGCGGACCGGGCAGCGGTGGAGAACGAACCCTTCCAGAGCGACTTCCTGGAGTCCTGGGCCCTGCAGCGCGAGGTCGCCCTGGGGGCCCTGACCGGCCTCGAGCCGGCCGAGGCGGTCTACGACCGCTGCCTCAAGCGCCTCCAGTCCGAAGGCGCCGCGCCCTTCGGGGTGTTCTCCGAGGCGGAGCGGGGCGCCAACCTGCAGGTCATCCGGAACTGGGTCACCTACCTCCGGAACACCCCCGGCCGCCCCGAAACCTGGCGCCTGGGCGGCAACCGGTCCGGCGCCGAGGCCATCGATCACGCCCTGCCGCCCCTGACCCTGACCGTGCGGGTCGCCGGCGAGGAGCGCACGGTGGAGCTGGGCGGCGACCTGCGGGTGCAGTTCGGGGGCTCCCTCTTCCTGGAGACCGGCAAGCGCCCCTCCGCGTCCGCCCTGGGCAAGGTCCAGAAGAAGGCCCTGGCCGCCTTCGTGGACCACCACGTGCTGGCCTGCGTCGATGCGTCCCACGGGGAGCACCTGGCGCGGTTCGTCTTCGAAGCCGCGGTGAGCGGCCAGCAGGAATTCACCTTCCGCTTTCCGGCCCTGGCGCCGGAGCAGGCCCGGGAACGCCTGCGGGCCTGGCTGGAGGACCTCCTCGACCGCGACCACGCGGTGCTCCTGCCCATCGAGGCGGTCCTCAAGGGGTGGCCGGAGAAGCTCAGCCGGGAAAGCATCCTGGCCTTCGTGGACGAGAGCCTCAATGGCCCCGTGCCGACCCCGTTCAGCACCGTGCGCGGGCCCGTCCCCGATCCCGCCGGCTACCCCCCGCCCGCCGATCCCAAGGCCATCATGGACCTCCGGCTCAAGGACTACCTGGACCTCGTGTGCGGTGTGGCAGGGGAGGGGGCCTGATGGTCACGTTCGGCAAACCCGCCCTTCTGGAAGGCATCGCAGGCTCCTGCGCCATCGAGGCCAGCGCCGGCACCGGCAAGACCTACACCCTGGAACACCTCATCGTCCAGCTCATCCTGGAGGGCACCGCCCTGGAGAACATCCTGGTGGTGACCTTCACGAAGAAGGCCACCCTGGAGCTGAAGGCCCGGGTGCGCGACAAGCTGGCCGGGCTGGTGGCCCTGGACATGGACCAGGTCCAGCCGGGCGAAGTCCCCTGCGAGCTCACGCCGGAGCTGAAGGCCCGCCTCGTTGCCGCCCTCATGGCCTTCGACCGGGCGACCATCTCCACCATCCACGGCTTCTGCCAGCAGGTCCTCAAGGACAGCGCCTTCGAAGGCGGCCAGCTCTTCCAGCAGGAGACCATCGCCAGCGACGAGGCCTTCGACCGGGCGTTCACGACCATGCTGCGCACGGACTTCGCCACCCGGCAGGCGAACCTCCTCCGGGTCGCCCTGCGGTTCCTGGGCACCCCCGCGGACCTGCGGGACCTGCTCAAGGAGGCCCTCAAGGAGGACCAGCTCGACCTGCCCGCATTCGCGGACGCCCGCAGTTTCCTGAGCGCCTTCCCGGTGGCCCTGGCCCAGGCGTTCCTGGCCGACCCCAAACCGTTCGGCTTCCCCGAAGGCGCCACCGCCATCAAGAACCGCCTGAACCTGATCCTCCCGCGCCTGGAGCTGTTCCTGCAGGGCACTCCCGAGGAGTTCTGGCTGGACGGGGACTGGATCAAGGTCCAGCTCCTGGACAAGCTGGGTCCCTTCTCCGTGGACGGCCTCGGCGGCGAGGCCGCCGACCTGGCCCGGGCGGTGCGCGAGCTGGCCAACTTCAAGGCGATCCTGGTCGCCGCCTTCCTGCCTCCGCTGCGCGCCGAGCTCCGCCGCTTCAAGGCCGAGGAGGGGCTGTTCGACTTCGACGACATGATCAGCCAGGTGGCCGGCGCCCTGGAAGGTCCCCAGGGGGAGGCCCTCGCC